>NZ_CP160035.1:1521428-1825714 GCF_040703125.1 Flavobacterium ovatum
CATTAAAGAACGTTCTAGATATTATGCCAATGGAAACTGATGTAATAGAGTTTGAAGCAAATGCTGATGGCGATTGGTTTTTTCATTGTCATATTTTATACCACATGATGGCGGGAATGAATAGAGTATTCAGCTATGAAAATTCAGAACCAAATCCGCTTTTGCCAAATAAAGAAAAAGCATATAAAAAGTTACAGGCCGAAAGTAATGAACCTCATTTTATGGCAGAAAATGATTTTTCTAGCAATGGAAATGATGGACAAGCAATGCTGCAAAATGCGCGTTGGAGTTTTGGAACCGAATGGCGTTTGGGGTATCATGATGAACACGGTTACGAGTCAGAAACACATATAGGTAGGTACATCGGAAAAAATCAGTGGTTTATGCCTTTTATTGGTTTAGACGCTCGTTACAGGAAATTAGGGCATAACGAAGTGGAAAATAATATTTTTAATCAAACAAGCACTAAAGACAAACGGATACAAGCTAGTTTGGGTTTCAATTATACGTTGCCAATGTTGGTAATTTTTCAAGCTGAGGTTTTTCATGACGGAAATATAAGAATGCAATTGATGCGTGAGGATATTCCATTAACCAAAAGATTACGAATGGCATTTATGGTCAATACTGATAAAGAATATATGGGCGGACTCAAATATATTATTGGCAAAAACTTTGGCGTCACGACACATTATGATAGCGATATGGGAGTTGGATTTGGAGTTAATTTGAATTATTAGACCACTATTTGTTATATAAGTAGAACTAGTCTAATTCATGGTTAAGTTGCCTTTTTTAAGTACTACATGATGACTTAAATGGATTGTAGCATGTAAAATGGATTGAATAATTTAGAAGACACTAAGTCTAACTAGAAAAGTAGTTGTAGTGCTCGTTTCATTAAATTAAAAAAGCCTTTATAGAGAATTGCTATTCTCCATAAAGGCTTTTTATTACGAAATAAAAAGAAGTTGTTAATCTTTTCTTTTCAAGTTATAAATGGTTTCACTTACCGTAAACCAACAGAAGTAGAAAATACCCACCGAGAAGATTATATCTCCAACCATTCGCATCCACTTTAATGTTTGGATTGTTGGTGAATAAAGTAATTCTGAATCTCTAGCAAAAGAATATCCTTTGGTGATAGAAGTATAGGCTTGAATAATTCCGATTGGTAATAAACTAAGAACAACCATGGCGATAAGACCAATATTCAATGCCCAAAAAGCAATTTTTAATTTCTTCTCATTCCAAACTCTATCAGAATAGAAGCGCAAGCAAATCAAAATGAATCCCATTCCCAACATTCCGTACACTCCAAACAATGCCGTATGTGCATGGACAGCCGTCGTGTTCAATCCTTGTATGTAATAGAGA
Source organism: Flavobacterium ovatum (assembly GCF_040703125.1). Lineage (NCBI taxonomy): Bacteria > Pseudomonadati > Bacteroidota > Flavobacteriia > Flavobacteriales > Flavobacteriaceae > Flavobacterium > Flavobacterium ovatum. The sequence continues at coordinate 1,522,806 of NZ_CP160035.1, forward strand.
GCAATAGGAGGATTGATGATGAAACCAAATACTCCAGCTCCTAAAAAGTTCCAAAAAGAAACCGCAATAAAGAAGAAGATAGGCCATTTGTATTTTTGCATCCAAGCCGTACTTTTTAATAAACTCCAGTTTTCTCTAATTTCAAATCCCATTAAAGTAAGTGGAACTACTTCTAGAGCACTAAAGGTGGCGCCAAGCGCAATTGCTTTTACAGGTGTTCCAGAAAAATACAAATGATGTAAGGTTCCAAGGATTCCTCCAGCTAAAAAGATGGTTGCTGAAGCGACAGAAACTCTTCCCGCAGTTTTTTCTGAAATGATTTTTAATTGAGAGAAAATGTAAGCGATAACTACCGTTGCAAATACTTCAAAGAAGCCTTCTACCCAAAGATGAACCAACCACCATCTCCAATAATTAATTACGGGCAAACTACTGTTTTCTCCATACATTAAACCAGAGAAAAAGAACATTCCAATTGCCATTACAGAAATTAATAATATCGTTAGCAATGATTTTGAATTGTCATTTCTACGAATAGCAAGTAGAATGTGTTGACTTACCATAAGTACCCATAAAACGAGTCCTACTCCCAATAAAATCTGCCAGAAACGGCCTAAATCCATGTATTCATACCCTTGGTGACCAAAGAAAAAGTTGGTAGTTAAATCCAAAAATTGATGAACCCCTAACCATTCTCCAAACATAGACCCTAGAACGATAATCAATAATGCAATGAATAGAAAATTAATTCCCAAAATATGATACTTCATTTCTTTGCCAGAAATCATTGGCGCCAAGAATAATCCTGTGGCTAACCAAGTAGCTGCAATCCAAAAAACGGCCAACTGAGTATGCCATGTTCTCGTAATTGAATACGGTAGAAATTGTGAAATCTCAAAGCCAAAAAAGGCTTGCCCTTCAACGGTATAATGCACGGTTATGATTCCTAATACAACTTGCAGTGCAATTAGAAAACAGATAATAAGAAAGTATTTTAAAACCGCTTTTTGAGACGGTAATAATTTCAGATTGTCTAAAGGATCTGATTTTGGTTTGGTAACGATATCTCCTTTTTCATGATTAAGAAGGTAGTAATACGTCAATATTCCAATGAATAATAACAACAATACAATTGATAAACCAGACCAAATAATAGAACTATCAGTAATGTTGTTGTCTATTAAAGGCTCGTGTGGCCAGTTCGAAGTATAGGTGTAATCAAGATTTGGTCTATTGGTACTAGCTGCCCAAGAAGTCCAGAATAAAAAGGCATTTAGTTGCGCTAATTTTTTGGTATCTGTCAATGCACCTCTCGGAATCGCGTATTCCTCTTTACCCTCCGAGAAAATTTTAGTGTAATGTTCCGTATTACTCTTAATGGCATTCAAACGATCCGCTGATATAGTGAAGTTTTTTGTACCTTCATCATAGGTATTTGTTTTAATGTCTTTTATTAATCGTGCTTTTAGAGCGGCTTTCTTTTCAACATCAAGTTGATCATAAGGCATGTTGAATTCTGTTGCCCAATGTTCAAGCATAAAAACGGCCTCTTTGTGTATCCAGTCGGCGGTCCAATCGGGCGCTACGTAGCTACCGTGTCCCCAAATGGATCCCACTTCCATTCCACCAATAGATTCCCAAACATTCTGACCTATTTGGATGTCTTCTTTAGTGTAAACAACTTCTCCTGTACTTTGGAGTATTACTTTTTCGGGAATGGGAGGTTGTGTTTGGTAAACTTCTTTACCAACTCCTATGAGGACTATAAATGAGATTGTTACCACACTTATAAATGCTATCCAGGTTTTTTTCATTTTTGTTTGTTTTAATTTATTATAGAATTGAATTAATACGTTCAATAGTGTCTTGTTTGTGAATGGTAAGACGAATTATTGAATCTGTAATGCCTTTTAAATCGTGGGGAACTGAAGCATCCAGCGTGATTATGTCTCCTCTGTTGAGTATTTGATTTTCTCCGTTGATACCAAATTCTATCGCGCCATCAAAAACTTCAATTACGATCGGAAATGGAGCCTGATGTTCTTTCATTAGCTGGTCTTTCTTTATTAAAATCCGAACTTCACTTGAGTAAGGAGTTTTTAATAATGCTTTAACGGCTGGTTTATGGTCGTTAAATTCTAGGTCTTCAGATAGAGAAACTTTTTGCATGAGCTTTTATGTTTAATTTTTATTAAATGATAAAAAGGTTTTTTTGTCCTTTTTTAAATATGATTGGGTCGAAAGTATTACTGTTTTTTTATTAATTGAAAATTTTAATTAGAACTTCTATTTTTAATGATTCTAATTAAATGTTGATGCAAAAGTAGCGTAAATTTAATAAAAGACAACCATGTCTTTTATTAAATTTGCTTTTATTTTAAGTAGGAATATATATTGAATGGTAGTTTACATATCCTGTTATTGGTGAAAGCATTATGATAGAGTTGTTTGTGTTGTTTTACGTTGCTTTTATTTATGAATTCAAAGCTAGGTGCTTTAAATTTCTAACTTTCGATTACTAATGAAAAAATCTTTGTTAATTTTGAAATAAAATTTAGAATATGCTTCAACTTTCAGAATTGTGGATTTATCCCATAAAATCACTGGCAGGGATATCTTTAAAACAATCTCAAGTAACTGCTCGTGGATTAGAGTTTGATCGACGATGGATGTTGGTTGATGATGAAGGGATTTTTATTAATCAAAGAAATTATCCCGAATTAGCCTTGTTTCAAATTAAAATAGAAGATGATTTTCTGGTAGTAACTCATCCTAATAATTTAGAATTGAATGTGAGAATTTTGCTTTCGCAAAAGAATAGCAATTCTAAAACGAATGTTATGGTTTGGGAGGACACTGTTGAAGCCGTTATTATAGAAGAATCCGTTTCAAATTGGTTTTCGCAAATTTTAGGTTTTTCTGTTCGACTGGTTTATATGCCAGATGAAAGTCAACGAAAAGTAGATCCTGATTTTGCTATTACCTCTGACGATATTACGTCTTTCTCAGATGGTTTTCCATTTTTGATTATTGGACAATCATCTTTGGATGATTTGAATAGTAGATTGGTAGATGTAGTTACCATTCAACGATTTCGACCCAATTTTGTTTTCACAGGAGGAGAAGCTTATGAGGAAGAAAGCTGGAAGGAATTTAGTATTGACAGGCTTTTATTTCAAGGTGTAAAACCCAGTGGACGTTGTGCGATGATTACCGTAAACCCGGAAAAGGGTGTTTTTTCAGGTAAAGAACCTTTGTTTACTTTGTCTCAATATAAAAAAGCAGGCAATAAAGTGATTTTTGGTCAAAATGCAATTGCCAAGGAAAATGGATCACTACAAGTTGGAGACACTATAAAGTTGCTGTCTAAAAAATAAGCAACGCCTCTAGTCTGTTTTTGAGGAATAAGAAAAGAGGAGTTGCTTTTTTTGAATTTTATAGAAATTATAATTCTTGTAATATTGCTTTTATTTCGCCAAGGGTGATAGGCTTGACTAGGTATTTACCGTTAAGGTTGAATTTCTCTGCATGAATTTTATCTTCAGAATTTACAGAACTGGTTAATATAAAAATGTTAATCTTTGATTCTATTGGAATTTTCAGAAACTCTTCTAAAAATTGCCATCCATCCCAAATAGGCATATTAAGGTCTAATAATATAATTTCAGGTAGTTTTTGTGAGGCAGTAATAATAGCTTTTAATTGATCGTAGGCTTCTTTCCCGTTTTTATAAACCATGATATTCTCCACTAATCCTGAAAGTTCTATATATTTTTTGGTAATAAATAAATGAGTTGGGTCATCTTCAATAATGCAAACTTGATCAATTTTTTTCATATTCTAAATATATTTTAAAAGTAGTACCTACGTTTATTTCACTTTCAACTTCAATTTTACCATTCATCGCATCAATTTGGTTTTTCGTGATAAATAAACCAATACCTCTTGAGTCAGCATGGTTGTGAAATGTTTTATACATACCAAAAAGCTTTTCGCCGTGTTTTTCTAAATTAATACCAAGTCCGTTATCAACGAATTTTAATATAATGTAGTCATTTGACTTTTCAGAAATGATTTTCAAATAGCTATCTCTTTCGGTTGAACTGTATTTTATAGCATTAGTCATGAAATTCATAACAATACTATCCAAATAGGCAGGTATTGCCTTTACCATTGTAGTAGTGTCAACTTCATTAACAATTGTAATGTTAGCCTTTTTTGCTTGAGTCATTAAACTGTTAATGTTGCTCTCTAGTACAGGGTGCAAATAAGTGGAGATCGATTTTTCTTTGTTAGATAAATTGATCTGAACTACTTCTGTAAGGTGTTTGATGGTTTCCGTAAGGTTTATAGATGATTTTCTTAAATATTCAAAAATTTCTGTTTGGCTAAAAGTTGGAAATTCCGACTCGATTAATTCAATTAATGAGGAGATTCCTCCTGAATGTGAACGTAAATTGTGTGAAACAATATAGGCAAAGTTTTTTAATCGATCATTTTGAGATTTTGCAATTTCTAGAAGGTCCTGTGTCTCTTTTTCAGATTTTTTAGTTTCAGTAATATCAACAGCTACACCAAGAAACCCTGTAATGTTACCTTCGTGTTTGATAGCTGTAATGGATAATAATATAGGGAGAGTAGTGCCGTCTTTTCTTTTGTAGGTCCACTCTTTAGTTTCAGGGATTCCTTTTTTAGCTTTTGCTACAAATACATCAAGTCCTTCTATTTTTTCTCCTAATTCATTAGATAGTTCTAGAGCGGAGGCTCTTACTTCCTCTTCTATATAAAGGATTTTAGGATTTTGTTTATTAATAAGTTCCACCGCACTGTAACCTAACATTTGTTCGGCACCTTTGTTGAATAAATTGATCGTTCCCTCTAAGTTTGTTCCTATAATTGCCACTTGTGTATTAGCATCTAATATGGCTTGTGTATTTGATAGTATATTCGCTAATTGCAGTTCAGTCTGTTTAAGGGCTGTAATGTCGATAATCTGTGAGACAAAGTACAAGAGTTTGCCTTCATCATTTTTCACCATAGAAACGGCTAATATTATATATACGATTTGTCCATTCTTATGAAAATAGCGTTTCTCTAAAGTATAGTTGTCGCGTTTACCCTGAATTAATTCTCTTAATAAAAATAAATCAGAAGCTTTGTCTTCGGGGTGGGTAATGTCTTGAAACGTAAGGTCTATGAATTCTTTATCTGAATAGCCTAAAATTTGACAAAGTTTTTTGTTTACTTTTAGCCATCTCCCTTTCTCATCAAGTAATGCCATTCCAATAGCACCATGTTCAAAGTTTCCTCTAAAAGCTTCTTCACTTATACGAAGTTGATCTTCGGTGTTTTTACGTTCAGTGATGTCTTGAAAAATACCAATAAGTTTGGTTGCTTTATCTTTTTCTTCCCATACTCTTCCAGAAGAACGTACCCATTTTAAGTTGTTTTTTGCTGAAATAAAACGGCAAATAACGTCATAAGGCTCTCCTGTTTTTATCGTTTCTTCAATTGCGTTAAGAATAATGTGTCTATCCTCAGGGTGGTAATAGTTGATTGCTTTGTCTTTGTTAGGATCAAAATCGTCAGAGACTTCATATATAGCATACACCTCTTCAGTCCATAAGGTTTGTCCTGTTTCTAAATCTAATTCCCAAGCTCCTACATGATTCGTTCTTTGACTTTCTTTAAAGAGCTCAGTGATTTTTTTTAACTTAGTGTTTTGCTCATCGAGTACTAATGTTTTACGTCTTAAATCAAGTAATTTCATTACTTGATTTGAAAGCATTTTTAGAGAGTCAATTTGATTTTTAGTAAGTTTCTTAGGTTTGTCGTCAATAATACATAATGTGCCTAAAGGAAATCCATTTTCGTTTACCAATGACATTCCAGCATAAAAAATCACTTTAGGTTCACCCGTTACTAAAGGGTTGTCAAAAAATCGCTCGTCTTTGGTAGCGTCTTCAATTAGGAATAATTCGTTTGGAGTATTGATGGCATGCCCGCAAAAAGCAAATTCTTTTGGTGTTTCTCTAGCGTTTACACCATGATGCGATAAAAACCATTGTTTGTCTTCGGTGATTAAACTTATTAAAGAAATTTTAGTGCCACAAATTTCAGCAGCCATATGGGTCAAAAAATCATAATCAGCACTTTCAAGCTCACCAATGATTTTGTATGAATCAAGCTCATGTAGCCTTTCTGTTTCATTTTTCGGGATGTTAGGCTCTTTCATAATTTATTGTAGTGGTATTTATGTTATAAAAGTAAGATTATTATTGTGCGAATCAAATTTTTTTTAAACTTTAAGGTTATTTTAAGTTGCGATTTTGGTATAAGTTTTTTTTTTATGTGAAGAGTGTAAGGTTGAAGAGAAGTGCTTTTATAGTTATCTATAAAAATTAAAGGATGTTTTGATGCTTAATTCGTTGTAGAAATATGGGAGCTGAATCCCTCTAGATCAAAATTGAATTGAAGGAAGATTCCTTGAGGTAAACTCCTTGAAATTCAATAAATAAAAATGCTTGTTTGGGTTGCAAAAATTTCTTAAATTTGCAACCCAATTTTATTATGTAAATTAAAGAAGAAGATGGATATTAAAAGAGTAGCAATAGACGCTGTAAGCGAAACGATTGTAATGAATGTGGTACACATGGATTACAAAGGTCAAGTAGCTAAAAGAATCAACGAAAAAATGCCTTTGGCGCAAGTAAAAGGATTTAGAAAAGGAGCTGTGCCTAAAGGAGTTGTTGAAAAACAATACGGAAGAGAAATCAAACAAGAAGAAATTAAAAAAGTTGTTGATTTAGCTCTTGAGCGTTACATTCAATCAGAAAGATTGAATCTTTTAGGAACTCCACTTCCTGTTGTTAATGAAGGATTAGATTGGTCTGCTGAAGAATTGACTTTTGAATTCGAAATTGGTTTAGTGCCAAACTTCGAATTGGATTTAGAAGCTGAGAACCAAATCGTAAAATATGTAGTTACTGCTGACGATAAATTAATTGACGGTCAAGTTGAGCGTATCCAAAAACAATTTGGCACAGCAATTCCACAAGAAGCAGTTACTGAAGGTGTTGATTTGAAAGGTATTTTTACCAACGAAGCGGAAGGAATAGGAAATACTACAACTATCGCATTGTCTGCTTTCAAAGACAAAGCGACTGCTGATAAATTTATCGGTAAAAAAGTAGGTGACGTAGTTACTGTTAATACAAAAGACTTGTTCGAAGACGCACATCAATTGATGGATTACTTAAAAGTAGCACACGATAATGTACATGATTTAGCAGTTGATGTTGATTTTACTATTGAAGAAATCACTACATCTGAGCCAGCTGAATTGAACCAAGAATTGTTTGATAAATTGTTTGGTGAAGGCACTGTAGCTTCTCTGGAGGAGTTGAAAGCTAAGATCAAAGAAGATGCTGAATCTCAATTTGCGCAACAAGCAGACCAAAAATTATTAGGTGATGTTACTGAGTTTTTAATTGAAAGTACAAAATTCGAATTGCCAGCAACTTTCCTTAAAAAATGGTTGCAAACGGTAGGTGAGAAAAAATTATCTCCTGAAGAAGCTGAAGTTGAATATACTCGTTCTGAAAAAGGATTGCGTTTTCAATTGATCGAAGGTAGAGCAATGTCTCAAACTGACATCAAAGTTTCTTTTGAAGATTTGAAAACTTTTACAACCAAAAATATCCGTCAACAAATGGCGCAATTTGGTCAAACAAATCCATCTGACGAAGAAGTTCAAGGAATTGTAGCTAGAGTGTTGTCAAACCAAGACGAAGTGAAAAGACTTTCTGAGCAAGTAGTTGCTGAGAAATTGTTGGAAGTGTTCAAAGAAAAAGCAAAACCAACTATCAAAGAAGTTACTTACGATGAATTTATTGCTGCGTCTTACGGAGAATAATTTGAAGTTAGAGGTAAGAAAGTTAGAGGTAAGAAGTTAGATGTTGAATGTCGATTGATTTGAGAAAATCGTAATAAGCACCAACACCTGATAACTTTATAATTTTATTACTAAAACTAAATAATAAAAATTAAGTATATTTGAGCGTCAGAAAAATATTTTTTGACGCTCTTTGTTTTTTAGTTTAAGGTTTTATGTTCAAACTAGAACAACCTTAAGCTTTAAACTTTAAACTTTAAACTTTTTTAAAAAATGAATTACGGTAAAGAATTTAAAAAATTTGCTACAAAGCACCAAGGCGTAAATGCAATGTATTATGATAAAATCATTGCTGCTATGAATCCTACCAATATGACTCCTTATATTATAGAAGAACGTCAATTGAATATTTCTCAATTGGATGTTTTTTCGAGATTAATGATGGATAGAATTATATTTCTAGGTACAGGAATCGATGATCAAATTGCAAATATTGTACAAGCACAATTATTATTCTTAGAAAGCGCAGATGCTTCAAAAGATATTCAAATTTATTTGAACTCTCCAGGAGGAAGTGTTTATGCAGGTTTAGGGATTTATGATACCATGCAGTACATCAAACCAGATGTAGCAACAATCTGTACAGGAATGGCTGCTTCTATGGGAGCGGTATTATTATGTGCTGGTGCAGAAGGAAAACGTTCTGCTTTGCCACATTCAAGAGTAATGATTCACCAACCATCAGGAGGAGCACAAGGTGTCGCTACTGATATGGAAATCAACTTACGCGAAATGTTGAAATTGAAAGATGAATTATATAAAATCATTTCACAACATTCTGGACAAACTTTCGAGAAAGTACACAACGATAGTGAACGTGATTACTGGATGATTGCTGATGAAGCAAAAGAATACGGAATGATTGATGAAGTGTTGAGAAGAAGTTAAATAAAAGTTAGAGGTTAGAAGTTAGAGGTACGTATGGTGACCTCTAACTTCTAATTTCCAACTTCTAAGCTTAAAAAATGGCAAAAGAAAAATTAGAATGTTCATTTTGTGGACGAAAGAAGCCCGAAACCAATTTACTAATTGCTGGGATTGATGCACACATTTGTGATAAATGTATCGAGCAAGCACACGGAATTGTACTTGAAGAAATAAAATCAGGTAAAGGGACAAATGCAGTGGGAGATTTGATTTTGCAAAAGCCGAAAGAAATTAGAGCTTTTCTAGATCAATATGTAATTGGACAGGATCAAACCAAAAAAGTAATGTCGGTTGCGGTTTATAATCACTATAAACGTTTGATGCAACAGCAACAAGACGATGAGGTAGAGATTGAAAAAAGTAACATCATCATGGTTGGGCAAACGGGAACTGGAAAAACATTGGTTGCAAAAACAATTGCAAAAATGTTAGATGTTCCTTTGGCAATCGTTGATGCAACTGTATTGACAGAAGCCGGTTATGTAGGTGAAGATGTTGAGAGTATTTTGACACGTTTATTGCAAGCTGCAGATTATGATGTTGCCAAAGCAGAACGCGGAATCGTATTTATTGACGAAATCGATAAAATTGCTCGTAAGAGTGATAATCCATCTATTACTAGAGATGTTTCTGGTGAAGGGGTGCAACAAGCCTTACTTAAATTATTGGAAGGAACAGTTGTGAACGTACCCCCAAAAGGTGGACGTAAACACCCAGACCAAAAATTTGTTGAGGTAAATACACAAGATATTTTGTTTATCGCTGGTGGTGCTTTTGACGGAATCGAAAGAATTATTTCGAAACGTTTAAATCGTCAAGCAGTTGGATATTCGACTTCAAAAAATGAAGACAATATCGATAAAGACAATTTGTTGCAATACATCATTCCAAAAGATATTAAAGATTTTGGATTGATTCCAGAAATCATTGGTCGTTTACCAGTATTGACACATATGGATCCGTTGGATAGAGAAACGTTACGTTCTATTTTAACAAAACCAAAAAATGCGTTAATCAAGCAGTACCAAAAGTTATTCTTGATGGATGACGTTGAATTTACAATTACCAACGAAGCTTTAGATTTTATAGTTGACAAAGCATTAGAATACAAATTGGGAGCACGTGGATTGCGTTCTCTTTGTGAAGCTATCTTAACCGATGCGATGTATGAATTGCCAAGTTCAGAAGATAAAATTCTAGAAATTGATGTCGATTATGCCAAGGAAACTTTGAATAAAAACTTATTGAAACGATTGGAGATTGCTTCTTAAGTAGCCTTAAAGTTTTAAATATACTAAATAAAGCTCAAAAACAACTGTTTTTGAGCTTTATTCGTTTACAAAGGTGCTTTAGTAGAGACCATTACTAAAAGTGTGAAGTTGAAAAGAAAATGCCCCCTTTTTTTATAGTCTAAAAAAAAACAGTAGTAAACTATTGCTTACTACTGTTTAATAATTGTACTCCAATGCGGTATTAATTATGATGTTTTTGAACTATCATTACACTAATTATTTTTTAATGAATTTAGTAGTGTATTTTTTTTCTTCGGATTCAATATTGATAATGTATGTTCCATTATTTAATGAAGAAACATCAATGTTTTCCATAGAATTTTTAGAACTTTTTGCTAAAACAGTTTGGCCTAATAAATTATAGATTTTTATTGATTTGATAGTCTCTAATGAATTTATATTTAAAACATTGGTAGCAGGGTTAGGAAATATCGAAGCGGTTAAAGTATTTTTTTCGTTAATTCCTAAAGTAACCATATTTGCTGAAGCATATGCATTGTCAAATGCGAAGTTATTATTTGGTGATACAACAACACCAGTAGCATCATTACTTCTGAAAACCAATATTTCTGATATTAAAGCCTTGCTAAATGCAATATTCTCGGGAATAAAATCAGCGAAAGGAATAGACATGAAATGCCATTGATTATCATTCGTAAATCCATAGCTATTTGAGGCTGGGTTAATGAGTACTTTTGCAGTAACTCCATTTCCTCTCATTCGAATAAAAAACTGAGTCGCTGAACTTGTTTTTATTGCTATGTTATAATAAGAGTAAGCAGATAAATCTACAGTTACATCAGCGGAATTAGTACTATTTCGAGGAAAAAATATGCCGTGAAAATAGGTTCCAGCGGCAGTATACGTTAGTAAGTAATTTTTGGTTCCTTCATAAGATGAAGTTGTTGATTCTGAGCCTGAAAAACCAGCTCCATTGTTAAACCTAAGGCTGTTAACTCCTGCTCCTATAGAAGCATCTTCTGTGTATATAGCATACGTTTGTGCATTTGCTATAAATGCAATTAAAAATAGTGTAATTAAGGTAATTTTTTTCATGATTAAATTATTTTAGTTATTAATTATGTAAAACTACATTCACACAATTGGTTTTCAGGGGCTGTTTATTCTTTAAAAGGGGGAGAATTGTACAAGGCATAAAAAAAGCAAGAATTTCTTTTTATAGAAATTCTTGCTTAAAATTATTTAGTAATGCAATAGGGTTATTGCAACATGTTGGGTACAATGTTGTTTGTGAAACTTGTACCTGCAGTATTTATTAAGGCAAACCATCCACGATCATCCCAAACACTATAAGACATAGATTGTGCTATGGTGGTCTTTGCAATTGTACGGTAAAAACCTCTTACAATATCTGTATTTCTTTCTCCTGCATTGCTGCTTCTACCTACTCCAAATTCTCCATAATGAATAGGAACATTTAGTTTAACTGATTGTATTTTGACATTTTGGATTCCAGTTTCAATAAACGAAGTCCCAGGAAAGGCAGCATTACTACCTGTCTCTCCACAAAACGCCCATGGATTATAAGTGTGTACTTGAATGGATATATAATTATCAGTACCTGCTCCTGGTAAACTAGCTTTGTCAGGATAAACGTTGGCAATATTCAACGCATTCCCTTGACCGTTTAGTCCAACCATTATAATTCTAGTGGTGTTATTTCCGCCAGTTGCTCTTATGGCATCATAACCTATTTTGTTTACTTTTCGAGTATAAGCTAATGCCGTTGCATTTGTAGGGTCAGGAAAAGGTCCAGAGCCATCTAATTCTCCCAAATTTCCTTCTGGTTCATTAAGAACTTCAAAAATTAATTTTTTTGAATGGTCTTTAAAATGGGTTGCAATCCCTGTCCAAAGTGTTTTGAATTTAGTGTCAAAAGCTTCCGAACCATCATAATTGTCTTTTAGCCAACTTTCGTGATGTGTATTTAGAATCACATACATATTTTGGCTTAGTGCATAATCGATTACTTTTACGAGTTCGATAAAACGTGCATTTTGCAAGTTGATATTTCCGTTAGCGTCAGCCAGTTTGTCTGTAAATCGGTCCATCCAAGTAGTTGGAATTCGAACATGTTTCATGCCTGCAGTTTTGTACAAATCAATTATAGGCTTGACACTTGCGAAAGTAGCCGTGTGTATATTAGTTTCAAAAGTATTTCCTAGATTGAAACCTGGTCCTAGTTCAAGTATTACTTTTTGAGCTGTTAAGGCATCCGTTGTTTCCGTATTGCCTTTGGATTCTCCATTTACAAATACAGCTTTGTCTTGGTGTGTACATGACAAAGAGCAAGCTATAGCAAGTACACCAAAAAATTTATAGATATTTTTCATTTTTTCATTTTTTTTAAATTAACAATAGTGCTACTTTGTTTAATTCATTTTTTTTGTTTCGTAATATTTTTGTAAAACATAAAAAGCTTTTTTCTTTATTCCTGTTTCAGAAATAAGCCCTTTTCTATTCCAAAAATTTTGATATATTGGGTTTTGACGTCGTGGGGACTTGAAGTCAACAAGAATCCAAGGAGTCATTCCTCTTAGTCCATCAATTTTTTCTAACATTTCCAGTTGTTTGATATAGAACAACTCCTGTAATTCTTCGCTCCACATGGTATCTTCATCTCCGTGAAAGCCAGCCAGAGCACCTGCACCAAATTCAGAAATAACAACTGGTTTATTGAATTTGATATCAAATGTATATTTAGGTAATTCTTTAGGCTCAGACCAATACCATCCGCCATATTCATTAAAGCTAGCCAAATCTAATTTGTTACCCAAAACGTCATCAACAGTTACGGTATAGCCATGGCGTTCCAATTCAAGAGCTGCCGCTACCAAGCGTGTATTGTCAATACTTCTCACTTTGTCTACCAGTTTACCCATGAAAATGTTTCTGTCTTTATTGATGGGAGTTTCATTCCCAACTGACCAAATAATGATACTGGCTCTGTTTTTATCTCTTTCAATCGCTACTGCCAATTGATTTTCAGCATTGTCATAGGTTTCTTGATTTGTCCAAGAGATGGTCCAATAAACGGGTACTTCTGCCCATACTAATAAACCAACTTCATCTGCCAACCTTAGCATTGTTTCATTGTGCGTGTAATGAGCTAATCTTATGTAATTACAGCCCAATTCTTTTGCCCAATTAAGCATCATTCGCATATCCCCTTCAGAACGGAATCTTCCACCTACAAGCGGGTTTTCGTCATGGACAGATATTCCTTTTAGAAAGATCGACTTACCATTCAGGAAAATATCTTTGTCAATTGTTTTTATAGTTCTAAAACCAATTTTATCGGTTACCTTATCTAATTTCGAAGAAACAATAACATTATAAAGTTTTGGAGTTTCTGGAGACCAGTACTGCACTTTTTTTACAGGGAAATTAAATTTAGCATACCCGTTCTCATCTACAGTATAAGTAGATTTGATTTTTAGCTCAGGAATTTCTACAACCACAGTCTCATTTTTCGCAGCATTTTTTAATTGAATAAAACCTTCTATTTGATCTTTATTATCCTTTGCAAGTTGCACTTTGTAATCTTCGATATAAATGCTAGGTGTGGAGATTAATAATACATCTCTAGTTATTCCACCATAATTCCACCAATCAGTATTAATGGTTGGGACAGCATCCTTTTTACGAGTATTATCTACCATTACTACGATAAAATTGTCACCGTCTTTTAGTTTTCCTGTGACATCAAATTGAAACGGAGTAAAACCACCCTTGTGAGTTCCGATTTTTTTTCCATTTAAATAAACGTGTGATTCGTAATTAACAGCAGCAAAATAGATAAAGTAGTTTTTGTCTTTTTTTGGTGTAACTACAAAGTCTTTCTTATACCATAGTGTTCCTTCATAAAATAAAAGACGCTGGTCTTGAGAGTTCCAATCACCAGGCACTTGTAATGATGGCTCAAACTCAAAGTTGTATTCAACTTTTGTTTTCTTATCAGTTGGATTCAAATTTTCATAAAATCCACCTGTACCATCTTTACTTTCATCAAATGGTTTCTGTCTGTAATCTAGATAGCCCATTTGATAAGGGTCAATGATGTATTTCCACTGACCGTTTAAACTTAATTTTTCTCTATTGAATACGTTTTGAATCGTTTTTTGACTATAGGTATTTAATTGAATTACCATAAAAGTCAAACAGACTAAAACCATTTCTTTATAATTCATTTTTGACATAGAATAATGTTGTTTTACAGATAGAAAAATATTCATAATAGATAATTTGTACTACTATGTTTTTCTTAATATCCAATATTAAATTGAGATGCATTTGCACCTATAATATCAATTTGACTTTGTGGTACTGGACAATTGATATAATGAGACCTCCAAGGAGTTATACTGCTATTAGCATCATTGGCTTCTGCACCAGTGTTATCACCATTTCTATAATGAAGCACAATTCTTTCACCAAGAAGTCCTAGTCGTTTTAATAAAAACCAACGGTTATTTTCGAATGCTAATTCTCTAGCTGATTCATCTAAATAAGTGTTTAAAGTCCAAGTTGTAAAATCGAAAGCTGATGGTGTGTTTGGATTTAATCCATAACCTCTACGTCTTACTTTGTTTATGTATCCTAAAGCTGTAACATCTTGTCCCAAATTATGATGTGCTTCAGATGCCAACAAAAGTGTTTCGGCATATCTGTAATAGATGTAGCTTTTATAGCTGTTTTCTGTCCCTACAAGCTTAGTCTGAAAATCAGCATATTTTTTTAAACTCCAATGGAATCTTCGGTAATTGTCTTCAGGAGCTGTAATAGGTTGCCCAAACCTAGGGTGTTTAGGATTGTTAACAAGATAAGAGGTATGGTTGTCAGGCCAGTAATATGTTGTAAATCTTTTGTCGTTTGTTTTGTCATAAAGAGACTTTAAGTAATTATTAGGGAAGAACCAGCCTAAAGATTGGCCACCATAATTAACATCCAAAATAACTTCGTTTCCAGCAGTTGCATCTGCTCCTGATTGTTTTTCATAAAGCCTTTGCGTAAAGACACTTCCTAACCAAAAACCACCTCCACCAGCTAAACCATCTCCATCTCCTAGTGATTGATTTTTTTGGTACACAAACAAAGCTTCACTATGGTTTACATTTTCTCCAAAAACTTGGTTTAAATCTACTAAATCGTGAGTTGTGTTTGTTATTATTGCATCAAATTGATCAGCAGCTTCTTGCCAATCTCCTGTCCACATAGCAGCTTTCCCTCTTATATGTCTTGCTACTCCTTGTCCATAACGGCCTGTTGAAACTTTCCAGTCTAAATTAGCTACAGCAAAGTCAAGATCAGCATTAATTACTCCAAAAACGGCTTCTTTTGTGGCTGCTTTATACTCAATTGGATCATTGAAATTAGTAGGCGTAGTAGGAACTGTATCTAATAAAATGGTTCCATACATGCTTATTAAATCTAAGTATAATTCTCCTCTAATAACTCTGGCTTGTGCAACAAGTTTGTTTTTTGCAGTTTGATCCATTGCAACAGCTCTAGAGTTTGTAATAATTGCAGACGCTCTGTCTATTATACGATAAGCATTTACCCATTTATCGCTTGGGAATCGAGAAGGCGTATGTTCGTTTGCTCCATAAGGAGTAAACCATGTTCTGTGAAGCCCTAAATCAGTAGCGGCAAGAAAAAATACATTAGCCTGTAGGTTCGTATTGTCTCCAGATGGCGCGTTGTACTGACGCATTCTGTTGTAAAGTGCATTCACCCCAACTTCTAATCCTTCAGGTGAATTGTATATGTAATCAACGGAAACTTTATCTATAACTTCTTCATCTAGGAATGACTCACATGATAAGAATGTAAGAGAAACTAAAAGTGTTGATATGATAAAATATTTTATTTTTTTCATAATCTGTTTATTTAATATTTTACTTTTTTAAATAATTTTTATATTAAAATCCTAATTTAAGTCCGGTAACAAGTGTCACTGGTTCTGGATAATCACCAGGGTTTTTCTCTGGACTATACGATTGAAAATCCGTTATAGTTATTAAGTTGCTACCCGTTACATATATTCTTAAATTTGATAATCCTAATTTTGAAGTTATTGTTTTAGGCAAAGAATAACCAAAAGTTATATTTTGTAATCTAACATAGGAAGCGTCTTGCAAGCCTAAATTAAAAATATTGCTAGGGTCATTTCCTTCTTTAGGTCTAGGGAAGTTTCCTCCAGGATTTTCTGGTGTCCAATAGTTTTGTTTAATTCCGTTTTTGATTCCTCTTAATGATCCTCCTTCTGTATAACCATATAGAAAAGGATTGTCTCTTGTAACACCTTGTACCGTATAAAAATCGGCAGACATATCAAATCCTTTGTATTCCATACCCAAAGAAACGGTTCCGTACCAATCTGGAGCTCTTGAAGTAATTACACGGTCACTATCGTTAATTACATTGTCACCATTTACATCTAGCAATTTAATGTCTCCAGGAACAGCCAATGGTTGTGCTGAATTTATGATATTTTCACCTTCTTGGAAAATTCCAGTAGGTTGGTATTGGTAAAAAACACCAATAGACTGACCAATAAATCTTCTATTCAATATATCATTATCTTCTATACCGTCTCCATTTGCATCTTTACCGTATAAACTAATTATTTTGTTATTGTTTTTAGTAAAAGACAAACCTAGATTCAATTTGAAATCTTTTTTTCTGATAATGTTAGCATTTACTGTTGCTTCAAATCCTCTATTTTCGATTTCACCAATATTACTCCATCTATTGCTGTATCCAGAAGACAGGTCTAACTGCTCTTGAACTAATAAATCTTTTGTTCGAGTAACGTAATATTCCAAAGTAGTGGTGATTCGGTCATTAAAAAAGCCAAAATCTACTGCCGAGTTAAATGTTGTTGAAGTTTCCCATCTCAAATCTGGATTGGGTAAAAATGCTCCTGGTATGTAACCTGATACTTGTGTGCCATTAATTACATAATTATTTTGATTGGCATTACTCTGACTTAGTCCAGGAGAAATGGCTTCATTACCAACACTTCCGTAACTAAAACGTAATTTTAAATTATTAATTTCATCAATATTACTCATGAAATTTTCTTTGTGTACATTCCAACCAATATTTGCAGAAGGGAAAAATGCCCATTTATTATTTTTTCCAAATACTGTTGAGCCATCAACTCTACCGGCAACGGTAAAATAATATTTATTATCATAATCATATTCTACTCTTCCAACACCAGATACAATCCCTCTTTTGTATGCTGAAAGCGTTGGTGTGTTTAATAATGCCGATTCAAGTCCGTTTATGCCTAGTATGTCATTAGGGATTCTGGTAGATGAATTTTGAAAATTATTGTTCGTTGTTTCAGAAACACTTTGAACAGCAGTAAAACCAAAATGATTTACTTCTTTAAGGTTGAAATTATAGGTAAAGATGTTTTCAATTTGCCACTCTACTTCATCTTGAAATTGTATAGCACCACTACCTTGTCCAGCATTCGCAATTCCAGTAATCGATTTTGTAGTATTGTATGATGCTCGTTTGTAATTCCAAGATCTTCTACTAGTATTCAATCTGTATTTGAAGCCTTTAAAGGGAGTAACATCTAAAAACACATTTAAGATATCATTTCTGTTTTCGATAAAATTAGTCGTTTGTTCTAGATCTATTAATGGATTTTTATTCTCTGCAAATCCACCAGGTAAAAAGCGCAACGAACCATCATCATTAAAGGCTTTTCCAAGGGGAGCCGTTGTAATAGAACTAAGGATAACACCGCTCGTATTAGGACTATTTGATTCAGAAAATTGAAAAGAGGTATTGATTCCTACTTTCATCCAATCATTTATTTTTTGATCGGCATTCAATCTCAATCCTACTTTATTAAAGTCTGAATTTGGGATGACTCCTTTTGTATTAATATAGTTTACACTGCTGAAAATATTGAAAGTTTCAGTCCCAGAAGAGATATTAAGAGCATGATTTTGAGTTTGTCCTGTTTGTAGCACCAAGTCTTCCCAATTTACATAATTTCCAGATTGAACACTTTCTAGTTCTAATGCAGAAAATATCTGATCGTCTGGTCTGTAAACTCCTCCGTTGTTGGTTCTGAAAGCTTCTCTTTTTAGCTGTGCAAATTCTTCACCGCTATAGATGTCAAAATTTCTGTTGATAGTCTGAATTCCAGAGAACCCGTTATAAGAAATTTTTGCTTTACCATCTTTACCTCTTTTGGTTGTAATCAATATGACACCATTAGCAGCTCGAGCTCCATATATAGATTGAGCAGCAGCATCTTTAAGTACTTCCAATGATTCAATGTCATTGGCATTGATGTCATTGATACTTCCAATTCGTACACCATCTGCAATTACAATTGGATCGTTTCCTCCACTTATAGAACGTTGACCTCTTATTTGAATAGATGATGAACTTCCAGGTGCGCCACTTGCCAATGAAACTTGAACTCCAGCAGCTTTTCCTCTTAGCATTTCTCCAACATCGGAGGTTGCTACTTTAGTTAAATCTTCTGCTTTTACACGTACTACAGAACTAATAATGTCGCTTTTCTTTTTTACACCATAACCTACAACAACCACTTCTTCTAGTTTGTTGTCTGAAATTAATGTTGCATTAATAGTGGTTTGGTTACCCACCAAAATGGTTACTGTTTTGGTACCTACATACGAAAAGGTAAGTTTCTGATTTGGTGTAGTACTAATGGAATATTTTCCGTCAATATCTGTTGAGGTTGCAAAGGTAGTTCCTTCAATAAGAATAGTAGCCCCAGGAAGTGGTAACCCTATATCATCGATGACCGTTCCTTTTACTGTTTTTGTTTGAGCATTAACTGTTAAAGAGATCATGCTTAATAATACAATAAAGCCTAATCTCCTTTTAAGATTAAATTGCTTAAAAGCATTTCTTTGAATATTTATTTTCATATTTATAAAAAGGTTAGTTAAAATAATTTGTTTAGTTAATACAAATATCAATTTTAATACAACAAGCGAAGGGAGGTATACATTCGTTTATAGGGGTGTGAATGTATCTGTAAGATTAATGCCTTTAAAATCAGGGATTTTTGAGAGGAATATAGCTAAGAATGCTTTTGAGAATTAAAATTTCAAAAACATTCCTAGCCTATTTAAGGGAATTATTCAGTTGGACTGTTTGTGTTTTTATAAACAGAAGGAGATGCTTTGTATACTTTTTTAAACTCTCTGCTAAAGTGTTTTCTATCACTAAATCCTACTAAGAAGGCAACTTCAGAGATTGGATAAGAAGTGTTTAAAATAATATCTGAGGCTTTTTTAAGTCTCAAATGCTTGATTAAACTAGCGACAGAATGATTGGTTAGGGTATTCACTTTTTTGTATAAAATAGTTCTACTCATTCCAATTTCATTGACCAACATATTAACATCTAATTCAGGATTTTCAATATTCTCTTCAATAATTCTCATTAACTTTTTAATAAAAATTTCTTCTGGAGTAGTTAACTTATCTAAGTCCGAGTCTACAATAAAGTTACCGCTGTATTTAAGCTTTAGAATTTCTTTAGAGGATAAAAGGTTCTGAATACTAAGTTTTAAAATTTGAGTACTAAAGGGTTTGGATATGTAAGCATCTGCACCAGTCGATAGTCCTTCAATCTTGTTGTCAATCGAAGCTTTTGCAGTTAGTAAGATAACAGGGATATGATTCGTACTTTCATTTGTTTTAATATAAGCACATAATTCAAGGCCGTCCATTTCGGGCATCATTATATCACTAATAATTAAATCTGGAATTTCTTTTTCCATGAAACTTACAGCTTCTTTACCATTTGGAAAATCAATAATATTATATTCTTCGTTTAAAACATTAATAAGAAACGTGCGTACTTCATCATTGTCTTCTACAACAAGGAGTGTTTTTTTGTTAGTATCGAATTCTTCATTTGAATCTTCTCCTATTGATGTATTATCGGTTTCAATTGTTTTTTTGGTAGTGATAATCGGTTCATTGTTGGTGCCGTCACTTTTTAGAATTTGATCCTGTGTTAAATGTTTATGACCTAGGAGTAATTCAATTTGGAAAACTGTATTTGTCCATGATTCTGTTTCATTAAGAATGGTGATTTCTCCTTTGTGAAGTTCAACAATACTTTTGGACAAGGCCAAACCTACACCACTTCCCATATTGTGAGTACCTCGATCATCGACTTGGAAAAAATTGTTAAAAATATTATCCTTACTCTCCTCAGGAATACCAATTCCGTTATCCTTAATTTTGATAAATACTTTTTTTTCTGCAGCTGTGCCTTCTTCTACAGCCAATACAATTTTTCCATTTTTCTTGGTGAATTTAAAGGCGTTTGAAAGCAAATTAAACAATACTTTTTCCATTTGATTTTGGTCAAAGTAAACTGGGATTTTATGAGAATTAAGCACAAATTTATATTCGATATTTTTTTCAACAGCAAGAACTTTGAAGGATTCAAAAATTTCAAAGCAAAACGAAATGATGTCTTGCTTTTCACAGTAGATTTTCATGTGACCTTCTTCAGCCTTTCTAAAATCCAATAATTCATTTACTAGTTTTAATAAACGATCTGAGTTTTGCTGTATCATTTTTAGTTTGGTTTTGGTTGTTAAATCATTGTTTGTTGCGGTTAATAGTTCTTCGACAGGGCCTTTTATGAGGGTTAAAGGGGTTCTTATTTCATGAGAGATATTGGTAAAGAAATTCAATTGCATATTGAGAATTTCTTGCTTTCTTTCGTTTTCTACATGTTCTAAAAATAATTCTCTTTTTAGTTTAATTCGGTTTTGAATAAAACGATATACAGTATAATTAAATAATAGAAATAATATGACGTATAAACTATAGGCCCACCAGGTTTTCCACCAGGGAGGGAGAATAATAATTTTTAAGGTTTTTACTTTCGGATTCCAGCTACCATCATCGTTGGTCGATTTTACAGATAAATTGTAAGTTCCATGATTTAAGTTTGATAAGTTAATTCTGTTTTGCGTGCCTGTAAGGTGCCATTGGTCCTTAGTTGATTCATAATCTAATTTATAAGCATAGTTGCTTTTTTTAGGGTTTACAAAATTTAAACTACTGAATTCTAGTCCAATATATCCTTGGTCATAATTGATGGTAATTTGAGAAGTTTCAGAAATAGGTTTGTTTAAAATAGTGCTTTCCTGGCCTGATTCAATAATTTCATTATTGACAATAAGTTTTGTAAAAACAATTGCACTATTATTAGAAGCTTTAATTAAAGACTGAGTATTAAACAACAATAGTCCTTTGGAAGAACCAAAAGCTAATTTGTTTTCATTAATTTGAATACCGGAATTATAGGAAAACTGCTTAACTGATACACCGTCACTTACAGAGAATCTGGTGATTTCAAAATCAGAATCTTTTAAGTTAATCGAATCATTTTTTATTTTTATTTTAAAAAGAAAATCTTCGGAACTCACCCATAGGTTCCCTTCTGCATCCTCGGTTACACTTTTAATGGTTGCGTCGGTTAATCCTTTGGCTTTATTTAGGGTTAAGAAAGTGTCATTTGATTCGTTTAAATAATACAATCCATCGTAGTCTGCTCCAATCCATAATCTATTCTTAGAGTCTGTAAATAGTGTAGTTAAGCTATTATTGTCAATCGGTTTTTTAGTTTTAGATCTAAAAAGTTTGGATACTTTTTCAAGTTTTTTATCAAAATAATTTAAGCCATTTGTAGTTGTTATCCAGATTCCCTCTTTTCTGTTTTCCAAATCCATGATGAAATTATCTGAAAGAGAATTTGGGGAACGATTTTTTCTGTAATTTTCTACTTCACCATTTGGAGCTATTTTTTTTAAGCCGTTTCCATTTGTTCCCACCCAAATAGTTCCATTATCCATTATTAATGATGTTATAGGGCGTTCATCTTCAATAAGTCCGTTGGCGCTAAGTGGAATTTTTTTAAACGTTTTAGAGGTTTTGTTGAACTGAAACAGCCCATTAAATGTTCCGAATACTAAGGTGTTGCTGTCTTTGTTAATTATAGCAGTAACTAAATTTTTTGTCTTTTTGTCGTCATTGTCAATTTTGTACGATGTAGAAATATTGTTTTTTAAATCTAGATAATTTAGTCCACCACCATAGGTTCCAACCCATAATGCATCATTATTTTCTTTTACAATAGCATGTACTAACGCATTGTTTAATCCAAATTGCGGCTTTAATGTTTCTCCTATTTTAGAGAAATTGGTGTTTGATTTGTTATAGAAATTGATTCCTCCAGCAGTTGTTCCAGTCCAAATGCAACCGTTATTATCTTTTAAAAAACAATTCAAATCATTGTCACTCAGGCTGAAATTGTTCAATGGATTGTGTTTGTAATTCGTAAAATTATTTTTAATACTATTATAGACACTCAGTCCATCTTTTGTAGCAAACCACATAGTACCGTTGTTGAGCTGAACTATATCGTTTATCCAATTGGAGGCAATTGAGTTTGCATTTTTGGAATCGTTTTTATACTGAATAATTGCATTCTTTGATTTAGAATACAAAAAAGCTCCCATGGTTTCAGAAGCAAACCATAAGTCTCCTGTTTTGGTTTTAACAATTTTCCAGATTTTTGCTTTCAAAAAATCAGGATTATTATAAAATACGTTAGGTAGTTTTTTACTTTTTAAAGTGGTGGGATCAAAGTGTTTTAGACCTTGTGATGTGCCTGCTAAAAGGCCCCATTCCTTATCGTAAAAAAGTGAAAGTACCCTACTGCTGTTTAATTCAAAATTAGGATTGTCATTTATATTATTTAACTTATTAGTTTTCAGATTAAGTCTTTTTACGCCACCAAAAGTTCCAACCCAAATCGTTTTATTTTGGTCTTCTGCAAACGAGCTGATGTAGTTTTCCCCTCCTTTAGCACTTGAAATGTCAATAGTTATGAAATTATTTGAATTTTTATTAAAGAAATTTAATCCATGGTTTGTACCGATCCAAAGATTTTCATTCGAATCTTCAAAAATCATATTGATATGATTGTTGCTTAGGCTTCCTTTAATTTGTTTGTTTCTAATGTATCTATTAAAACTGTAGCCGTCATATCGAAACAATCCGTTTTTTGTGCCAATCCAAATAAAACCTTTTTCGCTTTGAAGCATGCTCGAAATCATACTTGGAGAAAAATCCTCATCATAGTTAACTTGGTCAAAATGCAGTCCAGACTCTTGCGCTGATAGTTTACAAAAGCATAGTAAAGTCAATAAAAAAATAAGCGCTTTTTTTATGGAAAGAATCATATTGGATTGAGATTTTGAAGTAAAAGTTACGATAATTATTTTTTAAATTTTAATGGTGAATTTAAAGATTTCTATCCGGTAATTTTATTCCTTATGATGATTAAACAATTATGTAGCAGAATGTTGTTTTTAATAAGCAAATTTTACCATTTTGAAATTTTAGTTTAATCGAGTTGTTTTTTAATGTTTATCAAAATGCAAATAAAGTAATATGTATTTGTATTTTAGAAATATGGACTTTTTAATCATTGGTGTGTTTTAAGAACGGAATTGTCTATTGTGATTTATCTCATAATTCGATTGTGTAGGTTAGTTAATAGTCACAAACTTATCCATATATTATGATATAATAGATGAAAATTGTTTGTAATTAGGGTTCTATATGTGTTTGGTTGTATAAAATGGAATAGCAAAACAATACTATATTTTAAACTCTATGATTTTGATTATTTGATTTTATAGGATGAAAAATTAAGTGTAATAGTTTTAACTTGTTTAAATAGGATTTATTGAATGTGTACAATTTTGCCCCTAAACAGAAATTATCAGATACTTAAAGACTTTACATTATGACTAATTTTGTTAAAATCAAATGACCAATAAATAACTAAAACGTTTAATTATGAATTTTAAAAACATTAAAATATCTAAAAGTACCTATTTAATTTTATTTTTCACCTTCTTTTTACTCTCCTGTGAAAGAGAAGTGGAAAGAGAAGTTGTGCTGTATGATAAAGGGAAAACGGAGGCTACTGCCTCAAAAACTAGTATTGATTTTGGACAATCTGTAGATTTCACAAGTACTTCTTTTAAAGTATTAACCACAAATTGGACATTTAAAGGAGGGTCTCCAGCTACATCTATCAATCCTAATGTTAAAGTTTCGTATAGTACACCAGGTACATTTGATGCTACCTTAGTTGTCAAGTACATTGATAATACTGTTGAGACGGTAAAATTTACTATTGTAGTAAAAGGTATTGACGCAGCGTTGCCTTATAGCGGTACTGCAGTTGCAATTCCGGGTACATTTGAAGCCGAAAATTATGATAAAGGAGGAGAAGGAGTAGGGTATCATGATAATGAAGTTGCAAATCTAGCCGTCGCCAACGGAAGTACTAGATATAGAACGGATGACGGTGTTGATGTCGAAGTAGGTACGCCAACAAAGATTAGCTATACTAATGCGGGAGAATGGGTAAATTATGCAGTGAATGTTGCCAATGATGGTTTTTATGATTTTGAATTTAAAGTAGCTTCAGGAAATGCTGCCGGAGGAAAATCAATTAAACTGCAATCTGTAAATATAAGTACAGGGCAAGTTACTGATCTTGGTCAAAGTGGAAATTTTTCATTTACAGGTGGGAACAATGTCTTCGTTAGTAAAAACATAACAGGAATTGCATTGAGCAAAGGTCTCAATACATTACGATTGTTTTTTACAGGTAGTGATACCAACCTTGATAAGGTAAATGTTATTGTAAGTTTGCCTCCAGCACCTATTGATGGTGTCGGTATTTATACCGAAAGAGATATTGTAAGTACTAATGCAGGAATTGCTCCACCACCTAATAACGGAAATTTTTCAATTACAACTGTGAGTACCAATACCAATCATGGAAGCAAAAGTTTATTTTATCATTATGATCCTACAGGAAACGGAAGTCCGCAAACTGGTTTTGCATTGTCACACATGGATTTGACAACCTCACCTTATAATGCATCTGCCTACGGTTTCTTAAATATTGCTGTTAAATCTACGACTCCCAAAAATGTAAGGATTCGTTTGAATACAAATGCTGGGAATTTTTGGGTAACTTTAAAACCAGCGGTACCAGCTTACGGAATGCTTTGGGATGGTGCTTGGCATGAATTAGTGATTCCTTTTTCTGATATATTGTTAAATGGATCAGGTGCTGGTTTATCAGCTACACCAACTGCACTATCTAGCATAAAGCAATTTACAGTAAGAACGGATGACAGTGATTATACAACTGCACCCGATTCATTTGATTATTATATTGATGATATTTATTTCACGAAAAAATAAATAAAAAAATTAGTTAGTTTTTTTTTCAAAACCGTGGGGGACTATTTCTTCACGGTTTTTTAATAATTAAAATAATCATAAACACTTCAAATATTATTATAATGAAAAGTAGAAACACTATTATTGGACTGTTTTCACTGTTTGTAGTTGCCAATGCATACGCTCAGCGAAAACCACATTTGGATAGTAAAAAAACTATTGAGGAGCGCATTACTTTGTTGATGAATGAAATGACAGTCGAAGAAAAAGTTGGACAAATGAATCAGTACAACTGGTCCTGGGACGTGACTGGTCCGGCGCCAAAAGGAGGTGTCTCAAAATTAAAATTAGACCATCTACGCCAAGGTTGGGTTGGTTCCTTATTGAGCGTTCGAGGAGCAAAAGAAGTTCGTGCGGTTCAAAAGATTGCGGTGGAAGAAACACGTTTAGGGATACCATTAATCATCGGGTTTGATGTCATTCATGGGTACAAAACGTTGAGTCCAATTCCATTAGCCGAAGCCGCTAGTTGGGATTTAGAGGCCATACGAAAATCGACTGCTATTGCGGCAGCTGAAGCTTCGGCAGCTGGTATTAACTGGGCGTTTGGTCCAAATGTAGATATTTCTCGTGATCCTCGTTGGGGACGTATTATGGAAGCGGCGGGAGAAGACCCTTATTTAGGAAGCAAAATCGCCACGGCACGTGTCAAAGGATTTCAAGGTGATAATTTGGCAGAAAATAATACTATTGCAGCTTGTGCCAAACATTTTGCAGCCTACGGTTTTGTAGAATCTGGACGAGAATACAATACGGTTGATATTAGTAATGCTACACTTTACAATGTTGTTTTACCTCCTTTTAAAGCAGCCAAAGACGCAGGCGTACGAACAATGATGAATGCATTTAATTTGCTAAACGGAATTCCAGCCACTAGTAATTCTTTTTTACAAAGGGATATTCTAAAAGGAAAATGGGATTTTGATGGATTTGTAGTTTCAGATTGGGCTTCAATAAAAGAGACAGTGACGCATGGTTTTGCAAAAGACGGAAGCGAAGCTGTTCAAAAATCAGTGATGGCGGGTTCTGATATGGATATGGAATCGTATTTGTATGTCGCAGAATTGGTAAAGTTGGTCAATGACAAAAAAGTAAAAATCGAGTTGGTGGATGATGCTGTTCGAAGAATTCTCCGTGTCAAATATGAGCTAGGTTTGTTTGATGATCCGTATAAGTATTGTGATGAAGCAAGGGAGAAAACCACCATTGGAAGTCAATTTAATAATGAGGGAGTTTTGGATATGGCCAAAAAATCAATTGTATTGCTGAAAAATGAGAATCAGCTTCTTCCTTTAAAAAAATCAGGGCAAAAAATTGCACTTATTGGTGCTTTGGCAAATGATAAAACGAGTCCGTTGGGAAGTTGGCGAATTGCTTCAAATGATAATACCGCTGTTTCTGTTTTGGAAGGAATGCAAAAATACAAAGGAAATCAACTGACTTACGACAAAGGGACTGATGTAACAGTTGGTAAAACTACTTTTGTACAGGAATTAGAATTTAATACCACGGATAAAAGCGGATTTGAAGCAGCCAAAAATGCAGCTCAAAATGCAGATGTTGTGGTAATGGTTTTAGGTGAACATGGTTTTCAAAGTGGAGAAGGAAGAAGTAGAACCAATATCGATTTGCCTGGGAATCAACAGGAATTGTTAGAAGAAATATTTAAAGTGAATAAAAACATTGTATTGGTTCTTAATAACGGAAGACCATTAACGATCCCTTGGGCAAGCGAAAATATTCCAACAATTGTAGAAGCTTGGCAATTGGGAACGCAATCTGGTAATGCGATTGCAGAGGTACTTTATGGAGACTACAATCCAAGTGGAAAATTACCCATTTCGTTCCCTAGAAATGTGGGTCAAATTCCAATTTACTACAACCATTTTGGTACAGGTCGCCCTGTGAATTCTGATACTAATGTATTTTGGTCTCATTATTCAGATGTAGAAAACACCCCTTTGTATGTTTTTGGTCATGGGTTAAGCTATACTTCCTTTGGGTATTCTAATCTAAAAATTAACAAAGCTGTTTTTGAAAAAGACGAACCTGTAAAAGTATCTGTAACAGTTACTAATACTGGCAAATATGAAGGAAAAGAGGTTGTACAATTGTATATTAGGGATTTGAATGGTAGTTTGGTGAGACCAGTTAAGGAGCTAAAAGGATTTGAATTGGTCAATCTAAAAATAGGAGAAACCAAAATAATCAATTTTACATTGACCAATGCCGAGTTGGGATTTTTTGACAACAATGGCAATTATTTAGTTGAATCAGGAATGTTTAAAGTATTTGTTGGGACCAATTCTAATGACGTACTGGAAAGTGAGTTTGAATTGAAATAATTTTTTTTTTTTTGAAAGAGGCTGTCTAACTATTTAGGCAGCTTTTTTTGTGCTTACAATAGTCGGTTTTTGTTTTTTATTTCTAAATAAAAACTTTTTATAAATACAAATCAACCCTTATATAAGCATGTTTGTGACCTTGAAAATTCAGAGAATTATCAATCTTTGAATTATCAATAAAATCAAAATTATAAAACTAATTGTCGTGGAAAGTAAATTAAAAATCTCAGGTAAAATCACTTTTTTATTGCTAATCGTTTTTGGTAATACGGTATCGTTCGCTCAAAACAATTGGAGTACAAAATCTTCTTTGTCTCAAGACGATCAAGGTTTTTATAAAGTGATGGCTAGGCAAAATGCCGACGATACTGTTTGGAAAGAATACACCGCAAAAACTATAGATAAGCTACCGGATTTTAATTATACTAAGGATCCTCAAACAAATCAATACGGTGGCTGGAACGTATTTAATGTTAAGGCGACAGGTTTTTTTAGAACAGAAAAAATAGACAATCGTTGGTGGATAATTGACCCCAATGGAAATCCATTTATACATAAAGGAGTCGCTGTTTTAAACCCAGGTTCATCCGAGGGTCAAAATAAAGCTTTAGAATCAAAGTACGGAAATAAGTCCAATTGGATTTCAAAGGAAACTACTTTTCTAAAAGAGCAAGGTTTTAATGGAGCTGGTGCTTGGTCAAATGTTGATTTAATTAGAGAGGAGAAAACGCCACTGGTTTATACCGTAATTGTAAGTCCGATGGGAGCATACAAATCACAGCATCTAAAGAAATTTAATGGGAAGTATGAGAAAGCAGGCTGGCAAGGGTTTCGGTACGATTTGGCGATGGTTTTCGATGCCGAATTTGATGTTTATGTTGAAAAAGAGATTTCTAAAATTCAAAAATATAAAAATGATAAATTCTTGTTGGGATATTATACAGATAATGAATTACCATGGGTTGATGACGCCTTAGACAGACATTTGAATTTTTTAGGTAAAGAAGAAGAAGGGTATAAAGCTGCCAAAAAATGGTTGGAGGCTAGAAAAGGAAAAAACGCTACTGTTGCTGATATTACTGACTTAGATCGACAAGATTTTACCGGCTTTTACTTTGAAACCTATATGAAAAAAGTAACTAAAGCCATTAAAAAATACGATAACAATCACCTCTATTTAGGGTGTCGATTTAATCAAGAAAAGGATGAATTAGACAATCCAAAAATATTTGAAGTAGCTGGAAAGTATATGGATGTTATCTCTATTAATCATTATCGAAAATGGGAACCTGTACAATCTATAATGGACAATTGGGAAGGTTGGTCCGGAAAACCATTCTTAATTACCGAATGGTATACCAAAGGAGAAGATTCTGGCTTACCAAATAAAACAGGAGCTGGATGGAATGTTCCAACACAAAAAGACAGAGGTTATTTCTATCAAAATTTTACCATCGAACTTTTAAAAAGCAAAAGCTGTGTGGGATGGCATTGGTTTAAATACCAAGATAATGATCCAAATGATTTGACTACCGATTTTTCGAACAGAGATTCAAATAAAGGAATTATAGATAGTAATTACGAGCATTACTCGCCTTTGATTGAAAATATGAAGCTGATTAATAACCATACTTATGAGCTTATTCAGTATTTAGATGCTAAGAAATAAGTTAAAGTTACAACATGATATTCCTCAAGATGAAAAAAATATTTTTAACACTTACAGCCGTGGTTATTCCTTTTTTAACGGGAACAGCACAAATTAAAAATCCGATTTACAAGGACAAAAAAGCACCTATTGAAGCACGCATCGAAAACCTAATAAGTCTTATGACTTTGGAGGAGAAAATCATGCAAATGAATCAATGGACCTATGGGAAAAATGCCAATCCAAACAACATTGGCGAAATAATGAAAGCGGCTAATCCCGAAATTGGTTCTTTATTGTATCGAAGTACCAATCCAGAATACCGCAATCAAATTCAGAAGAAAGCGATGACCGAAACAAGGTTGGGGATTCCAATTATTTTTGGTTTTGATGCTATTCATGGGTACCGAACCGTTTTTCCTATTCCGTTGGCGCAAGCATGTTCTTGGAACACGGAATTGGTCAAACAATCCTGTGCTATTACGGCTAAGGAAAGTTGGTTGTCGGGTCTGGATTGGACTTTTTCACCCATGCTGGATGTCGCTAGAGATGCCCGTTGGGGAAGAGTTTCTGAAGGGTACGGAGAAGACACCTATGCCAATTCAGTTTTTGCTGTAGCTGCAGTTCAAGGATATCAAGGCGAAAACTTAGCCGATAAATACACCATTGCCGCTTGTTTGAAACATTATATTGGGTATAGCTTATCCGAAGGAGGAAGGGATTATCATTATAGTGACATTTCAAATCAAACACTTTGGGAAACTTTTATGCCTCCATTCGAAGCTGGAATAAAGGCTGGGGCAGCAACAGTAATGTGTGGTTTTAATGATATATCTGGAATTCCTGCTTCGGCCAATCATTATACTTTGACAGAAATATTGAAAAGAAAATGGGGACACCAAGGATTTGTAATTTCTGATTGGGGTTCGATTCGCAATTTGGTAGAACAGTCTGTAGCTAAAGATTTAAAAGAAGCCGCGACTAAATCGGTGCTTGCAGGAGTCGAAATGGATATGGTGGATAATGCTTATTTGGACTACTTACCGGAATTGGTAAAAGAAGGGAAAGTACCAATGGCTACAATTGATGAAGCGGTAAGAAGAATAATAAGAGTAAAAATGAAATTAGGGCTTTTTGAGAATCCGTATGTAGATGTGGTTCCAGAGAAAAAGCGCTACTTACTGCCCGAATATTTGAAAGTAGCCGAGGAACTAGCGGCAGAATCGATGGTTTTGTTGAAGAATAAAAAACAAACATTACCGATAACCGATAAGTATAAAAATTTGGCAATTATTGGTCCAATGGTAAAAGATTCTGTTCATATCATGGGATTCTGGGAAGGAATGGGAAGACCAGAAGATGTAGAAACAATTTTTGATGGATTGCAAAAAGAATTTAAAAACAAAGCAACGCTAAATTATGCTTTGGGATGTAATTTTGAGGGAGAAGACAAAAGTGGTTTTGCAGAGGCTTTGGCAGCAGCCAAAAAATCAGATGCTGTAGTTGTATTTTTGGGAGAGAAAAGAAACTGGAGTGGCGAGAATGGTTCGCGTTCTACCATTGCATTGCCAAAAATCCAGGAGGAATTGGTAGCTGAACTTCAAAAAGCAGGAAAACCTATCATTTTGATGCTTTCGAGTGGGAGACCTTTAGAATTAATACGGCTAAATGAAATGGCTGATGCTATTGTAGAAATATGGCAACCAGGTACTGTAGCAGGTTCCTCTGTTGCGGGAATATTATCTGGGAGACACAATCCATCCGGTAAATTATCGATTACTTTTCCGCAAACTACAGGGCAAATTCCGATTTATTACAACATGCGTGAAGCTGCAAGACCTGACCTTGGACATTATCAGGATATTCCGAGAGATGCTTTATATTGGTTTGGACATGGATTAAGTTACACTACTTATGAGTATAGTCCAATCAAATTATCAAAAACTAAAATTCAAAAAGGAGAAAAAATAATTGCAGAAGTTGAAGTTACAAATGCCGGAAGCAGAGACGGAAAAGAAACCGTACAGTGGTTTGTAAAAGACCCGTTTGCAACTATATCAAGACCGATGAAGGAGCTTAAATATTTCGAAAAGAAAGAAATAAAATCAGGAGAAAAAGTTGTTTATCGGTTTGAGATTGATCCAATGCGAGATTTGAGTTATTTGGATAGCGTTGGGGTAAGACATTTAGAAGCGGGTGATTTTTATGTGATTGTAAATAATCAGAAAATCAAATTTGAGCTTGTTGATTAGTTTTGAAATTTATTTTTAAGGATTAAATTATACTATTCCTAAACCTGTTCCTTAGTTGGAACAGGTTTTTTTATGTTTAAAATCCAAGGTGTTTTATAGCTTTATAAAAAATCCCCTAATATCCTTTTATATAAACAATAGTTTACCGATTTTTGTTGCTTCGAAATCAATAGAGATACTAAAATGGCAATAGAAGATAAAGAGATTATTTTATTAAAAGTTTCTGGTCAAGACAAACCAGGGGTAACCGCTGGGTTAACGGAAGTATTGGGGAATTACAATGCTATCGTTTTAGATATAGGGCAAGCTGATATTCATGATACTTTGTCATTAGGGATTTTGTTCGAAATTGAAGCAGGTTCTTGTTCGGCACCCGTTTTGAAGGATTTGCTGTTTAAAGGATATGAACTTGGAATCAAAGTTAAGTTTATTCCCATTTCAATTCCAGATTATGAGAGCTGGGTAAAAACACAATCTAAGCAACGCTACATTATCAATATTTTGGGAACAACGTTAGCAGCAAAACAAATTGCTGCGGTAACCAAAATAATGTCTGATCAACAATTGAATATCGATGCGATCAAAAGATTAACAGGAAGAACTTCGATTATCGAAATAGAAGAAAATCCTCGTTCTTGTGTGCAATTATCCGTTTCGGGTAATATTGTAGATAAAAAAGCTATGGCATCGAGTTTTATGGCTATTTCAAGAGCGTTGGACGTTGATATTTCGTTTCAAGAAGATACTATTTACAGAAGAAACCGCCGTTTGGTGTGTTTTGATATGGATTCGACTTTGATTCAAACTGAAGTGATTGATGAGTTAGCTGACTTAAATGGAGTAGGAGAACAAGTAAGAGCAATCACCGAATCAGCGATGAATGGCGAAATTGATTTCTCTGAAAGTTTCAAACAACGCATGGCATTGCTAGAAGGATTGAGCGAAGAGGTGTTGCGCAATGTAGCCATCAATTTGCCAATTACCAAAGGTGCTCACCGATTGATGAAAGCCTTGAAATATTACGGATATAAAACAGCGATCCTTTCTGGAGGTTTTACTTATTTTGGAGAATACTTGCAAAAAGAATTAGGGATTGATTATGTACATGCCAATCAATTGGAAATTATAGATGGCAAGTTGACAGGTAAATACTTAGGTGATATTGTAGACGGTAAAAAGAAAGCCGAATACCTTCAAGCTATTGCTGATAAAGAAGGGATTAATATCAATCAAACTATTGCCGTAGGTGATGGAGCAAATGATTTGCCAATGATAAATTTAGCTGGATTGGGAATAGCTTTTCATGCAAAACCAACGGTTAAAGAAAGTGCAGAGACTTCGATTTCTAGTTTAGGACTAGACGGAGTACTTTACTTATTAGGTTATCATGACAGACATATTGATATGATGGACGAAATCTAAAATCAATATAAATTTTATACAAACGGTAGTACTGTAATGGTGCTACCGTTTTTTTTTTTTAAATTAATATTTACTTTAATCGTGAATGGTACACTGATAAAATGGATTTGATAATAAAAAAACGATCAATTAAAAGGACTTTAAAATAAACAAATATTTTTAGGAGTGGTTTTTAGGAGCACAGATTGGAGAGAATTTTAAAATTTAAAGAAATAAGAAAATGTAAGTTGGCACTGTTTCATCAATGCTGTAATCACAAAAAAAAACATATAATTAATTTCGACGATTCGGGATGTTAATCCCTTCGTTTGCGAACCTTGCGAGAAACTTAGTGCTCTTTGCGGTTAAAAACACAATCCATCTCTTTGTAACTTTTACTAATTCATTTCTTGATTTTAAATCAAAAATCAGCAATCGTTAATCGAAAATCGTTAATTTTTTTTGTAGTTTGATTAAAATTCATTTGTTAAACGTCCTGTTTTGAAAACGAACTTATGGAAAACTAAATATCTTGAATAGCCCTGATCGTCCCGAAGTTTCGGGAGGCATCCTCTTGTGGAGCGATAGCGCAACATGAGATATAGTGTTCCCGAAGTCTCGGGAGCAGGAGCAATCGTTCTTGAGAATAAGATTCGTTCTGCTTCTAACTGTTTTTTAAATCAATAGAGGTTGTTTTTTCGATACTAACGGCTCTAGGGCCACCTTTACCTCCGCAAATGCGTTTGCTAGAGCAGGAACTAAATATAAGTAGAATCAAACTAAGGTAGATAAAGGATTTCATGCCGTAACTTTTATTTGCATATTTAACAACTGCTCGAGGTAATCTCGGCTGTTGGATAAACGTGGGACTTTATGTTGTCCACCTAGTTTGTCACGGTCTTTGAGCCAGTCGTAAAATAAATTATTACGTGCCACATTGATGATCAGTGGGTTCAAAGTCATATTGTTGTGACGTTTGGCTTCGTAGTCAGAGTTGATGCCTTGCAGACTTTCGTCTAATATGTTTCTGAATTGAGCGATGTCTTGCGGTGGCGTTTTGAATTCAATCATCCATTCGTGAGCACCTTTTTCTCTGTCTTTCATGAATATAGGAGCCACTGTGTAATCTATAATTTCGCTATGAGTCACTTTACAGGCTTCGGCAAGGGCTTTGTCTGTGTTTTCAATCATGAGCTCTTCGCCAAAAACGTTGATGTGGTGTTTGGTGCGGCCAGTCACTCGAATTCTAAAAGGGTTCAACGACGTAAAACGCACCGTATCGCCTATCAAATAGCGCCACAAACCTGAGTTGGTGGTGATGACTATTGCATAATTTTTGTCCAATTCGACATCTGCCAACCGAATCGCTTTTTGATTTTCGGTACCAAAAACGGTCATCGGAATAAATTCATAGAAAATACCATAATCCAGCATCAGCAACAAATCATCAGAATAATTCAAATCCTGAATGGCAAAAAAGCCTTCCGAGGCATTGTATATTTCGTAGTATTTAAAATCTTTTTTAGGGAGAATATTTTTGTATTGCTCACGATACGGTTCAAAACTCACGCCACCGTGAAAATACACTTCGAGATTGGGCCAGATTTCCAGTAAGTTACCTCTGCCGGTTTCTTCGAGCATTCTATTCATCAAAACTAGCATCCACGAAGGAACACCAGCAAAACTAGTTACATTTTCTTTTTTGGTTTCGTTGATAATCGCCTCAATTTTGGATTCCCAATGACTCATCAATGAAATTCGGCTATTGGGCGTACTACTGAATTCGGCCCAAATAGGCATGTTTTCAATCAAAATTGCTGATAAATCACCAAAATAGCTATTGTTGTTCTCGTAGATTTGAGAGCTACCGCCTAAGCGAAGACTTTTGCCCAAAAACAACTCTGAGTCCTCGTTATTATTCAAATACAAACACAACAAGTCTTTGCTGCCTTTGTAGTGGCAATCTTCCAAGGCTTCGTTGCTCACCGGGATAAACTTGCTTTTGGCATTGGTCGTTCCGCTGGATTTTGCAAACCATTTGATGTGGGTATTCCAAAACAAATTTTGTTCGCCGTTGCGCGTGCGCTCAATCATGGGCTGAATTTCTTCGTAACAGCTGATGGGAACACGGTTGCAAAAGGTGTTATAGGACAAAATCGAATCAAATTCGTACTGCCTACCAATTTCGGTGTATTTGGCCGATTGAACCAAATCCATAAGCAGCTCTTCTTGAACCTCATTGGGGTATTTCAAGAAAAGTTCTATTTGATGGATTCGTTGTTTTAAAACCCAAGAAGCAAATGAATTGATGATGGTTAACGGCATTTTGTGAAATTGGGATTATGAATTTTGCATTACGAATGATAACTTTACCAAAAATAGAAAAAATAGTCAAATATCAAACCATAAATCAATGCAATACGAAGGTGTACTAGCAAAAATGCAAACCGAATACGGAAACCCAATTCAGTATTATTTGGTTTTTGAAGATAGTTTTCTCAATATGAACCAGATTCTTAACCAAGAAATCGAAATTCAGTTTGTAGGATACCAATGTTTGAACTGCAACAAAAAGAAAAAAATATTTCGCCAAGGTTTTTGCTACGACTGCTTTTATTCTAGCGCTGCCGTGGGTGATTGGATTATGAGACCCGAGCTTAGTACCGCACATTTGGGAATAGCCGATAGAGATTTAGACTACGAACAAAAAGTACAGCTCCAACCGCATATCGTTTATTTGGCATTGTCAAGCGAGGTAAAAGTAGGAGTGACCCGTAAAACCCAAGTACCCACCAGATGGATTGACCAAGGCGCCAACGAAGCCATCTCTATCATCGAAGTTCCCAATCGCTACCTAGCCGGAATTACCGAGGTCGCCCTCAAAAATCACTTTGCCGACAAAACCAATTGGCGCAAAATGCTCACCAACGACGTTCCGCCAGCCGACTTGATTGCGGAGCGAATGAAACTAGAAGCCGTAATTCCTGAGGAAGCTAGAGAATACTTCGTCCTAGACAAAAACGATTTGTACCGCATGGATTATCCTGTCTTGCAATATCCTACCAAAGTAAAAAGTTTAAGCTTAGACAAAACACCCACCTTCCAAGGGAAACTAACAGGCATCAAAGGACAATACCTCATTTTTGAAGACGGTACCGTTTTTAATGTCCGAGGTTCTGAGGGGTATGTGGTGCAGTTGAAAGTGTAAGTGTTATTTGGGCGTGCCACCAGTAGTCAAAGGGGCTTACCGTAGTTTGCGCTCATAAAGCCCCTTTGGCTGCTGCTGTCCTGCTATCCGCTCCGCCGCGGCAGATAGCTCCTATCAGTCACGCGGGATTGTGGTGGTATTTGGAAATTAAATATACAAAATGAGGTAAACCGTAAAACAGTTGTCATTATATGATTTAGTTTTGTGTTTATAAAAAGACAGAAAACGTAGGGACTTGCGTGAATATATAAGTTATGCCTCAGTTTGGTAGAACTGAAAAAGAACATAAAAATGAATTATCAAATTAATGAACTTATTGATTTTAATCTTAGTTTAATTCACAACGGAAAAGATATTCGTAAATTAGAACTAAAAGGGCTTGATAATAAAACATTAAGTAATTCTATATGTTTAACATTGTACGAAAAGTTATTGTCAGAATCATTAATCGATACTGACAAATATGGAAGAATGTATTTGTTATCAAAAGCTCATGAAATTATAAACTATGGGGGTTGGGTAAAATACTTAAAGTCTGAAAAACTAAAAACAGAATCAAAAGTAAACTTAGACAACGATCTAAAAGTATTACAAAAGGAAAGTTTGCAATACCAAAAGACCATTAGAAAACAATCTGATAGAATTAGATATTTAGACGAACAAATTAAAACTATTAATTTATTAAAAGAATACTGGTGGTTTATAGTTTTTTGCATAATACTTGGAGGATTGTTAAAAGAATTTATGGAAAGAATAGGATTGTTAACATAAATATAAAGCCTATCCATGCAAAAAATAGTTTTTGAAATTTCAGTAATATATAAGAATTTATTATTTTTAAAAATTGACATAATAATATAATTTAAAATACTTTCACCTAGAATAGGTGGGAAATAAACTTTTAAAAAAAAATAAACATGGAATTTATCGTTGGATTAATATTAATTGTTGCATTTGTTTTTTTAATTAGAATGTTTGGAGCCTGGATGTTGAGAATTGATGAAGTAATTGAACTTCAAAAAGAACAGACAAAACTATTGAGATATATATCCGAAAATATAAAAGAAAAATCAAATTAATAAAAAACCGAAGGCATCACAGCCGTTACACAATATGCAAGTTTTAGTGTAATTAGCGTTTCGCGATCAATTTTTCGTTGTGCGGAAAACACCTGCTTTCCATAATTTGCACATCGTGTAGCGCCAAGACTTTAACTGTAATGTTATGTATGACTATAAGAAGGGTGAAAACAAATCATTAGGAGATATAAAAAACTATTTTGAGGTCAGTAGATAATTTCATGTCTTAGAAGTCAATAAAACAAAAGAATTATGGATTTATTTACAGGACAAAACCTTTTAGATTTTGCTGAACGGTTTAAAACAGATGAAAACTGCAAGGAATATTTAGCAAATTATAAATGGGAACAAGGATTTATTTGTTTAAAATGTAAGCATACAAAGAGTCAAATCCGTAAAGATTTTTCCAGAACTTGTAATATTTGTAGTCATACAGAAACCGCAGCTGCAAATACTTTATTTCATAAGGTTAAGTTTGGTTTACGTAAAGCCTTTTTTATATGTTTTGAGATGTCAACCACAACTAAAAGTTTATCTGCTAGCTATATGGGAGTTCGCTTTGGAGTTACAGAAAAAACAGCACGTTTATTTATGCATAAAGTTAGAGAAGCCATGAAGTCTAGTGAGAATCATCCAATGGATGGAACCGTTCATGTTGATGAATTTGTTATTGGTGGAAAGGAAAAAGGCAAAGTAGGAAGGAGTTATG
The DNA here is from genome assembly GCF_040703125.1 of Flavobacterium ovatum. Lineage (NCBI taxonomy): Bacteria > Pseudomonadati > Bacteroidota > Flavobacteriia > Flavobacteriales > Flavobacteriaceae > Flavobacterium > Flavobacterium ovatum. The sequence continues at coordinate 1,561,013 of NZ_CP160035.1, forward strand.
ACAGCAAAAAGAAAAAGATTGTAACCGCAGTAGAATTAACAGATAAGGGGAAAGTTAAAAGGATGTATGCCTTAAAAATTGATAATTATTCAGCCCAAGAATTAGAGACAATATTTAACAAGCACATTGATAAAAGCGCAAAAATAACTACAGATAAATGGAAAGGCTATCGTCCTTTATTTGAGCATTACAATATCACACAAATAGAAAGTAATAATGGGATGAATTTTATGGCATTACACACGATGATACATCAAGTAAAATCATGGGTTAGAACAACATATTCTTCAGTAAGTGATTTTAATATAAACAGGTATCTTGATGAATTTTGCTATCGAATTAATCGTTCTCAAAGCAAAGACACAATATTCAATAATTTAATAGTACGAATGGTTAAGTCGGATAAAATATATCAGTCTAAAATCATATGTTCGTAACTACTGACCTCAAAAACTATTAATAGAATTTGTTAAAATTTAAATAATCCAATAAATGAAAAAAATTACAATTCTATTAATGATATTTAACATCATATTTCTTTCGTGTAAATCCGACAAGGAAAAACAAGATGAAATTAGGTCTGATTTTCTTTTTGAAAAATCAATAGCAAGTATCAAAACATCATTATACTATACAAATACGGATTCAATTATTTTAATTTTTATGGAGATTAATGATCCTGAATTAAAATTAAAATTCGCTAATGAAATTAGTGATTATTCAATCAAATTAAAAATTAAAAGTGATGAACTTTCAAAAGAAATTAAAAATGTAGATAAACAAAATCTTAAAGTCATAGAAGTTAACGAAAAAAAAGCTAATATTGAATGGTATAAAAGTAAAGCAGGGAAAATTCAAAAAAAATATCCAGAATGGTCTAGAGAAGATTGCGAAAATTTAGTTGATAGAAAAATATGGATTGGAATGACCTATGAAATGCTTATTTATCAAAGAGGAAAACCAAATACAATAAACCCATCTAATTATGGAAACGGCGTAAATTATCAGTTTTGTTGGGATGATTATACTCCTTCTTGTTTTTATAGTAAAGAAGATAAAGTTATAACATCATATAACTAAATGGTTACTGAAAGGGGAAGTCAAAATTATTTACTTATAAAAAACACACTTCAGTTAACCCCAGCTGGCTCAGATATGTCATCTCGACAACGATAGCGCGGATTTGCAATCCGTGCCCGCAACAGTAAGTCGCAAACAAAATCAAGGTGCCACTAAACTATTCATTTTACATCCGATCTAAAAAAAAAAGCCGTTTCAAGATTTAATTCTTAAAACGGCTTTGTTATTTTTTATTCTTCAGGTTTAGGCTCTTCGGCTGGTTTCTTCTTATTGAATAAGCCTTTTATTAAGGTCGAAGCTTGTTTTTTAACCTCTTCTTTAGCTTTTTCTTGAACTTCAACCTTCGTAGTTGGAATTACTGTTTTGGTAGTGTCTCCAGGTTGTTTGTTTTTGTTAATCAGGTCAGTCAATTTTGACGTTCCTTTGCTGATTAAAGCTGCTTTTTGTTGCTGAATCAATTGATTGGTCAAATTAGTAAACGCCGTTTTCATATCCGTACTTATTTTAGGATTCGAAAAATTTCCTGTCATCAAGGCGTTAATCGGAATATTTTCTAATTTGGCTGCATCTACAGGTGTTAACTTGGCGATTAAAGCATTGGCTTCAGTTCCTAAATATTTGGCTGGTACATCAAATTTTAAACTGTAGTTCATACTTTGGTCAAAACCATGTGAACCTCCAATAGTTGCTTTGATATCTTGGTATTTGATATCAAAAGGTCTTACGTTTACTTTTCCATCTTTGAATGTTATTGCAGCTTTTAAATCGTTTAGATTGATTTTGCTCATGTCCAAAAATTTGATATTAGAAGTTAGCGCCGTCAATAAGGTAGATTTCTCAGAATTAATCGTTGTTGACAATAATTGCCCTAGTAAATCTCCTGTAATGGTTGCTAAATCAGGACTCATGTCATCCGTTAGATTTCCGTTTAATTTAATGGTGGAGTTCAGTTTTCCGTTGATGATTCCTGCTATCGGAGCAATTTTTTTCAACATATCCAGTTGCGTGAACGATTGCGCAATATCTACTTGCGTAAGCCCTAAGTTCATGTCAAAAACGGGCGTTTTTCCTTTGGTAGAAACCGAACCATTCAATCCGATATTTCCACCAAAAATAGATGTTTTTACATTTTCCATCGTCACTTTTTCGTCTTTCACGATAAGTTTACCCGAAACGTCTTTAAGCGTAAGGTTGTCATACAAAACCGTATTCGCTTTAGCGGTAAGCGTACAATTTAAAAACGCTGGTATTTTCATGGCATCAGCAGGTTTTGCAGCTTCAGTTGTAGCTTTCGCTGGTTCTTCTGGAGTCATAAAATCGCTTACGGCTAATTGATTGGAGGTCAGGTTGAAGTTTCCTTTTAGTTCTTGATTTTTAAAGATAAAACCATAGAAGTTCTCTAAAATCCCAGTGACACTCATATCACTTTTCCCCGTAGTTGCGTTGAATTGTTTCAGATTCACCTGACTTGGATTAAACTGAACTAAAGCGTTACTAATGTTCATCGCTTTTCCGTTTTCGTCGGTGTATTTAAAACCCGAAAGGCTCATTGTTCCAGAGTTGTAAATGTTTTGATATTGACTATTTGTAACCGATTCCATGTCAAATTTAGTTTCTACATCAGCTTTTAAAATCCCAGATAAAGGTTTGTCCAATTTGATTGGATACGCTTTTGATAAATTCCCCAAGTTGATAGTTCCTTTCAGCATCGCGTCTACCAACGCATTTTGAGTAACATTTTTGATATTCGCTTTGGCATTGAAAACATCTTGGTCAATCTTGAACGAAAGTTTGTCAAGATTCACATAAGTATCATTTAGAATTCCTGTTTCGTTGATGATTTTGGTATCGATAACAATATTTTGAACTGATTTTGGTAAGTCTGGATATTGAAAAGAAGCATTGTTGGATGCGATTTCAATATTGAATTTAGGGACTGTTTTGTCGGTATAAGTACCTTTTGCAAATCCTGCAACTGAGAAATCTCCTGTAGTTTTTACATTGTCTAAACTTGATGAATAGGCAGAAGGAATCAATCCTAGGAAGTTTTTGAATGACGAAGTAGGTGTTTTAAATTTCAAATCATACTCTTGCCCTGCTTCTACTAATTGGATAAATCCATCAAATTCTAATGGGAGTTGGTTGATTAATGCTTTGTTTTCTTTAAAAGTATATTTGCTTTGGTCTAAATCAATACCTAAAACGGCGTCTAATGTCAACGCTACATTTTTCATGTAGTTGACTTTATCCATTTCTAAGGAGATTTTAGCTGTTGACTTGGTCGTTAAATCCAATTTGGAAGCGGCAAAATCTCCAGTTCCTTCGTGGTTCAAGCTGTCAATAACCATTTTAATTTTTGAAGCTTGATCAGTATAACGAAATTGGAAATTTTCAATACTATATTCTTGGATCTTTAAGGATAAAGGTTCGCTTTTTTTGTCATCAGCAGGTTTGTCATCTTTCAATGCAATATCGTAGTTTCCTAAACCGTCTTTGTTGAAGATGATGTTTATCAAACCGTTTTTGGAACTCAATCCTTGAATATTGATAGCTTCGTTGCTTTCTTTAAAAAGTTCTTTGATAGACATTTTTAAATTCAATTCGCCTAATGAAACCAAAGTATCACCTTCAAAAGGAGCTTTGTTGATAATTACTAAAGAATCTAAAGTAACTGTAGCGTTTGGAAAACTTTTGAATAAACTCAAATCGGCATCGGTAAAACTAACTTTAGCATCTACTTTTTCATTGATGGCTTGAGCAATTTTGGCCTTGATTTGGTCTTTAAAAAAATAAGGAATGGCAAATAAACTTCCGGTAATGAGAAGTAGAATTCCTCCAATTATAAGTGCGATTTTCTTAACCATAGTGTTTCGTTTTGTTTTTGTGAATACTGTCAAAAATGTTGCCGTAATCTAATTCTAAATGTACGGTTTTATCCCGAGTATTATTTATTGAATATTTATCTCATAAGGCATAATGGTTTGAATGCCTTTGCGAGCTTGTAATCGTTTTAATTGTTCCAGAATTTTGAAGTTTTCAGTTCCAATTTCTTCTTTTATAAAAGATTCTCTAGATTGTCCAAAAGGAAGTTTGCTCAACATATCTTCAAAACTTTTTTCGTATTCTGGAAAGTTTCTGGTTGAATAATCATTAGTCTTAGCCATTTTAGCGGCAGCTTTGATCGCGTCATTTAGACTTCCGATTTTATCCACCAATCCAATTTTTAAAGCTTCTTCACCAGTCCATACACGGCCCTGTGCAATGCCGTCTACTTGATTGAAAGTCATCTTTCGACCTTGAGCTACATGCGCTACAAAGGTTTTGTAAATGTGTTCTACGCCTTCTAGGGTTACTGCTTTGAATTTGTCGTCAATAGGGACAAAGGGACTGTATTCAGGAGCGTTTTCATGTGTTTTTACTTGTTCGATATTAATTCCAATTTTTGCCGTCAATTGACTAAAGTTGGGTAAAATCCCAAATACTCCTATAGAACCTGTGATAGTGTTTTTTTCTGCAAAAATTTGGTTGGCATTACAGGCAATATAATATCCGCCAGAAGCCGCATAATTCCCCATAGAAACTACTACTGGTTTTACTTTTTTGGTCAATTCCACTTCTCTCCAGATTAAATCAGATGTCAAAGCATTTCCACCTGGACTATTGATGCGGAGTACAATTGCTTTTATTTTTTTATTTTTTCTAGCTTCTTGCAAAGAACGATTCATAGAAATTTCTCCAATAGTATTTACGTCGCCTTCACCAGATTGAATTTCGCCTTGAGCATAAATTACCGCAATCTGATCATTTGCCTCTGAGAATTCGGACTCTAGTAAATGTTTTTTTGTGTAATCTACTATTGAAACTTTTTTGTAATCATCCTCTTTTTTTACTTTCAATGCTTTTTTTATTGCGTCATGATATTCATCTTCATAGGCAATAACATCTATTAATTTGTTTTCTTTAGCAAGGACGGGAGTTCTAGCCAAAAGTCCATTCGCAATTTCATTTAGTCTTGTTACTGATATATTACGATTTTTTGAAATGTCAGTTACTGCCGTTCTCCATACTGATTCTAATAAAGCAGTGATTTGTTCTCTATTAGCGTCACTCATTTTATTGTCTAAAAATGGTTCTACAGCGCTTTTGTATTTTCCATGGCGAATGACTTCCATTTTAACGCCTGTTTTTTCTTGTAAATCTTTGAAAAACATCACTTCTGATGATAATCCTTTGAAATCCATGTCTCCTACAGGATTAAGATAGATAGTATTGGCTACCGAATTTAAGTAGTATTCTTTTTGAGAATAGGTATTGGCGTAAGCCATGATGAATTTACCTGATTTTTTGAAATTTTCTAAGGCATCGCGCAATGTTTTGCGCTGTGCCATTCCTATTTCGGAATAGTTGTTTACTATAGAAATTCCTTTAATATTATTATCTGTTTTTGCAGCTTCAATGGCACTAATGATGTCTGTTAATCCTACTTCGCTGTTGTCGGAAAAAAAGCTCATGAAAGGATCTTTGTATTTTCCCGCATAATCATTTTCTATATCAGATAAATTCAATTCAATTACTGAATTTTTCTTGACTGTCGCTAATTCAGAGTCGCCACCAAACAATAAAGTGATGAATACAATTCCAAAAAGGAACAGTAAACAAAAAATAAATAATCCAATGATGGTGGCTAATACATTTCCTAAAAATTTCATATTGTAGTTTTTTTATAAGAAAACAGAATAATATACAATGTTACTGTTTGCTATGCTTACTTTGTGCAAATATATTCTTAATTCTAAAATTGTTTTAGTTAATTTGGGGTTAAATAATATATTAAGGTTATTATAAGATGAAATTAGAGCAAAAGGTTGTTTTATCATTAGGAACAAATCAAGGAGATAAGTTAGGGAATATATTGTTTTGTATTCAATTGATAAAGGAGAAGATAGGAGTAGTTACTCAGGTTTCTAAATTGTATGAAAGTCCGTCTTGGGGTTTTGAAAGTGATGCTTTCTATAATTGTGCCTTAGAGGTAAAAACGACTCAAAGTCCCTCCGGAATTTTAAAAAATGCCTTGTCTATAGAGCAAGAAATGGGGCGTATTCGTAAAGAACAATTAGGGTATCAATCCCGCATCATTGATATTGATTTGGTTTTCTTTGGAGAAGAGTTGATTGACACTGTTGATCTTCAAATCCCGCATCCATTGATGCAAGAAAGAAAGTTTGTTTTGATGCCTGTTTCGGATTTAAAGATACAATGGAAACATCCTGTTTTTAATCAAACAATAACTAGTTTACTTGAAAATTGTCAGGATCAAAGTGATTGTGTTGTCGTTCAAGAAATCGATTTTGTTTGATTTTTTAATTCGGCCATTTCATTTTTTGAAATAAATCCCAAACGACTATTCCGGCACTTACTGAAATATTTAAAGAGTGCTTGGTGCCTAATTGAGGAATTTCAATACAACCATCACATAGAGCAACTGCTTCTTGAGATACACCAAAAACTTCGTTCCCGAAAACTAAGGCGTATTTTTGGTCTTTTTCTACTTGAAATTCTTGCAAGAAAGTAGCGCTTTCTACCTGTTCAATAGCTAGCGTAAGAATGTTTTCTTTTTTTAATTTTGTAATTACTTCCAATACATTTTCTTGGTGCTCCCATGTTACGGTATCGGTAGCTCCAAGAGCGGTTTTGTGGATTTCTTTATTAGGAGGAGTGGCGGTAATGCCGCACAAATATATTTTTTCTATCAAAAAAGCATCTGCAGTCCTGAATACAGATCCGATATTGTGTAAGCTTCGAATGTCGTCTAAGACTAAAATTAAAGGGGTTTTGTCCGATTTTTTAAAATCTTCAATTGATTTTCGTTCCAATTCGCTGTTTTCTAGCTTTCTCATTTTTAAGAATTTTATTGTAAAAAAAAAGCTTCCAATTAGGAAGCTTTTATAAATTTGAGGTCAAAATTAGCTTTTTTTATCGTCATCAGCTAATACAGTACCTTTAATCGTTAATGTTTTTGTAGCTTGTCCTTCAGCATTAGAAGTAACCGTTACTGTTTTCGTAAATGGACCAACTCTGTCAGTAGCATATTTTACTCCAATCACACCTTTTGCCCCAGGAGCAATAGGTTCTTTTGGTGTAGTAGGAACAGTGCAACCACAAGATCCTTGAGTGTTAGTGATGATTAATGGCTTGTTGCCATTATTAGTAAATACAAATTGACGATTACCGTCAGCGTTGTGAGCAATTGTTCCGTAATCGATAGTTTCGTTTTCAAAAACCAAACCTGCACCGTCAACTTTTGGTAATTTTGTGGTTACAGTTTTAGCAACTGCTTTAGATTTTTTTGAAGTTTCTTGTGCGTTAGAATTAGCAATTCCAAATACAGTTAGTAGAGCAAGTAAAATTATCTTTTTCATTTTATTAGATTTTTAAGTTGATAAAACAAAACTAAAGAAAATATCATGCCAATACCATAATATTTCCTTAAAAGTGAAGTTTATTTTTTTAACTATTTACATTTTCGCTTTAAAATCTATAAATTCGCTCCTATTTCAAGTTAATCATAAATCAAACACAATATTTTGGCAACTAAAGATAAAGTAGTAAAAGAAACCCCGTTAATGAAGCAATACAATGAAATAAAAAGGAAGTATCCTGATGCTTGTTTGTTGTTTAGAGTGGGGGATTTTTATGAAACTTTCGGAGAAGATGCGGTTCGTGCTTCTAAGATTTTAGGAATTACCTTAACAAAACGTGGTGCAGGCTCAGCTAGTGAAACTGCATTAGCGGGTTTTCCGCATCATTCGATTAATACCTATTTGCCAAAATTAGTAAAAGCAGGATTGCGTGTGGCTATTTGTGATCAACTCGAAGATCCTAAAATGACCAAAACCATCGTTAAACGTGGCGTGACCGAATTAGTGACTCCCGGAGTTTCGATGAATGACGAAGTTTTGAATTCTAAATCGAATAACTTCTTAGCCTCGGTTTACTTTACAAGTAAGAGTATTGGTGTTTCTTTTTTGGATGTTTCTACGGGTGAATTTTTAACGGCTCAAGGAAATGGAGAATACATCGATAAGTTGTTGCAAAATTTCAGCCCATCTGAGATCTTGGTTCAAAAAAATCATAAAAATAATTTTAAGGAGCAGTTCGGAAATAATTTTCATTGTTTTTACTTAGAAGATTGGATCTATAAAGAAGATTACGCTTTTGAAACCTTAACCAAGCATTTTCAAACGGTTTCCTTAAAAGGTTTTGGGATTGAAGAATTGAAGGACGGAATTATCGCTTCTGGAGCTATTTTATATTATTTGTCCGAAACACAACACAATAGAGTACAACATATTACTTCTATTCAGCGAATTGCAGAGGATGCTTATGTGTGGATGGATCGTTTTACGATTCGTAATTTAGAATTATATCACAGTTACAATCCAAACGCCGTGACTTTGTTGGACGTAATAGACAGAACGCTTTCGCCAATGGGAGGCCGTCTATTGAAACGCTGGTTAGCATTGCCTTTGAAAGATGCTAATAAAATTAGAAACCGTCATCAGGTGGTTGCTTATTTGAAAGAAAGTCAAGAGGTATTGCAAAAGATGCAATACCAAATCAAACAAATATCAGATTTAGAACGTTTGATTTCTAAAATTGCAGCAGGAAAAGTATCCCCTCGCGAAGTGGTCTATTTGAAAGAATCGCTAGATGCTATTATTCCAATGAAGACTTTAGCATTAGAAAGTCCGCAAGAAGCAGTGAAGGTAATTGGAGATAGTTTTCATAGTTGTGAATTGCTTCGAGAGAAAATAAAAATCACGTTGAATCAAGATGCGCCAGTAGCTATTTCTAAAGGGAATGCAATTGCAAAAGGTGTAAGCGCGGAATTGGATGAATTGCGTGCGATTTCAACTTCAGGTAAAGAATATCTGGAAGGTATAGAAGCTCGTGAATCGCAACGAACAGGGATTACGTCCTTGAAAATATCGTTTAATAATGTTTTTGGGTATTATATTGAAGTTAGAAATACGCACAAAGATAAAGTACCTACAGAATGGATAAGAAAACAAACACTTGTCAATGCGGAACGTTATATTACTGAAGAGTTAAAAGAATACGAAACTAAAATTCTAGGTGCTGAAGAAAAAATTCAGAAAATAGAATCCGATTTATTTGAGCAATTAGTTGCTTGGATTACCACTTATATTAAGCCTGTTCAGTTAAATGCTAATTTAGTGGCGCAATTAGATTGTTTGTGCTCCTTTACACAATTGGCAATAGAGAATCAATATGTATGTCCGCAATTGGATGAAACTTTTGAACTCGAAATTAATAACGGAAGACACCCAGTTATTGAAAAACAATTACCCGTAGGAACGCCCTATATTGCTAATGATGTTTTTCTAGATAGAGAGACGCAACAGTTAATAATGATTACAGGTCCTAATATGTCCGGTAAATCGGCAATTTTGAGACAAACAGCTTTGATTGTGTTGTTAGCTCAAATGGGAAGTTTTGTTCCTGCTGATAGCGTTAGAATGGGAGTAGTGGATAAGATATTTACTAGAGTGGGGGCAAGTGACAATATCTCCATGGGTGAATCGACTTTTATGGTCGAAATGAATGAAACGGCTTCTATCTTGAATAATCTCTCCGAAAGAAGTTTGGTCTTGCTTGATGAAATTGGTCGTGGTACAAGTACTTATGATGGGATTTCCATTGCTTGGGCGATCGCTGAATTCCTTCATGAACATCCCGCTAGACCGAAAACGCTTTTTGCAACACATTATCATGAGTTAAATGAAATGAATGAGTTGTTGCCTCGCATTCAAAATTACAATGTTTCTGTAAAGGAATTGAAGGACTCAGTTTTATTTATTCGAAAGTTAGTCAAAGGAGGAAGTGCGCATAGTTTTGGGATCCATGTCGCTAAAATGGCTGGAATGCCACAGATTGTGATTCAAAAAGCACAAAAGCTTTTAAAGAAATTAGAGAAAGATCATAGTAGTGATGCTTTAAACGGAATAAAATCTGAAAAAGAAGAAATGCAAATGAGCTTTTTTAACTTGGACGACCCTTTATTGGAAGAAATAAAAGAGGAAATACTAAGTTTAGATATTAATACTGTAACACCAGTAGAAGCCTTGATGAAGCTAAATGAGTTAAAAAGAATGTTGACTAGAAAATAATTTCACATTTAAAGTTTTTGTTATCAGAAGGTTATAAAATAATTCAAAAAAATATTCAAAAACCGCTTGTTTAACTCAATAAAAGTCTTAAATTTGCATCCGCAATACAGAACAAGTATCGCGGTTCTTTTTAAGGATTGAAAATGCGAAAATAGCTCAGTTGGTAGAGCGCGACCTTGCCAAGGTCGAGGTCGCGGGTTCGAGCCCCGTTTTTCGCTCAAAAGCGTAAAAAGCTCGAAAGGATATAAAAAATAAAATAGTATCTTTGAAAAATATAAAGCTAGAATGGTAAGCTTATTTAATTAATTTTCTCGAAAATTAAATCCATTAATACCAGACGCTCGGATGGTGAAATTGGTAGACACGCTGGACTTAAAATCCAGTGAGCAGCAATGCTCGTGCGGGTTCAAGTCCCGCTCTGAGTACTAAAGCCTCTTCTTTTGAAGAGGCTTTTTTTTGTTTATAACTCTATGAATTTTTTTTGTGTGTAGTTGTTAAAGATTGTATTTTTATTTTTGAAAAATTAAGGAGTTTAAATATGGGGTCTTTTGTGATTAGTAAGCGCTTTAGTGGGGATTATAAGTTTGAATACACTTCCAGAAAAGGGAAGCCTATTTTTACGAGTAATGCTTATGAATTGCGAATGGATTGTGAGGCAGTTGCTGAATTGTTGCGATCAGAGTTTAGTGCGTGTTCTTTTTTAAAGTATAAGACCGCTAAAGGGAAGTTTTATTTCAAAGTAGTGCTTAATGAAGTTTTGATGGCTGTAAGTCGGAAATACAGTACTGTATTGATGGCTCAGAAAGGAATTGATGAAATAGTGAAATATGGTTCGCGAGCGGAGATATTGGATTTCGCGGCAAGCGAGGTCATTTTTGATGATTAGAATTTAGAAGCGTATAATAAATAAAAAAAAGGAAGTGAGGGCAAAACGCTCTCACTTCCTTTTTTTGGTTTTGTAAATAATTAGAATATCGATTGGATGTTTTTAAATTATAAACAAAAAAAAGCCATCATAAAGATGGCTTTGATTTTTCTTAGAATAAATTCTAATTAGTGAGCAGCAGGAGCTTCAACAGCAGCTGAATCAACAGCTAATGCAGTAGTATCAACAGCTACAGAATCAACAGCAACAGCAGTTGAGTCAACAGCTACAACTTCTTCAGCAGCAGCGTCAGCTTTTTTACAAGATACAACAGTTAAAACAGCAACAACAGCTAAACTTAAAAATACTTTTTTCATCTTACTTTAATATAAAAGGTTAATTATTAATTCGAGGCAAAGATATAAAATTTTTGATATGTAAAATTTTTTTTCAATTTATTTTTAAAAATATTATTCGATTTATATTTTTTTAGTTTGTTTTGGAGTCTAATATCCTTAATTATAGTGGTTAAACGGGGACTTATTTATTAAATGGTTAATCGAAATCGATACTAAAAGCAGTTGTTTTATGTAAGAATTAAGAGTTTTTTGGCTTTTATTTTTTTGGATAATGATAGTTCAGAATATTATTTAGGGATTAATTGCTGTGCTATTACTTTATTGTATCAAGAATAATGTCTGTTGCTCCTTTATTGTCTATTATAAATTGACTGCAAATAGCTCCTTTTTCTTTTTGAATTAGATCATTGTTGAGTAATTCATCTAAAGTAGTTTGTAGTTCTGTTTCATTTTTAATTGAAATACATCCTTTTAAAGAAACGAGTGCAATGGCTTCAGCAAAATGAGAATAATTAGTTCCAATTACAATTGGGACGCCAAATGTAGCAGGTTCGAGTATGTTGTGAACGCCAGGATTGCCAAATCCACCACCTACATAAGCAATGTCAGCATAGCTGTAAATTTTGGTCAAAATACCTATGGTGTCAATGAGGAAGACTTCGTAGTCGGCTAAGTTCTTACCCTTCATTTCTGAAAATAGTAGTGTTTTCTTTGTTATACTATTTTTTAATTGAAGGATTTGTTCGGGTTTGATATTATGAGGAGCAATAATGAATTTAACTTTTTGATTGACTGTGTTAATGTAGTCTGTTAGTAATTCTTCGTCTTTGGGCCAGGAGCTTCCAATCACAACGGTTGGAGTGTTATTTTTGAATTGAGAAATGAAATCGAGTGTGTTGTCTTTTTCTACTATAGCTGCAACTCGATCAAAGCGTGTGTCTCCGGAAACGTAGACATTCTTTTTTCCAAGGCTTAGCACTAATTGTTTTGAAGCTTCGTTTTGTACAAAAAAACAGGTAAAAGCGTCTAAAGCCTTTCTGTAAAATCCACCGTACCATTTAAAAAACAACTGGTTTTCTCTGAAAATCCCCGATATAAGATAGGTTGGGATATTTTGTTTCTTTAAAACGTGTAAATAATTGATCCAAAATTCATATTTTATAAAAAACACCATATCGGGATGTACTAATGCGATGAATTTTTCGGCATTATAAGAGCTGTCCAAGGGTAGATATAGAGTAACGTCAGCTACAGTGTTATTTTTTCGAACCTCAAAACCTGAAGGAGAAAAGAAGGTTACTATAATTTTATGAGTTGGAAATTTTCGTTTTATTTTTTCAATAACGGGTAGTCCTTGTTCGTATTCCCCTAAAGAAGCGGCGTGAAACCAAATGGTTTTGTCGGAGGTTTTTATTTTTTGCGAAAGCGTATCAAAAACAGTTTTTCTTCCAGATACAAACAAGTTTATTTTTGCATTGAATAATGCAATTATTTTTAATAAAAATTCCGCAATAGCTATTGTGAGATTGTAAAGAAAGTGCATTCGATGTTTTTTTGGGCTAAAATACGTTTTCTTTGGGTTAAATTCATTGGTTTGAAATCAATAATACCTATTTTTGTTTTCCTTTTAGGAAAGATATGAGAGGAAGTATTTGTACAAATCGTTGTCTTTCTAATTATAAATAATGTGTACATGAAGAAAATTCAAATGGTTGACCTTAAAAGTCAATACGATAAAATTGCCGTTACAGTAAATGCTTCTATTCAAGAAGTTTTGAATACCAATGCCTATATCAATGGTCCACAAGTGCACCAATTTCAAAAAGGTTTGGAGGATTATTTAGGAGTCAAACACGTAATTCCTTGTGCAAATGGTACCGATGCTTTGCAAATTGCAATGATGGGGCTAGGCTTGAGTCCTGGTGATGAGGTAATTACTGCCGATTTTACATTTGCAGCTACTGTTGAGGTAATTGCTTTGCTGCAACTAACTCCTGTTTTAGTAGATGTAGATTTACATGACATGAATATTTCTTTAGAAAGAATAAAAGCGGCTATTACCCCTAAAACGAAAGCAATTGTTCCTGTGCATTTGTTTGGGCGTGCTGCCAATATGGAAGGTGTTATGGCATTAGCCAATGAGCATAATCTTTTTGTAATCGAAGACAATGCGCAAGCTATCGGTGCTGATTTTACCACCAAAGCAGGAAAGCAATCTAAAGTTGGAACAATAGGTCACGTAGGAGCAACTTCCTTCTTTCCTTCTAAAAACTTAGGTTGTTATGGAGATGGTGGAGCTATATTTACCAATGATGATGATTTAGCACATACTATTCGTGGAATCGTTAATCACGGAATGTACGAGCGTTACCATCACGATGTAGTTGGTGTAAATTCTCGTTTAGATAGTATACAAGCGGGTGTTCTTAATGCTAAATTACCTTTTCTAAATGACTATAATACGTCTCGTCGTGATGCGGCGGCTAGGTATAATGCAGCTTTGGCAGGGCATGTAAACATCGTGACACCTTCTTTCGATAATGATGAGAATGATCATGTGTTTCATCAATATACTTTGCGTATCATCAATGCTGATAGAAATGGTTTGATGCAACATTTATTGGATAAAGGAATTCCATGTGCTATTTATTATCCAATTCCATTACACTCTCAAAAGGCTTACATAGATGTTCGATACAAAGAAGAAGATTTCCCGGTTACGAATCAATTAGTAACTGAGGTGCTTTCATTACCAATGCATACCGAATTAGAAGACGAGCAAATTCAATTTATAACCGATAGTATTTTGGAATTTTTGAAATAATAATAGATTTTTAAATAAAAAAAACTCGAAAGCAGCCTAGTTGTTCTCGAGTTTTTTTGTTTAGAATAATTGCAATGAATTATTTATAGTTTTAAATCAATCAAAAAGTTTAATTTTAGCTAAAAACGGAGTAATAGCATGGTTGATTTCGGTGTTTTTTATCTTTTTAAAATTTCCGTGCAGTCTACCTTGCACTGTTATAAATTCTAATTTCAAACCCATTTATTGAAGTTTTTTATATAAACCCACCAATTTATAGATAAGATACAGTAGGGGGTAGCATCACCGTGTACAATAAAAGTAGGAGGGCTCTTTTTTCATAAGGTTATAAAATCGTTCAAGAAGGATAACCAGTTGGAGAAATCAGATATAGTTTCTTTTTAGAAAATGAAAAATCAGATTGGATTAAAATAGGTTGATTATTATTGGATAATAATAAAAAAGTCCCCTCCAAGTACTAATCTTGTGGGGACTTTAAGGTAAGCCAATAACTGCGATTGAATACTAAATTATGCGTTCGCCGTAGCCGCTTCTTTATTGATTTTTCCAATTAAACCAGCCAAAACTTTTCCAGGGCCAACTTCAGTAAATAAAGTAGCGCCGTCAGCAATCATTTGTTGTACAGATTGCGTCCATTTTACAGGAGCAGTCAACTGGATGATTAAATTCTTTTTTATTTCATTTGCGTCAGAAACCGCCGAAGCCGTAACATTTTGATATACAGGACAAGTTGGTGTTGCAAAAGTAGTCGCTTCAATCGCTGCGGCTAGTTCTTCACGAGCGGGTTCCATCATAGGGGAGTGGAATGCTCCACCTACAGGCAATAACAACGCACGTTTTGCGCCTGCTTCTTTCATTTTTTCGCAAGCCAATTCGACCGCTTTGAATTCTCCTGAGATGACTAATTGACCAGGGCAATTGTAATTAGCAGCAACTACAACACCGTCTATAGAAGCACAAACTTCCTCTACAATATGGTCTGCTAATCCTAAAACAGCCGCCATAGTTGAAGGTTTGATTTCGCAAGCTTTTTGCATTGCCAAAGCACGTTGAGAAACTAATTTTAATCCATCTTCAAAAGACAAAGCACCATTCGCCACCAAAGCAGAGAACTCTCCCAAAGAGTGTCCCGCTACCATTTCTGGTTTGAAATCTTCCAAGGTTTTAGCCAAGATTACCGAGTGCAAGAAAACCGCTGGTTGGGTAACTTTAGTTTCTTTTAACTCTTCAGCCGTACCTTCAAACATAATATCTGTGATGCGGAAACCTAATATTTCGTTAGCTTTTTCGAAAAGTGACTTTGCTAATTCTGAATTTTCATATAATTCTTTGCCCATTCCTGTGAATTGTGCTCCTTGACCTGGAAAAACGTATGCTTTCATTTATGCTGAATTTATTTCAGCATCTCAATAATGCTGAAAGGTTATTTATCTGCAAAAATAGTATTTTTTTTAGGAGCACCAACATTTAAGGTTTTAATGACGAGTTGTCCTGCTGTCCATTCTATCTTTACTTGCTTGAAGTAAGTAAGTAAAGAAGGCCTTCCGAGACTTCGGATCCTTCAGGGCTAGGCAGTAAGAGTTGGGGGTTTAATAATATCCCCAAAAGCACTGTAGGGAACAATGCTTTTAATTAATTCAAATGATTGCTTGTCTATCTGAAAAATAGATTACAACCAAGATGTTCCATGTTATTGTTTTTTATTCATATAAAACGATAAAGCTCCTGATGGGCATTTATTAACTGTGTTAATAATTTTATCTGTTGAGGAACCGTCAATCTTAATCCACGGTTGCTCTTTAGGTTGAAAAACCTCTGGATTATTGCGAACACAATTTCCAGAATGAATGCATTTTCCAGATTGCCATACTACGGTTACTTCCCCGTTAGTATATTCTTTTTTGATGTCTTTTGGGTCCATGATTACAATAGGGTGTTAATGGTTACTTTTCCTTTTAAAATTTTAGAAATAGGGCATTTATCAGCAATAATCAGTAATCGTTCTTTTTGCTCAGTGGGAATGTTAGTTGAGAAAGTGATGTTTCGGGAGATTATAGTCTCAAATTCGCCATCTGATTCTTGTGTAGCATTCATTGCAATATTTATTTCGGGAATATCCCACCCTTTTCGATCAATATACATTCGTAAGGTTGCTAAAGTACAAGTCGTCAAGGATGCCAAAAGAGCTGTAAAAGGGTCAGGACCTAAATCCTTTCCGTTATTAGTTGTTGGCTCATCCATATTGAATTTACCATTGCGCCAAGTAATGGTGCATAAATATTTTTGAGTGCCAATATGTCCTAAAAGATCTTTTTCCAATAAATTTTCCATGATTCAATTTTATTAATGCAGTTCTTTTTTAACTCGATTGTAAAACGTGCCTATACTCAGGTGTTTTGTCAAAAACCTTTTTAGCAAAGGGGCATAAAGGTACAATTGTATAGCCTTTTTTTAGGGCAAATGAAACGGCATGTTCAACAAGCTTCTTTCCTAAACCTTTACCATTATACGATAGATTGATTTCAGTGTGGTCTATGATGAATTTCCCAGTTCCTGCATAAACAAAAGTCATTTTTCCTGCTATTTCCTCGTCTATATTAATTTAAAAAACACCTTTCTTGTCATCTTCAGTTCTGGTTATTGTTGGATTCATGACTATAGTTTACAATTGCATTGGAATATCCATAATTAAAAATTTCGCATCTGTTTGTGCCTTAATTTCTATATCTTCAAAATCGGTAATTCCGATAGCGTCTTTGGTTTTTAATTCTTGTCCGTCCACAGTAATTATTCCTGAAATCACCATGAGATATACTCCATTTTCTGATTTTCTAATAGAATAAGTTTTGCTGTATTCGGCATCAAAATCTGCCATATAAAACCAAGCGTCTTGATGAATCCAAACTCCTTCGTCATCTGCAGATGGAGATAGAATTTGAGCAAAGTTGTTTTTCTGTGCGGCTTTGTCTAGCGTAATTTGTTGGTAACGTGGTGTCACATCTTTTTTGTTTGGGAACAACCAAATTTGGAACAACTTCGTTTGTTGGTCAGCATTAGGATTGAACTCTGAATGTTGAATTCCAGAACCTGCGCTCATTACTTGAATGTCTCCACTTTTGATAGTAGAACTAGTTCCCATGCTGTCTTTATGTGCTAAATCTCCTTCAAATGGAATCGTAATGATTTCCATATTGTTGTGCGGATGCGTCCCAAAACCCATTCCTGCCGCAATCGTATCGTCATTCAAAACGCGGACTACTCCAAATTGATTTCTGTCAGCGTTGTAATAATTTCCAAAACTAAAGCTGTGAAATGCATTTAGCCATCCGTGGTTAGCGTTTCCCCTTGTATCTGCTGTGTGTAAAACTGTAGTTGCCATGATAGTATAAATTTAGTGATTTTTATAATACAAATTTACGACAGGAGAAAAGGCTTGGCACTTAACCTAGATTAAGAAAGTAGTTTCAGTCTCAGTTTTCTGTTTTCAATGACGGTCTAAATGAGGAGTCTTTGTGTATTGTTTTAAGTCTTTTCTAATGGCTTCAATAAGAGCTGAATGTTCAAATTATGTGCAACCACAACTGAAAACCCCGACTGTACACTGTACACTGAACACTATTTTCTCAATAAACGACTTTTCATTTTGCTGAAAAACTCAGGTGTTACTCCAATATACGATGCAATCTGCTTTTGTGGAATTTTGTGTTGTAAGTCAGCATATTTTTTTTGAAATTTCTCAAAACGCTCTTCGGCGGATAGGCTGAGGTTGTCCATCAAGCGTTCTTGATTGGCTACTAAGGAATTTTCGATTAAAATTCTAAAAAGGCGTTCGAGTTTAGGAATTTCTCGATAAAGGATTTCTTGATTTTCTTTGGATAAAACCACTAATTCAGCATCTTCTAGTACTTCGATAAATAAATTACCAGGTTTTTGCGAAAGCAAACTATACATATCACTAATCCACCAACCGGCACAGGCAAAACTCATAATATGCTCTACTATATTGTCATTGATATTAAAACTGCGTAAAATCCCTGAATTGACAAAATAGGAGTTTTTGCAAACCGTTCCGCTATTGTGAATAATGGTTTTAGCTTTGAAATGCTGTACTTCAGTTCGGGATAAAAAAAGAACTTCCTCTTCGGGAGTCAATGTGATTTGTTTGGCTATGTTTTCGAGGATAGTCTTCATTTATTCAAAAATACAAATATTTTTCAAAGTTTTACTGGAGTTTTTAGGTGAAAAATTAAGTGTTAATCAATATTAAGACTCGTCTTTTTGGTCGAAATGTTCTGTTTGTTCCAGTTCTTTTTTGCGAGGAGTTTTTTCCTCGTATCCCAAGTTGGTTACTCCTTCTGTTAAAAAATCAATTTTATCCTTTTTTAAATCGTCTATCAAATCTACTGGAATTGTGTTTTTGGTAGGTATTGTTGAGGAAGAATTAGAGTCTCCAGTAGAAATACCTTCGCCCGTTTTTACTTGTTCATGATTTGTCTTTTCTTTGTTTTTCTCGTTGTTGTCTTGGTTTTTTATGATACTTTTTTTAGGTTTAAAAAATTACACTGAAATGCTTTTTGTCAGTTCAATTTTAGCTAATGTGTTTTTAATGCTGATCAATTGTTGCAAAATAAGATTACGTAACATAGGGCTCAGGGATTCCTCTTTCATCGCTAGTTCGTATTCTTCAACGGCAACCTTTTCACCAGTTATGCAAGTGTTAATTATTGCTTCTCTATCGCCACCTGTAAAAAGTGATTTGATGTCAATCCATTTTCGGTGTAACGCTCCCATTGGACCTCCTTCAGTATCCGTTGATTGACCTAATTTGTTTATTTCATCCTGTAACTCAACAATAAGAAGTGATCGATCTCTAGCGTAACCTAAAAAATCTAATTTAGTTAGAGTGTCTTCAACATGTTCAGCTGCATTAGTATATCCCAGTTTTCCGTCATCAAGAATGATAATTAGGGTTTCTAAAATGTCAATTGTAGCTAGAGTTTTGTTATCTGTATTTTCCATGATTACATATTCGTATAAAGTTATATTACAAAGATGGCACAGTTGTCTATTTATCATCTTATACAATTTAAACCGTATCTTATATGATTTCTCTAATGATTGAATTGAACTAGTAACAAAAAAAAAGGGCCTCTATAAAAGGAGGGCACTGAAAAAGTCCCTCTTTTCAAAAAATCATTAAAATATCGATTAAATAAGGGGTTTATTTTATTAGATTTCTTTTTTTTTACACAAATTTGATTTTCTGACATCACAGGGGTTTACAATAATGAAAAAGAGCATAAACACTACTGTTTATGCTCTTTTTTAGTTTTTATCGTTTTTTACTTTTAAAGGACTTTTTCAGTGCCCTCCTATAAAAGAAGCAGTTTTTGCAGTTTATGTTTATTGATTACTCTTCCTCGATTTCTAATTCAGCATCTTTTTTCCATATTTCTATTTCATAAGGTTTACAGTTAAATTTTAGTTTTTATCCTAATTCACCTTAATAAAATAGTGATTAACGGTGGGTTATACCAATAATTTTTATAAAATAGTTCAATTGTCAGTTCCAGCGAAGTCGAGAGCCGCAATTGCATCTCGACAGCGCTTGACGTGACAAAAATTAGATTGGACTATATTGTACTAGTTTTTGGTGTTAATCAAATTATACCGAATAATTCTTAAACATATAAATCCACAACATTCGCGACAACCGAATATTAAACGATGACAGTCCAATAATCACTACGGCAATGATAGGAATAATCCTCAAGTCAAAACGTTCGGTAAAAAACTGTTGCGCAATAACATAAGTCGCAATAGATTGCGCCACTGTTATACCGTAGTTCATGTACATAGCACCGAAAAAGTAACCCGGTTCTTTTTCATATTTATAATTACACTTTGGACAATTTTTATGCATTTTCGGAAAACCGATGCTCAAGAAAGGAGATTTTTCGTCAAAAACTTTGCCTTCATGGCAATGCGGACAGTTGTTGCTCAATATGTTTAAAAAAGTATTTGCCATCATTTCTAATTTTTAACAAAGGTATTTCATGTATTCAAATCAGCTATTTGTTATCTTCGCTAGTTATAGCACAATAAAGACATTTCGAGTATGAAAAAATATCCCATTTATTCAATTCAGCGTTTCAATTGCAATTCGGTTCAGTCGGATTTTTATGTAAATACTTTTCAAAATCATTTGGTTACCCATCCTTTTGTCGAAGAACCGCACCGTCATAATTTCTATCTTTTGGCATTTTTCACCAAAGGTTCAGGGACACATGAAATCGATTTTGATACTTTTGATGTTCGTCCCGGAAGTGTGTTTATGCTCCAGCCTGGGCAAATGCACCATTGGAGTTTGTCTGAAGATATTGATGGCTATGTCGTGTTTTACTCGCCAGAAATGTACAATCTCTACTTTGGCGAAAAAGACCTTGACATTTTTCCTTTTTACTTTTCCAATGCCACTAAACCCGAGATTGTGCTGTCAAAACAAGAAGTGGAAGGTTTGTCCCCTTATTTTGAAATGATTTTGAAAGAAAGTGAATCAAATGAACTTTTTAAGAAAGACAAAATTATTAATTTGTTAGACGTCATTCACATTGATTTGGCGAGAAAATATCAGGAAACCGTTGCGCCCGAAATTCATTCTTATAATTCCAAACTAAAGCAATTTAGTCAACTTTTAGAAAAGAATTTCAGTACTGAAAAATCAGCAGCTTTTTATGCCGAAGCGCTTCACATCACGCTCAAACACCTGAATCGTATTTGCAACGAAACCGTAAATAAAACCACCACCGAACTCGTCAGCGATCGAATTATTCTAGAAGCCAAACGCATGTTAATAGATAAAAAACTATTGATTAACGAAGTAGCCACCAAATTGGGCTATGATGACTATTCTTATTTCGTCCGCTTTTTTAAGAAAAATACGAGAATGACTCCAAAGGAATTTCGGTTGAGTAGGAGTTAGGAGGGACTCAGTAGTAGGGTTAAGAAGTAGTATGAATTAATAATGCGATCAAAAAATGTTTAGGTTTTTTATTAACGGTTCGAGTAGTGGGTACGCTAATTCTTGAATGTAGCCGTAAAAAGATTACTGTAGATGGACATCTTTTCGAAAATCTTTTTTTAACTTGTGAGTTTATAGCGAAAGAAATTGAATCAGATTTTCGTGGAGGAATATATGAAAGTAAATAATTAACTCATTTATAAAAATAAAATATGATTCGCCATACCGTTTTTTTTAAGTTTAAAGTAGGTATAAGTGAAATTGAAAAACAAGAATTTTTTAAAGCTTGCAATCAGTTATCTTTAATTCCTGGGATACAAAATTTTGAAGTAGTCAAAGAAAAAAGTCCTAAGAATGATTTTGAGTTTGGTTTGTTAATGGTTTTTGATAACTCAACAGTTTATGAAAACTACAATACGCATCCTGATCATGTTTTGTTTGTACAGAATTATTGGTTGAAAAAGGTAGAGGATTTTATAGAAATTGATTTTGAGCCTGTTGTTGAATAAGTCGGGCTTTTTTGATGGTATGTCTGTAATGCAAATTGATTTTTTTTTACCATATAAGTCATACAAGTTTTTTATCTTGAAAGTCTGCTTAAATGTTTTACTAAATAGAAGCTCATATAAGTTGTTTTATGCAAGCATAAAATCAAGACAATCATGTTATTCTGAAAGAATCTCACGCACATTTAGCCAACAAACAGTCACAATCTGGGTCATTCGAGGAACGAAGTAATCACGTACAGGGTATCATTTACTATGTGTGAGAAATTTGATTTTGCAAAGCTTGACGGTCAATAGTAATGTGTTCGAAGTCAGGAGACTTCGAGCAGCGGTGTTTTTTACATTTTTATATTCAAAAGATTTTTTCTGTAATCTGTAACTATTTTTTTGATTTCAAATAAGTTCCATTCATTATTAAGAATTTCTAATCCTTCAAAAATTGGAGAATTATCTATTACGTTTTCACTATTATGGTCTAAATTAAATGATTTCAAAATTTCAACTGTTCCATTATGAAATTTTGAATCTTTATGCTTATAATAATTAGCAAGTCCAATTATTAATTCAATTTGAGTTCTCTCAAAATCTTTATGTTTTTTGTCCGCTTTATAATATTGTGCTTTATTATCAGGTTTGTCAAATAAATCATTTATGCTTCCATTTATATAATTTTGAAAAGCAATAAAAGCCAATCCATAAATTGGTTCGCTATCTTCTCTCATCCAAATTCCATCGTACCAATCATTTTCTTTATTTTTTTTGACTATTGTTTGAATTGAATTTTCAAGTCCTATTATTATTAAATTTAAACTTCCTGCTCTGTCGTCAATTTCTAACAAATTCATCATTTCAATTTTTCTTAATTAGGTTTAGTAAATAATTTTTCAGTTTAAAAACATATGATATTTACTACTAATCAGTAACATTGCCTACAACTAGTATATATGTGCAAGTTTATGAGTTTTTTCTGAATCCGCAAAACTTTAGGGTTACCATAGACTTGAATTTATCCGCATTTGTGCGTGAGGGATAGAGGTGGTATCCTCGTCGTGAAACGAAGAGATGTAGCCGAAAGCCCGACAGCAGTAGCGGAAGGGGCTTTATGACCGCAAACAATAGTAAGCCCCTTTTGATACTGCTGGCACGCCCAAAAAAAATGCCTCAAGAACTAAATCCTGAGGCATTGTAATTTATAATTGAAAAAGGAATTAAGCTGCTAGAGCGTCTTTGATTCTTTTTAAAGCTTCTTTCAAAATGTCATCACTTGTTGCGTAAGAGAAACGGATGCAGTCTGGGTTACCAAAAGCGTCACCTGTTACAGTTGCTACGTTTGCTTCGGCTAAAAGGTACATCGATAAATCCATGGCGTCTTTGATTTCAGTTCCTCTCAATGTTTTTCCAAAGAAAGATGAAACGTCTGGGAATACGTAGAAAGCACCTTCTGGAACGTTGATTTTGATTCCTGGAATTTCTTGTAACAATCCAACAACTAAATCTCTACGGCTATGGAAAGCGTCCACCATGTGTTTCAATACAGATGGGTCTGCATCTACAGCGGTAATCGTAGCGCGTTGTGCAGGAGAGTTAGGTCCAGAGGTAACTTGACCTTGAATTTTGGTACAGGCTTTTGCAATGAATTCTGGTCCACCAATGTAACCAATACGGTAACCTGTCATTGCAAATGCTTTGGCAACTCCATTTACGGTGATGGTTTTATCAAACATTCCTGGGATTGATGCAATACTGCAAAAAGTTCCAGAGAAGTTGATGTGTTCGTATATTTCGTCAGCTACTACGTAGATGTTTGGGTGTTTTGCCAAAACTGCTGCTAAAGCAGTCAATTCTTCACGGCTGTAAACAGATCCTGATGGGTTACAAGGAGATGAGAACCACATCATTTTTGTTTTTGGTGTGATGGCTGCTTCTAGTTGTGCTGCTGTGATTTTGAAATCGGTGTCGATAGAAGTAGGAACTGCAACTGGTACACCACCTGATAATTTTACGATTTCGAAGTACGAAACCCAGTAAGGTGCTGGCAAGATCACTTCGTCACCATCGTTTAACATTACTTGTGCAATGTTGTATAGTGATTGTTTTGCTCCTGTAGAAACTACGATATTGGCTGGTTTGTAATCCAAGTCATTATCTCTTTTGAATTTTCTGCAAATAGCGTCTTTCAACTCACCGTATCCATCAACTGGAGAGTATGTGCTATAGTTTTCATCTACAGCTCTTTTTGCTGCTTCTTTGATGAAGTCTGGTGTATTAAAGTCAGGTTCTCCTAAACTTAAACTGATAATGTCTTTTCCTTGTGCTTTTAATTCGCGAGCTAATGCTGCCATTGCTAATGTTTGCGAAGTAGCCAAATTGTTAATTCTGTCTGAAAGAATATGGTTCATTAAAGTTGATTTAAAAGGCTTTAATTTCCGTAGAAAATTGAAGCTGTTAATGATTTATTTTTGTTTTGTTATTGCGTAATTTCGGGTTGCACTCCTAAGTCTTTCAAATGTTTGACGTGAGCTATTAAGGCACTCAACATGGTTTTGTACTCAAAATACGGAAGGTTGCATTCGCTTGCGGTTTGTTTTACAAATTGGGCGATTTTTCCGTAATGAACGTGACTAATGTGCGGGTATAAATGATGTTCAATTTGGTGGTTTAATCCTCCAGTATAGTAGTTTACCAACCAGTTTTTTGGCGCAAAATTAGTAGTGGTGTACAATTGATGTATTGCCCAAGTGTTGTCCATTTCGTTCAATTCATTTGGAGATGGATTTTCTGTTTCTTCCACAACATGTGCTAATTGGAAAACCATACTCAAAATCAATCCTGCAGTATAATGCATGATAAAAAAGCCAATCAAGACTTTCCACCAACTGATTAATAGAATTGGAATTACTAACCAAAAAGAGAAATAAACGATTTTAGAAATCACCAATCCTGTCCATAATTTTTTAGGATTAGCGGGCCCACCGTAGGACAATTTTCTTTTTAAGTAACCGCCCATTTGTTTGAAATCGGTCGTTAAACACCAGTTGATGGTTAATAACCCGTAAGCAAACAAAGCATAATATTGTTGGAATCTATGAAAACTGTACCATGTAGCATGTTTAGTAAAACGAATGATTCTTCCTGCTTCAAGATCTTCATCGTGTCCAGGAATATTGGTGTAGGTATGGTGCAATACATTGTGTTGTACTTGCCAGTTATAAACGTTTCCAGCTAAGATATAAATACTACCTCCCATGATTTTGTTTAGCCAAGGCTTGGAAGAATAAGAACCGTGATTTCCATCGTGCATGACGTTCATTCCAACGCCTGCCATTCCAACTCCCATGACAAAGCTCAATAGAAGATGAATTCCAAAAGGCATTGTAGGTAATAATAAAATAACAAAATAAGGGATGAATAGTAAAGAAAACATAATTGCTGTTTTGATATACAATTTCCAGTTCCCTGTTTTTTTGATATTGTTATCTCTAAAATATTCGTTCACACGCGAGTTTAAAATTTTAAAAAATTTTAAAGCATCATGTCTTGGAAAAGTTGGCGCGTTCGAAATCATAAAATAGTTTAAGTTGTAATAGTTTGCAAAGGTAATTATTAAAATTCTCTATTTGATAAATTCGGTTAATATTTAAGATTTAAAAATAGTACTTTTGTTAAAAAATTAGATAATGGACGAGATTTTGAAGTATTTTCCTGATTTGACGGATATTCAGAAAGAACAATTCGAAAAATTGGATTTTTTATACCATGACTGGAACGAAAAAATCAATGTGATTTCAAGAAAAGATATTGATTCCCTATACACTAAGCACGTATTACATTCATTAGGAATTGCCAAGATTATGAAATTTGAACCAGGAACTTATGTTTTGGACGTAGGAACTGGTGGTGGATTCCCTGGAATTCCATTAGCTATTTTGTATCCTGAAACTCGTTTTTATTTGATTGATATCATTGCAAAAAAAATAAAAGTAGTGCAAGGAGTTGCGGAAGTTTTGGGATTGAAAAATGTGAAAGCAGAGCAAATGCGAGCAGAAAATGTGAAAGGCGATTTCGATTTTATCGTAAGCCGTGCCGTGACCAATATGCCTGATTTTGTTTCATGGGTAAAAACCAAAATTAAAAAACAACACAAACACCAATTGAAAAACGGAATCCTTTACTTAAAAGGGGGCGATTTGACGGAAGAGTTAGCTGCTTTCCCGAGAGCGACAGAATATAATTTAGCAGACTTTTTTGCGGATGAATTTTTCGAAACTAAAAAAGTGGTGCATGTACCGTTGAAGTTTGTGGTTTAATATGTTTGATTATTAGGTTGCATCATTATGATTCAAAAATTATCGATTGTTATTCCAGTTTATAACGAAGAGAAAACGATTCATCTTATTTTAGATAAAATAAAGGGTGTTGATTTGTTGTCTAATATGGTCAAAGAATTAATTATTGTTGACGATTGTTCATCGGATAAATCATTAGTAGCTTTGAAGGAGTATCAGTTGAATAACACTGGTATGGATATTTCAATAGAAAGTCATAAGCTGAATAGAGGTAAAGGAGCCGCTCTACAGACCGGTATCAAAAGAGTTACAGGTGATGTTGTGATTATTCAAGACGCTGATTTAGAATATGATCCTAACGAGTATAATATTCTTTTAAAACCTATTTTAGACGGTGTTGCCGATGTGGTTTATGGAAGCCGATTTATGGGTGGGAATCCGCATAGGGTTTTATTCTTTTGGCATAGTATTGGAAATAAGTTTTTGACTTTTTTGAGTAATATGTTTACCAATTTGAATTTGACAGATATGGAAGCCTGTTATAAAATGTTTAAAAGGGAAATTATCCAGTCCCTTGAGTTAAAAGAAAACAAATTCGGGTTTGAGCCAGAAGTTACCGCTAAGATTTCAAAAATTAAAGGGATTCGAATCTATGAAGTAGGAATCAGTTATTACGGAAGAACTTTTGAGGAAGGAAAGAAAGTAAGTTGGAAAGATGGTTTTAGAGCTATTTATTGTATTGTAAAGTATGGAATGTGATTACTATTTCAAAACAAAAAGACAAACCCCCATAAGATTTTTGAATCTTGTGGGGTTTGTCTTTTTTGTAGGGTTCTTATTCTCCTAAAAAAGGATATTTATAACTTTCTGGAGTAACGAAAATTTCTTTAATAGTTCTTGGTGAAACCCAACGCAATAAGTTTAATGGAGAACCTGCTTTGTCATTAGTTCCTGAAGCTCTTGCGCCTCCAAATGGTTGTTGCCCTACTACTGCTCCTGTACATTTGTCATTGATGTAGAAGTTACCAGCGGCATTTTGTAATTTTACTGTTGCAACCTCAATGGCATAACGATCTTGACTGAAAACAGCTCCAGTTAGTGCATATTCAGATGTAGAATCTACTAATTCAAGTGTTTCTTCCCATTTTGCATCCTCATAAACAAAAATAGTCATTACTGGTCCAAACAATTCGGTTTCCATTGTAGTGTAATGAGGATTTGTTGTAACGATGACTGTAGGCTCAATAAAGTATCCTACTGATTTATCGTAGTTTCCACCAACGATAATTTCAGCGTCAGTATCTTTTTTAGCTTGGTCAATAAAACGAGCCAATTTATCAAATGAACCTTCGTGAATTACGGCGGTAATAAAATTGCCAAAGTCTTCAGGTGATCCCATTTTCATTGATTTTACATCAGTGATAATTTGCTCTTTTACAGCTGGCCACATACTTTGTGGTACGTAAGCTCTTGACGCGGCTGAACATTTTTGACCTTGAAATTCGAAAGCACCACGTACAATTCCCGTAGAAACTTGTTTAGGGGTAGCACTTGAGTGAGCGATAATAAAATCTTTCCCTCCAGTTTCCCCTACGATTCTAGGGTATGTTTTATAATGGTGGATGTTAGTTCCAATTTTAGCCCAAATGTCTTTGAATACATGAGTGGATCCTGTAAAGTGTAATCCTGCAAAATCACGACTTGCTAAAATAGTATCTGTAATCATTAAAGCATCTCCAAAAACAACATTGATAACGCCATCAGGAACTCCTGCTTCTTTGAATACCTCGATAATGATTTTTGCTGAAAATACTTGGCTGTCACTTGGTTTCCAGATCACAACATTTCCCATCATAGCAGCACTAGCAGGAAGATTGGCCGCAATAGCTGTAAAGTTAAAAGGGGTGATCGCATATATAAATCCTTCAAGCGGACGGTATTCTAAGCGATTCCAAGTTGAGGAATCAGAATTAGGTTGATCGGCGTAAATTTGTGTCATGAATTCTACGTTAAAACGTAAAAAATCAATCAACTCACAAGAAGCATCAATTTCTGCTTGATGAATATTTTTGGATTGCCCAATCATGGTTGCCGCATTGATTCTAGCTCTGTAGGGACCTGCGATTAATTCAGCTGCTTTTAGGAAAATGGCTGCGCGTTGTTCCCAAGCCATATTTGCCCAAGCTTGTCTAGATTCAAGGGCGTTTGCAATGGCTTTTTCTATATGTAATTTTTTGGCAAGATGGTAAGTTCCTACACAATGTTGGTGATCGTGAGGGGCTGTTATGTTTCGTGTGTTTCCTGTCCTGATTTCTTCACTTCCAATGTATAAAGGGACATCAATTTTTGAATTCCACATTTTGGAATAGACTTCTAAAACTGCTTTCTTTTCAGGGGAATTTGGAGAATAGTTCTTTACAGGTTCATTAATTGCTTTTGGTGTTTTGAAAAATCCTTTTAACATAGTAATGTGTTTTTTTAATGTCTATTTGTTCCACTTAAGATAAGTTTTGATGTAGAAAATAAAAGATTTGTATAATACCAATTATGATTATAAATAAGTCTTATTATCAGTTCGAGCGCAGTCGAGAATCACAACAGCATCTCGACTGCACTACCTATGACGTTTTAGTTTAAATACCTGATTTACAGATACTTAAAAAAAAACACACCCCTAGCCCCTCTCAAGAGGGGAATTAGAAGTGCTAACATTCAAATAACGTCATTTTATATTGCTTTTTTTAGAATAAAAATTATTCCTCGATGTGACAAAAACAAACAGTAGACTATTATATGTTTATAAATGGTATAACTTGTAAATCAGATGCTTTAATCACAAAAATACGTAGATTAATCTGAAAAGGCCAGACTTTTCAGGTAAAATAAAGGTTTTTTCTTCGTTAAGGAAGCGTTTTTAATTCAAGGCAAATGGAGCGCAAAGTTTAAACGTAGGTATGAAAACCTTGAAGGTTTTTGCATTACTAAAATTAATCATATTAAAGTGACCTTGCATAGCTCCATAAGGCGAAGCGAGTAAACACCCGGAGGTATATATGTGTAGTTCTCCAGGTTTTAATACTGGTTTTTTGCCAATTACACCTTCTCCGTCAACAATTTCTAATTCATTTAAAGAATCAAATATTTCCCAATGTCGTGAGCTAAGTTGAACAGAATCTTTACTGTGGTTTTCAATGGTAATCTCGTAACTAAAGGCAAAATGAATCTTGTAGTTTTTGAAGTAAGTACCTTCAAAACTAGTCAAAACTGAAATTTTTATGCCTCTTGTTATTTGAGAAACCATGATAAACTAGTAAATAATGATTTGATTATGAAACAAAAATACAAAAAAAGGATTTGTTTTGATCTTTTTGCCTAGTGTTTTTTTAATTGACAACATTTGTGGAATTGGCATTTCCTTTTCCGATGATTCTGTCGTATCTTCCTGTGTTGTTTTTATAATATACAAGGATAGTGTATTCGTTTTCAGTTTGATGAAAATTTCCGTCAATAGCATTTTCATTATCGATTTCACTCTTACTATCTGCAATAATGTACTTGTAATTAGTGAATCCTTGTTTTATTAATAAGGCTTTTTCATAAATTCCTTTTTCAGGATTATAATCCATTTTATTTTCAGGGCTTAAGGCGTAATTGTTGAACATACCGACTACATAAATATCTTTTTTGAGCCTGAAACTAGGGGCCGATAGACTAAAATAAATCCAAGAATAATCTGTTTCGAGTTCGTTGTTTTCAGCATTGGCATTCAAAATAACAAAATTTCCATTGACATCTTGGTAAAATAAATAAGGTGAATTAGCCCTAGCATTATTCGTGTATAGATAGCTACCGTAAATATCCGTACTAGAATCTACTTTTGCTATGTAGTTAGCTGGAAATCGAATGTTTTTGTTCTCAAAATACATGAACTCATTTCCTGCCCAAAATTGAGTTTCTCTATCATATTTGTAAACCAAATTATTACCTATTGTATATTGTGGAACAATATTTTTGATAGCATTATTAAAAATGCCATTTTGGAACAAGGCTATTTTTACGTTTTTAATAGGATTTTGAAAGGTTATCGTGTTGGAGTTGATAGAAAAATCCAAATTGTGTTTAAAATTCAGGTTGTTAATTGTTCTTGCTCTTTTAACTTGAATAGGAACTGTAGCTAAATCTTCATAAAGAATAAAACGTCTGCTAAAAACAATTTCTTTGCTTTCATTCAATATTTTTAAAATATAATTTCCACTCAATTTTAATTGTGTTGTGTATTGATTAGGAATTGGTAAGGTAAAGTGAGAGTAAATCTGCAAGGTGTTAAATGAAGTCGCAATAGTCTGAATACGTTGATTGTCAAAACCAGAAAGGTACTCGTTCTTAGGGATTTCTGAGGGAATCCAATTGTAATCACAATGAACTATTTCGAAAAAATAATCACCATTGTTGCCATACAAATCATCAAATTGCAATTGAAACCCAGAACCTAATTGGAAAACGGGAACCACATTTTGATTGTTTTGAACAAAGGAAATTGTTTTTATATTGAATGGAGGGATTACTTCTTTTTCTACTTGTGCTAATAATGAAGTGGTCAGAGACAAAAAAGAAATAATTATGGATGTGATTTTCAAATACATGTTAGTTGTTTCAGGGCTAAAGTGTAAATATAACGAATTATATTTTAGATTGTTTTTGTTTTAATTCGAATATACTGACGTTCTAGAACGTTCCATTTTTTAGGTCAAAAAAAAATAATATAAATATATCAAGTAGTTGCACGTCCAATCTGAAAATTTTGACTTATTCCCGATAGCTATCCCGATAGAAACTAAGAAACAAAACCTACTCCAAAATATAACTCAAATTTGTCTCAATATCAGGACTGATGCTATTGTCATCCAATAGTGAATCGGATAGTAGTTTTTTACTTTCCTGCAAACGAATGATTTTTTCTTCGACCGTGTTTTTGGATATAAATCGTACGACATTCACTTTGTTTAGCTGACCAATTCGGTGCGCGCGTCCAATTCCTTGTTTTTCAGCAAAAGGATTCCACCAGGGGTCTAAAAACAATACATAAGATGCTTTTGTGATATTCAATCCAACACCACCTGCTTTTAACGAAATGAAAAACAACAAAACCTCTTCTTGTTCTTGAAAGCGATTTACGGCGATTTCACGGTCCTTTTGTTTGGTTGCACCTGTGAGTTCACAAAACTTAATCTTGTTTTCGATGCACCAATCTTTATAGAAATCCAAATTAGAGACAAAAGAACTAAACACTATTGTTTTCTGCTTGGATTGAATCAAAGTCGTTAGATAATCGGTTACGGCATTGTATTTTCCAGAGTCCAAATCAGATTTGGCATCAATCATTTTAGGATGATTACTCAATTGACGTAAACGCATCAACGTATTGATGATATTGATTTTGTCAGCTCTGGTTCCGTCCGTTCTTAGTAGTGCATTACGTGCTTTGGATTTTTCTTCCTCGTACAGTTTTTCTTGTTCTTTTTCCATGTCGCAGTAGTAAATCTGCTCGGTCAACTCTGGCAAATCATCTAGTACTTGCTCCTTTGTTCGCCTCAAAATAAAGGGACTAATCAAGGTTTTGAGTTCTGTCAAAACCGTTTCGTCTTGGTTTTTCTCAATCGGAATTTTATAGTTTTGAACAAAAAAAGCATGACTCCCCAAAATATCAGGATTGATAAATTCCATTTGCGACCACAAATCATCCAGCGAATTTTCGATAGGAGTACCACTCAATGAAATTCGATTTCTCGCTTGAATTTGGTTAATCGCCTTGAATATTTTGGAGTTTTTATTTTTAATGTATTGACTTTCATCTAAGATTAAAAAGCTGAATTGATACTTCTCTAATATCGCAATGTCTCGTGAAGCAATAGCATAACTGGTAAAAACCAAATCGTATCGCGCCAGTTTTTTGGCAATCAATTTACGGTCGTTACCAATGTATTGAATGCGTCGCAAATGAGGTGTGAATTTCCGAGCTTCGTTGTACCAGTTAAAAACTAACGAAGACGGTAAAACTACCAAAACCTTCAAATACTCCTTGGTTTGTGGAATTATATTTCCAAACAAATCCAATTGCTCGGCTTCGCGCTGTTGGTTTTCGAGTTGTTCTTGTACCGCTACTAAAGTAGTCAAGGTTTGGATAGTTTTACCCAATCCCATATCGTCTGCCAAACACGCGCCCATGCCGTTTTGATAATGCTCCAACAACCATTTTACACCTTGTTTTTGGTACGGTCGCAAAGTGGCTTTTACCAAAGGAGAAATTATAAATTCCTTTTGAGGTTCTGGTTTTGTTTCTAATTGAAGTTCTGGAATCGCATTTAGAATCGCGAAATTACTTTTGGGCAATTGCAAGCTATCGTTGCTTACTTTGGCAAGTTTGGCCAAAGGAGCATATTGTACCAGCCATTCTTTCGGAATCAAAAAACAACTGCCGTCAGGTAATATATATACTTGATTTTGCTGTTTTAAATTCGGAATGATTTCGGCGAAATTAAAAGCGAATGCTCCACAACGAATCGTAATTTTAATATCAAACCAATCATTCTGAATCTGATTTGAAAACTGAATAGCAGGTTTTTGAGTTTGGATTTTTTTGCCTTCCAAAGTGAAATTATCTAGCTGAAAACCTAAGGTGTGCAATTGTTCTTGATTTTCTAAAACCCACTGTACAGCATCATGTGCAGTACTATTTTCTAACTTTAGCGAAAGCTTGAAAAAACCATTGTCCGTTTTCTCAAAGCCTAGGTTTATTAGTTTTTGTTCTAAAATAAATTCGGCATCCAAATTCCGTTTGTATTGAATGACTTTGATTTGTTCGGGATTTTCTAAGTCAATTTCCGAATGGCTGTTTTTTGTTTTCGAACCATCAAAAAGATAGCCGTTGTAATCGAATTTTAGATTTAGATAATAGCAGTTTTTGAAAAAATCATGCACAGTCTCCAATTGGCATGCTTGTACTTGATTGCGCTGAATGATTTCGAAGCCCTCAGCAGTTACATCCACTTTCTTAACGATGTCTTTGATGAATTTTTGAAAATAATCAGTGACCATTCGTGATGGAATATTGATGGTTTTCTTAGTCAAAAACGGTTTGATTTTCTGGGCATCAATCGGATTCAGTTGGACTAAATTGTTTTCTACAACCAACCAAGCAGGTTCATTCAAAAGAATGGAAACTTGTTTGTCTGAAGGATGAAATAGGTATTCATTAGACTGTAATTGTAAATTGTATTCAATACCTTCTTCCGTTTTTAGAAAATGAATTTTGGTTTCTAAAGGCGTGTTTTGAGTGGATATTTTACTTTTTTGAAAGTCTTTGTCTTTGTTAAGAGAAAAGCAAATAGGGAAATTATTGGTGTTGACCAATTTCAAAAATTCGGCTAGTTGTATGTTTTGATACAGCTGAATTCCAATGGCGACTTTTACATCTTTGAAAAGTTCATCTAGACTCTTTTTTGCTTTCCCTGAATTGAATTTTTTAGAAAGCGCTTCGGCTTGTAAATGGTCACAAATAGCCAATGTTTTTTGTGCATCTTTTGGTAAAGTAGTCATTTCGATTCCGTAGCTTTTTAAAACTTCGGAATTTGCTTTTTTGCCTAAATAGCCAATCGGTAGCCCTTCAGAAACTACATAAGCGGAGGGGATGTAAAAATTACTTTTGGCATCCCAACTCAAATCAAAACAAAAAGGGTGTTTTGCTACAGTTGTCACAATTTTTCGTAAAGTTTTTAAGATATTATTGAATTGAAATTATTTTCAAGCATTAAGGAATTAAGTTTATTTAGTTCAGTGCTTAATTTTCTTAATTCCTTAATGGTAAACTTTCAATTTGAATGTTCAACTAGTTATAGTTTTGTAGTTATTTAAAACAAACAGGAATCACTTCGCCTTTGGCCAAACAATATTTTTCTACCAATTCTGGTGCGATTTTATTGGTGTAATCTTCTTCAATGACTGTAAAACCTATAGAACGTAATTTGTCGAAATAGTCACGCCCATAGATACGCACGTGATCGTATTGTCCAAATATTTTAGCACGTTCTTTCTGATCGGTAATGGTATCGTCTGCAAAAGTAACTTCGCGTTTCAAATCTTGCGGAATTTGTAAAATAGCCATTCCGCCTGGTTTTAATACTCTATATAATTCGTGCATCGCTTTTGTGTCGTCCGGAATGTGTTCCAAAACGT
Source organism: Flavobacterium ovatum (assembly GCF_040703125.1). Lineage (NCBI taxonomy): Bacteria > Pseudomonadati > Bacteroidota > Flavobacteriia > Flavobacteriales > Flavobacteriaceae > Flavobacterium > Flavobacterium ovatum. The sequence goes on from NZ_CP160035.1 coordinate 1,595,377, forward strand.
GGTTACATAATATTACATCATATTGATTGTCCTCAAAAGGCAAATCACAAATATCCGCTTTGACATCTGCCAATGGCGAAAATAAATCAGTCGTGGTGTAATCTAAGTTTTTTTGCTTTCGAAACAGCTTATAAAAAGCCTGCTCTGGAGCAAAATGCAATACTTTGTGCGGTGCCGTAAAAAAGTCTGTCTCTTCATTCAAATACAACCACAACAAACGGTGTCTTTCAAGAGATAAAGTACTTGGCGAAAGGACATTGTTTCGCTGCGTTTCGTAGCCATAAGGCAACATCGACTTGAAACTTTTCCCATCAATCGGGTCGGTAAATTTGTCTCCCTTTAAGGTAAAAGCAATTATAGGACGCGCCAAATAACTTAAACGAATAAGTAGGGGGCGAGGGATGGTGTTGAGTATAAGTTTAAACACGGATTTCATTGGATAAAAATTTTGACACGAATTTCACGAATTAGCACCTATTGTTTGGGCTAAAGGATTTTCACTAATTTGAGTTTATAATATAATTCGTTTGTACTTTAGGCTGTCTTCCCCAAAGTTGACTAACAAGCCTAATTTGTTATTGGATGACGCTAAATAATTTAATGTCTGTCTAGTGTCACTATTGGTTAATTGAGATATCGCTATTATTTCACCGTAAACAACAAAATCAGCTATATATTTTCTGGGTAAAATAATTTCTTTGTATTTAATTTCAAATGCTTTTTCTCTTTCAAATGGAATAGAATTTAGTTTAAATTCATATTCTAAAGCATCTTTGTAAACGACTTCACTATGACCTTTACCTAGAATCCGATGAACTTCCATGCAAATTCCAACTATTTTATAGGATTCTTCTTTTAAATAAATAGCTTCCATAGTTAAAGGATATTAGTAAATTTTTATCACAAACCATTCGTGTAAATCCGTGCAATTCGTGTCTAAATGATAATCACGATTTTCTATTTCGTGCAATTTTCACCGTATAGGATTTGTGCTAATCCGTGCAATTCATGTCTAAATGACAATCACGATTTTCTATTTTGTGCAATTTTTACCGTATAGAATTTGTGCTAATTCGTGCAATTCGTGTCTATAAAAGTAATTCTATTTCGTGCAATTTTTACCGTATGAAATTTGTGCTAATTCGTGCAATTCGTGTCTAAAGTACTAACGGCACTTTTCTAAACTCATCTTCCTCATTACTCACAATCCCTAAAGCTTGGTACACATAAGCAAACGTAGATAGTAATTCTGGTTTTCCATCTACTAGAGCGATATCGTGTTCAAAGTGGGCACTTGGTTTTCCGTCGGCAGTAAGGATTGTCCAACCGTCTTTAAGCTGTTTGATGTTTCTAGTCCCTTGATTAATCATTGGTTCTAGTGCGATCACCATTCCTTCTACGAATAATTTACCACGACCACGTTTTCCGTAGTTTGGCATTTCTGGGTCTTCGTGCATTTTTTGGCCTAAACCATGACCAACAAGTTCACGAACAACGCCGTAACCATGACCTTCAGTATATTTCTGAATTGCATTTCCAACATCTTCAACACGGTTTCCTGCTTTGAATTCACGGATTCCTACGTATAAAGACTCTTTGGTAACTTGCAATAATTTTTTAGTTTCGGGAGCGACTTCGCCAATTTCAAAAGTGTAGGCGTGGTCACCATGGTATCCATTTTTGAAAGCACCACAATCTACAGAGATGATATCTCCGCTTACTAATGGTGTGTTATTCGGGATTCCGTGCACTACCTGAGCGTTGGGGCTCATGCATAAAGAGTTTGGGAAACCGTATAGCCCAAGAAAACTTGGTTCGGCGCCAAGGTCACGAATAAATTCTTCGGCTAATTTGTCAAGGTATAAAGTAGTTACACCTTCTTTTATTTCAGAGGCAAGCATTCCTAATGTTTTAGAAACAATAAGGGCACTTTCGCGCATCAATTCTATTTCTTCACGAGATTTTACTATAATCATAGTTCTAAATTTTGAGTTGGCAAAAGTACAATTTTAATTGATTTAATCAGGATTTGCTAAAATTTTATAAAGCTCCGAATTTGAAATGTAAAACTCATTTCGCAACGCTATTGCTGTCAGTTGTGCCGTTATCAAACTACTTTCCCTACTATTGATTAAAAACAGGGAGCTTTCGCCAAAAGTAAATAAGCGTTCTTCCGACTGTAACATGGTTTTATAGTTGCCAACCAAGTCTTTTGCCATGAGGTGTTGTTTGTTTAAAGAACTAATCACTTCCTTCTGCGCTTTAATTTTATTCGAAAGCTGTAATCGTTCTAAATTTAGGTTGTTGGTTGTTTCTTGAATTTTATACTCAGCTAATTTTATACCACCTCTTTCTTTTCTTAAAAAAATAGGATACAAAAAATTAACCCCTATTTTGTAGTTGTCAAATTTGTAATTATCAATGTATTGTGGTTCTGATAAATAGGAGTAGGAAAGGTCTATTTTTGGCAAAAGGGAATTTGCTTTCAGTTTGCGTTCTACTTCTAGCATATCAATTTTAGTTTCCAATGCATTGATTTTTGGATGATTGTCAATCGTGAAATCTTGCGCCAATAAATCATTGGTTTTCAATGTTTCTTGAATCGTGTTCTCTATTTGTAGCTCCGGAAAAAGCGAGTCAGTCAATTCCATCGGAATCGAATTGTCCATCCACAGGAAATTAGAAAGTTCTAGTTTCGCTTTCAGTAATTTCAATCGAGAATTTTCCAAACTCAATTGGCGACTTTTCAAACTGATTCCAGCCTCGATACTGTCAATTGCTCTTTTGTCTCCTTGTTTGATTAAAGATTGAACTGCTTTGAATCTGATTGTTGCATTGGTATTGTATTGCGTGTACATTTGGAATTCTTCGTGGTTCTTTTTCCAATTAAAATAAGCTACCGAAGCATCATAGAGAATAGCAACCGCTTGTAGTTTCCGTTCCGCTTGACTCAATTGCAATTGCATTTTTGCCTTACGTAAATCGGCCATTCGTTGGTTGATGAATAATCCTTGACCAATGGGCACGGAAATTCCAAAGGAGGTTAGTCCAGGATTTGGTACTGTGTTTTCGGGATTCAAATAATAGCCTTCGTTTTGGTCAAAACCCGCTTTGATTTCGATTCCGTACCAAGTTGGGATTTTGAAACTACTATTCAAAATAGAATAATATTCTTTGCCTTTGAATTGTTTTTTATCGAAATCTACTTCAATTTTTGGGTCGAAAGCCCCTCTTGCAGCCATCAAATTGGCTTGCGCTTTATTGATTTCTAGATTAGCAGTTTTCACCAATGGATGAAACTTTTTTACATACCCCAAGTACTCATTAAATGTAAACTCCATTTTCTGAGTTAAGGCCGCTTCATCTGTCAGGTTTTGAGACTGAAGATTCCAAACAAAAAGCAGTAAAAAAAGAATGTTATATTTCATTATTTTTTCTCTTTAGTTTTAGTCAATTTTTCTTTTACTTCATAATAATCAGGAGGGAAACCATTTAGGGTTCTCCAGATTTCAAACCAAACGGGAACGGTATTTAGCAGTGCAATGGTTTGTGCGCCAGAACCCATACTTAATTGTTTTGGCCAAGGAGCTTCTTCGGAGTCAGGAGCTATTAGGATTCTGAATTTTCCGTTGTCACTAATAAATTTTTCCACAGCTACAATTTTTCCGCCAAAAGTCCCATAAGACATATCTGGCCAACCCGAAAACACAATAGTTGGCCAACCGTCAAACCAGATTCGGACTTTCGCATCTTTCGATATCAAAGGCAAGTCTAAAGGGTTTACGTAGGTTTCTACGGCTACGTCATATTCAGAAGGCATGATTGTTGCTATAGGAGTTCCTTCTTTAATAGTTTCGCCAATTCCGGCTTGCAAAGCACGGTTGATGTAGCCATTTTGTGCCGCTTTGATGTAATACATTCCGTTACGAATGCTATAGTTGGCATATTGATTTTTCAATTTGTTTACCTGCGCTTCCGTATCATATTGATTGCTACGAGCAGTGAACTGGTCGCTTTCTGCTTTAGCTACTTTTTCGTTGTACTCGGCTACAATTCGATTCAGTTCTACTTTGGCATTTAGAAATTCGTTTTTGGTAGTCAATAATTTGTTTTCCTGAGTGATTATTTTGGCTTCAACTTCTTGTTGTTTTAGGCGTTTTTCTTCCACATCAGTCAACGCTTTTAGACCTTCATTATTCAATTGAACCACCCTGTTGAATTGGGTATTTGCAATTTTTAATTGTGTTTTTACAGCAACCAAATCAATCGAATCACTTTTGATTTTAAATTGAGCTTGTTTTAGTTTGTTTGCTGCTTGTTCTAATTTTAGATTTTTTTCACTTTGAATCGATACAATTTGATTAGCTAATGCTCCATATTTAGAACTATAAGAATCCAATGCATGACTCTTGGCATCCAATTGATTTTTGGTATTTTCGACCAAATTGGGGTCCATGTAATCTTCTTTTATTTCAGAAATAAATAAGATAGTGTCTCCTTTTTTGACAAAATCACCCTCTTGCACATACCATTTTTCTATTCGACCCGAAATTACACTTTGAATCGATTGTGGTCTTTGGTTTGGTTTAAGTGTTGTTACAGCTCCTTTTCCCGAAATATTTTGCGTCCAGGGAAGGAAAAGGGTAAAAAAAGCAATGATTGCAATAATCGTAATTATTCTATTCAGGATTTTATAGTGTGGCCTTGTTCCCAAACCCTTTACCGTTTTGTAGCGGTCTAAATGTGCCATGGCATGTTTGTTATTGTCGGATATGTTTAGCATACTATTATTTTTTTTGGTCTAAAAGAATTTGTCCGTTTTTCATGGTAATTTGTCTGTTGCACTTGGTTTTCCAGTAAGGGTTTTTGGAAGAAACAATAATGGTCCAATTGTGCTCTTTGGCGGTTATGAAGTCTATGATTTCATTTGCCACTTTGTCATCCATTGTGTCTGTTGGGTCTTCGTAAAACAACATTTTAGGTGTGGTAATTATACTGCGCGCTAACAGAATTTTTTGCGCATTTGAAGAGGATAATTGTTTTCCTTCGGGAAAAATCGGACTGAGTAATCCTTGCGGTAATGATTTTACAAAATCGGCTAATTGCATTCCTTCGATAGCCCATTTCAGAGTGTCATCTTTAATTGATGTGTTTTTAAAAGTAATATTATCAATAACGCTACCTTCAAAAGGGGTTTCTCCATAAATGATACTTTCAATCTGTGATCGGTATTGATTGATGTTTATTTTTTTGAAACTATCATCGTTAATGTATATTGCTCCTTCAGTAGGTTGCATTAGTCCTGATAATATTCGCATAAATGTAGTTTTTCCAGAGCCATTTTGACCATCAATAAAAATGCGTTCTCCTTGTTCTATTTTTAGAGAAATTGTATCTAATATTTTGTTTTTAGAATCAGGAAATTTAAAACTTACTTTTTCAACATCTAGTGCGATAGAAGTATAGCAGTTGTCATAATCTGCCGGAAATTCTTCTTCCAAAGCCATGTCAGTAATTAATCCTATTTTTTCTACTGAAGTTAGTACATCATAAAAGGTTTCCAATCCCAAGACTATTTTTTCAACTGAATTGATAACTAATAAAATGATAATCTCCGCAGCTACAAATTGCCCAATGTTCATTTGTTGTGATAGGACCAGATAACCACCTATAGAAAGTAAACTAGCCGTGATGATGATTTTGAAAATAATCAATTGGCTAAACTGTGTTTTGATTACAGAAAAATGCTTTTCTCTTGAAAGTAAATATTCGGAAACTAAATTGTCGTTTTTTCCTAATGCGTATTCATGATGTAATTGATTCCTAAAACTGTAATTATTTCGAGCTAATTCCTGCAACCATCCAGCTACTTTGTATTTGTATTTGGACTCTTTCATACTGGTGTCTAATCCTGGATTGTATGAGAATTTGAAAATGAAATACAATAACAATAATAATAACATTCCAAAAAAGATGAAGTAGTTATGATACAAAGAGAGTAAAATGATTCCAAAAATAATTTGAAGTAAAGCTGCTGAAAACCCTACTAATAATTTTGCCATTCCTTTTTGGATGATTAAAGTATCAAAAAAACGATTAGCGAGTTCTGGTGGGTAACTGTCATAATACTCTTCAAATTTTATTTTGGGTAATCTAACGGCAAATTCAAAGGAGGAACGGATAAATATTTTCTGTTGTAAATTTTCCATGATGCGCAATTGCATTAAGGAAAGGATTCCAACTAACGCCACTCCAAAGACCACCATTACAATTAATACAATCCATGAAGCACTCGCTCTTCCGGATTGAATAAAGTTGGTAATAGCTTGGATTCCTAGAGGCAAGGATAAACTAATCACTCCAGAAAGTATTCCGTAAAAAAACAATTGGTACACATCTTTTTTGTCTAATTCCAGTAAATTATAAAATCGTTTTAATGGTTTCATATGGTGTTATTTGTTATTTTTTAAAATTGAGAGAAGTAGGTTAAGGTAAAAATCGGTTGGTGAAATTTGTTCGTTGCAATTGGTAATGGTTTTTAAATGGTCTTGCAAGAAGTATTGGTGCAAAGCTCCTTCAATGATTGATGATGCTAAACTTTTTGGGTACCGATAATCAGGGTTTATTTCTATTATCAATAGTACGATACGGTTGATTACACTTTTGTAAATTAAAAAAAAGCCTTCTTTATTTTCATCATCAATCTCTTTGGTGTGGAGTGTTTTTGTGAATTCAGTTATGATAATATTGTTCAAAACAGCTTCGTTAATATGTGGAATAGATTTGTCTTCTTCTGCTTTTTCAGTAACGACTATAATGGCTCTTTTTAATCGTTCCATAGGGTCGTCAATATTTGTCATTTTGAAAACCATTCGATATTCAATCCAACTCCAATACCAGGAGCATAAATATACCAATAGCTTGTGTTTATTTTCGAAATAACGATAGATAGAGCTTTCATTAGAGCCTATTCTCTCTCCTAATTTTTTGAAAGTAAAAGAGTCAAATCCTATTTCGTCAATCAAAAAGATGCTTTCTTGAAGAATTTTTTTGCCTAAAGTTGATGTTTCAGGATCTTTGACATAAATTTTTTCGTTGACTTTTATTTTTATATTTGATAATATTGATTGCATAATGAATGTTATTTGTGCAAATATAATAGCATTACTATCATTAAGATGAAATTTAACATTTTTTAAACAAAAAAAGCTACCCGATTGAGGTAGCTTTAGGATATGTGATTATTTGTAGTTGACTATAACAAAGAATGTTGTGTCATAACTGTAGGTTTTGCAACTCCCATAAGTTCAAGAATAGTTGGTGCAATATCACCAAGTACTCCGTCATTTACTTTCTTGATTTCTTTATCAATTAAGATAAAAGGAACAGGGTTAGTTGTGTGTGCTGTATTTGGACTTCCGTCAGGATTAATCATGGTTTCACAATTTCCGTGATCTGCAATTACTAATACAGTATAGTCATTAGCGACCGCAGCATTGATTACTCTTTCCACACATTTGTCAACAGCTTCACAGGCTAGGATAGCTGCTGCCATAATTCCGGTATGCCCAACCATATCTCCGTTGGCAAAGTTCAAACATACAAAATCAACATCGCCTTTTTCGATTTCAGGAACTAAAGCATCTGTCAATTCATTTGCACTCATCTCTGGTTGCAAATCATAAGTAGCTACTTTAGGAGAGTTTTTTAAGATACGGCTTTCGCCAATAAAAGGCTCTTCACGACCTCCGGAAAAGAAGAAAGTTACGTGAGGATATTTTTCAGTCTCAGCAATACGAATTTGTTTTTTACCTGCTTTTTCCAAAACTTCACCCAATGTTTCTGTGATGTTGTCTTTATTGTAAACCACTTTTACATTGCTGTAAGTTTCGTCATAATTAGTTAAAGTAACATAGTACAAGTTCAATTTGTGCATGTTTTGCTCGTGGAAATCTTGCTGCGAAAGCGCCTCAGTCAATTCACGACCTCTATCAGTTCTGAAGTTGAAGAAGATAACGACATCATCTTCTTGAATAGTAGCGATTGGTTTATCATCAACACCTACAACACAAGTTGGGTGGATAAATTCATCTGTAACATTATCATTGTAACTTGCTTCGATTGAAGCAACAATATCTTTTGAATGAGTTCCTAGTCCGTTTACCATTAGGTCGTACGCTAATTTAACTCTTTCCCAGCGTTTGTCTCTGTCCATTGCGTAGTAACGACCAATAACGGAGGCTATTTTTACTGAAGTAGGAGCAATGTAATCTTGTAAGTCCTGAATATATTTCTTTCCTGATTTAGGATCAACGTCACGTCCATCTGTAAAGGCGTGTATGAATACATTTTCAAGGCCGTAATCTTGTGTCGAATCAATCAAACCGCGCAAATGCGAAGTATGAGAGTGAACGCCACCATCAGATACTAATCCTAAAAAATGTACTTTTTTATTATTGTCTTTCGCAAATTGAAAAGCGTCTTTAAGTACTTGTTCTTTCGCTAAGGTTTTATTGGCTACAGCCAAATTAATTTTAGCTAAATCTTGATAAACAATTCTTCCAGCGCCAAGGTTCATGTGCCCTACTTCACTGTTTCCCATTTGTCCTTCAGGAAGTCCAACATGTAAACCGTCTGTGCGAAGTTGTGCGCTAGGGTATTTTTTGTAAAGACTGTTTATAAAAGGTACGTTAGCGTTGTCAATTGCGGATACTTTTGGGTCAGGAGATTTTCCCCAACCATCTAATATCATTAAGATTACTTTTTTGTTCATTTTCTTTAGTTTTGTGCAAATATAAAACTTTTATAAATTTTGCAGGCAATCCTGGTCGGGATAATCAATATATAAATTTAGACCTCACAAAGTTATAATGTTTTGTTGCAGAATAATACCTTGTTATCTTGCTAAGGAATTGTAGTCAATGAAATAACGTAATCTAATAGAAAAAATATTGGTCACATTGCCTTCAAAAACATTAGTAAAATTGGTTCTCAAATTTCGTTCAACAATATCACTGTTTACTTGAGAATAGTTTCTGTATAAAAGGGAGATTTCACTTCCAGGGGCAAACCACCAAGAGTATGATAAATCAAAATTCCAAGAATTAAAATTTCGATTTTTATTCATTGAAAAACTGTTGTTTGTAATCAGTTCTCCGTCGTTTTGTAAAGTTGAAAACTCATGAATATCGGAATAGGACCAATAATAACGAGCCGTTAAATTTAAGGTCATTTTATTGCTTATGGCATATTTCCCGGTCAAGTCATTTTGCAATAGTTGACGATCTCTTTTTCCATAAATGATGTCACTGTTGTTAAATGCAGCCCAGCCTCTATCGTTTTTTTTGTTCTCATATTCAGATGTTATTGATAAAGAGAGTCTTGTGTTAAAACGATACTTAAATACAGAATAAAACCAATAGGAGATGCGGTCTTTTTCGTTATATTTGGTTATTGCAGGTTGGAGTACAATTGAAAAGGGTCTATTCTCATTAGAGCTATAGTTAAAAACACCATAGACGTTTTGGGGAACATATGAATATCTTGCGGTTGTTCTGGGTTCGTAAAAATCGTAAGTTTTTATAGGGTTGATGTCAACTATTAATTCGAAAAAATCATTTTTTAAATTGGATGCTTTAAGCTCCGTTGCAATTGTTGCATTCTGAGGTTTGTCAGTAGTGTTTTCAAACTCGATGTTGGCGTATTCTTTAATTTTAAAGGTATTTAATACTTTGGTTGGGTTTACAATTCGGTAGCTTCCCTCTAAGTATCCACTGTGATAGTTTGTGAAATAGAGGAGTCCTAGATCATTCGAATCAAAGTTTTTAGAAACGTATTTTGATAAAAGTCCGTAACGATATTGTCCACTTGTTTTGGAAAAACCTAATTGTGACCTAAGTCCATTTGTGTCTTCAAAGTCGTTGATGGTACTGTATTTTAAATCTCCATATAGATTGTAGGTGTTTTCTCTTGTGTTTAGGTCAAATAATAAAGCCGAAACATTAGCGTCTCTATAATGTCCATCTCTAACTGTGTTTGTGTTTAGGAATGTCACCGATGAGTTTTGTCTAAAACGTTGGTCTAAAACTAAAATATTGTAATTAGTTAACGGTTGAATAACTGTTTCTCTGTCGTCATTTGTGCTATTATTGTGAACCTTTGCAAATGTTTTTTCTGTTACTGCGTTTAAAATACCAAGTCCAAGTCCTTTTTTTGTTCTGCCTGAAATTTTCACGGCATTTATTAGATTAACAGTGCTAGGGAAGTTCGTGACTTCTTCATCATTTGAGATTTGACTTTCCAAGGTTTCTTTTTCAATGACAGGGCTCCCTCCAATTCTTCTGGAATAAAATAAGTTTCCTGTGCTGAATAAGTTTGTCCCTTCAGTAAAAAAAGGTCTGTTTTCTTCTAAAGTTTGTTCAAAAGGGTCGAGGTTCAGTATCGCATTGTCAAATTTAGTTTGACCAAAATCAGGTACTAATATAGCGTCAAGTGTAAAGGAAGCGTTAATCCCGTATTTAATATCTAATCCAGCTTTTAGCACTCTGTCAGAAGCGGTATTGTCTTCTTGATAATAAGCAGATGTATAAGGAATTAAGAAAAGACGCGTTGGAGGGGAGATGTTGTTGATTCCGTTTAAAATACCTGCTTGATTTATGATGTTGCCAATTCTAGTATCTATGTAGTTCCAAGTATATTTTTGAACATTACGTTTAATTTCCCGCATGAAATTAATCCCCCAGATTTGGTTTCTTGTATCAGAAAACCGTAAGGCGGCATATGGTATTTTTATTTCTACGACCCAGCCAAAATTAGTTATTTTAACTTTACTTTCCCAGATGGCGTCCCAGCTAAAGTCCTCTGTGTCTTTGGTTGCAAGGCAGTCCATTTGAACACCTGCAGCACTTACATAAAACCTATAATCTTGTTGTCCGTCATTAAAGCCATTAATAAAGATTGAAAAATGATCTGAAGCACCAAAGACGTCTCGATTCGTAACTTCTCTTAATATTTTATTGGGTTCGTTATCATAAAGAATTGCTGAAATGTATATTGCGGTATCATCATGCAGGATTTTTACTTCTGTTTTTTTTTCGTTAGGAATTGGTTTCCCATTATCGGGTTCGTACATGATGAAATCTGAAGCGATATTATCGTTCTCAAACCATACATTTTCACTTATTTTTCCATCTATTGAAATGTCCGATGTAAGGAATTTGGAGGTGAGTTCCTTTTTTTGACTGTAAATAGTACTGCTTATGACCCAGCATATAAGAATAAATAAATAATAATGTTTTGTCATAAAAAGAATATTGTCCGAGCAAAAATAACATAATTTTAACCACTTGCAAATAAATAGAGTATGCTTTTGTAGTACTTAATGTGTGAAAAATTGTTAATTGTTCGCTTTGGCGGTTTAGGTGTTTGTTTAATCAGGAAACATATCATATATTTGCCATCCCGTTTCTATTGTGTAATTTAATCTAAATCAATGCGTTATAAAATTTTTGTTAGTTGTTTGTTGTCCTTTTTTTTATTATTAATAGGTGGTTCATTCTTCATTGGAGCTAAAGAAACAAAAGAGAATAAGGTTAAAAAAATAGCATATGTAACTCCAGTTTCAAATGAAGAAAGGGTATATGAAAGTTTGCAATCAAGCCAATTTGAATTGCCTAAATTTGATATTTTTACAAAAGCTTTAAATGGTTTTTATCTTCTTAAAGAAAAAGGATTAATTCAAAAAAATATTTTGACGTTAATAGACTTTAGTCTTTCTTCCAATATTCCAAGACTTTGGGTGATTGATTTGGAGACCAATACCGTTTTATATAATTCCTTAGTAGCTCACGGAAGAAATTCGGGTAATGAATTTGCGGCAAGTTTTTCAAATACTCCTGAGTCCTTTAAAAGTAGTTTAGGGTTTTATGCTACTGGCGAGATATATACAGGTAAGCACGGAAAGTCTTTAAGATTAGATGGGTTAGAAAAAGGAATTAATGATAACGCCAGAGAAAGAGCCGTGGTGATTCATGGAGCAGATTATGTTTCGAAGTCTTTTATATCGAATAATAAAAGATTAGGAAGAAGTTTAGGTTGTCCAGCTATTCCCGTAGAATTGACTAATAAAATCATACAAACCATAAAAGATAAATCCTGTTTATTTATATATCACCCATCAAATGAAGAAGAAGTTATGTCTCATTTGATTTCTTAAGGCTAAAATTAAGTAATTAGGTCAAGTGATATGAAGTGTTTTTTAGTAGAAAATACTTTCTTAGTTAGAAAGTGATGAAAAAAAGTACTTAGCTAACATTTTAATTTTAAAAAGGTTAGGTGCTGATATTGATTTTTTATAAAAAACATTAAAAAAAAGTTGTTTCAAATTGAACTTATTGTATATCTTTGCGCCAGTAATGCGAAAGTAGCTCAGTTGGTAGAGCTCCAGCCTTCCAAGCTGGTTGTCGCGAGTTCGAGCCTCGTCTTTCGCTCTAAGAGCAGTTTAGTAATTGCTAGAGTATCATAATTTTAATGCGAAAGTAGCTCAGTTGGTAGAGCTCCAGCCTTCCAAGCTGGTTGTCGCGAGTTCGAGCCTCGTCTTTCGCTCTTTAAAAAACCGAAACAGAAATGTTTCGGTTTTTTTATTTTAAATCGGTTAAGTTACTGTCGCTTTCCAGTTCGGTTGGATGTTCTCCTTTTCTAAAAAGACGTGCCGTTAAGTTTCCTTTCAAAGTGATTTTGTTGTTTTTGACCTCAAGCCAACTTCCTTCTCTTAAGCCTAAAACGGGAATAGTATTGAAGGCGTGAAATTCATTAATTCTAGTTTCTCGGGTCTCTCCCATGTGTGTAGATTGTTTTTCGGTATCTAGGTAATGTGGATTGATGTTAAATGGGATTAATCCTAAGGTTTGAAAACTTGGTGGGTAAACAATAGGCATGTCATTAGTAGTTTGCATGCTTAGGCCGCAAATATTGCTTCCTGCGCTAGTGCCTAAGTAGGGTGTTCCTTTTTTTACTACTTCAGATAGTTTGCTCATAATTTGATTTGAATACAATTGAGAAACTAATAAAAACGTATTTCCTCCCCCTGTAAAAATACCTTCAGCTCCTTCAATAGCTGCAGTTGGATCTTTGAACTCATGAATTCCTTTTACATTAAGATTGATTTTGGCAAAAGTTTGTGCCGCAATTTTGGTATAGTCATTATGTGAGATGCCGCCAGGACGAGCGTAAGGAATAAAAAGAATTGTTTTGCATTTTTGGAAAAGAAGGGTTAATTCAGGGAGTAAGTATTCTAAATGTTTTTCGCCGTGTACTGTTGAGGTGCTGGCGATAAGTACGTTCTTCATGCTGTTTTTAGGATAAAGGTATAAAAAACAGATCAGTAGTTATGAGTAGTTTTTAGGTTTATTATTAACATATTATTATCAAGGCCTTAGGAATGGTTGTGAGGTCTTATAGGTACTTTTACCAATATCACGATAATATGAAGTTGTTTTGCTGTTTGTTCTTATTTGTTTGTTCGATTGCTATTGCTCAACAATCTCCAAAGATTCAGGTCAATGGTAGAGTAAGCAGTACCATGGTAAATTTAGAAGGGGTTTATGTGATAAATCTTAAAACGGAACAAATGGTTCAGACTGATAAGAGCGGAGATTTTGTAATCCCTGCTGTGAAAGGAGATACGCTTGTTTTTTCGATGTTTCAATACACTCGAGTGAAAGTGGTATTGACTGATGAGAACCTTGCGGGTCAAAAAGTAATTGTAACTATGCTTCCTGTTATGAATTATCTTGATGAGGTAGTAATTAAAACCTATAGTCACGTAAACGCAGTCAGCTTGGGGATAATTTCATCAAGTCAGCGTTCTTATTCGCCTGCAGAGCGAAAGTTGAAAGCAGCATCAGATTTTGGAGGGTCTGGTGGTGCTTCGGTAGGGTTGGACCCTTTGCTTAATTTAATTTCTGGTCGTACAGCAATGCTTAAAAAGGAATTGGAAGTCGAAAAGAAAGAAAAGTTTATCCGACAATTAGAGTATATGTTTGAGCAAGCTCATTTTGTGGGTAAATTAAAGATACCTTTATTGTATGTTAAAGGGTTTATTTATTATGCCGTAGAGAATCCAAAATTCACAAAAGTTTTGGAAACCAAGAACAAAGTTAGTATTGAGTTTTTGTTAGCGCAATTGGCTGAAATGTACAAAGAGAGTATTGCCGTGCAAACTAAATAGGATTTGCCTTTATTTTTTGCAATGAAACCCGTAACTTTATACAAATACGCAGTTTGTTTTTTTAAGGTTAATAATCTTTTCAAATTAAAATTATAGATGAAAACTAAAATCGGAATACTATCAATCGCTTTGCTTTGTGGTCAGTTAATTTTTGCTCAAATAGCAACCAGTAAATTGATAAAAGGTCAAGTTAGGAATGCATTAATTCCTGTAGAAGATGTAATTGTATTTAATACTAAACATAATTTGGGTACCGCTGTAAACGCTTATGGATCTTTTGAAATTAGGGCTAGTGTTAGTGATACCTTGGTTTTTTCCAGTTTAGTTTTTAAGTCTAAAAGAATTATTCTGACCGAAAAGGATTTTTTAGCGTCACATGTAATAGTTCCTTTAGATGTTTTTACAAATGAATTAGCGGAAGTAATAATTTTAGCCAAAAAAGAGATGAATCCTATTTCGGGAAGTACTCAAAAAATTGTTGATTTACAATTTTTTGATGATGCTAAGTCCTCACCAAAGAATACAGCCATGCTTTCTGATCAAACAATTGATAAAGGGATGGATTTTGTTAGGATTTATAAAGGTATCTTAAAAACAATGCGAAAAGACAATCCTGGTAAACAAGATTTTTACAAAGACACTACTTTTGCGGACTACGTTATCAGTCATGTTAATTATTCTTTCTTGTCAAGCACTTTGGGGCTAAGAGATGATGAAATTAAATTGTTTTTAGTTTATTGTGAAAACGATTCTAAATCAAGAACATTAATGGACCCAGCGTTAGAGTTTCAATTATTGGATTTTCTAAGTAATAAGAATAAAGAATTTAAGCGAATTACAGCAAATTAAAGATTTAGAGGTCGATTTATAGCGTATTTTTATGAAAAAATTAAAAGACAAGGAATCAAAAAATGATATCTTTGCAGTATAAAACAGTATAATTATGTTTGGTATAGGTGGAGGAGAATTAGTTTTTATTATGTTTATAGTGTTAATGCTTTTTGGTGCGGATAAAGTACCTGAAATAGCACGTACGCTAGGTAAAACAATTGCGCAGGTGAAAAATGCGACCAATGATATCAAAAGTGAAATTCATAAAGGGATAGAGGACAACGGTCTTGATGCTAAATCTTTAACGGATATGTCTGGAAGTATTAATTCTAAAATTAATAAAGCCACTGAGGATGTTTTAGGAGATACTGTTACGCAGGCTAATAAAATCAAGGAAGATATCGAAGACGTGTCTGGTCCAGTAAAACGTCAAATGTAATGATTGAAAAGTTACTTTCTCTAGATACCCAATTACTGATTTTTCTTAACGGCTTGGGTTCAGAAACTTATGATGGTCTTTGGTTGTTTATAACGAAACAAACAAATTGGATTCCATTATTTTTATTTCTTTTATACCTTCTTTATAAGAAAATTGGAGGTAAACAAACACTGTATGTTTTGTTATTTATGGCTGTTTTGATTACATGGTCAGATCAGGTGACCAATTTATTCAAGTACGGATTTGAACGGTTACGTCCTTGCAGTAATCCTGAAATCAATACTACAATTCGAGTAGTGAAATCAAGTAATTCCTTTAGTTTCTTCTCAGGACATGCAGCCACTAGTATGGCAACAATGATGTTTCTTTATGAAATATTACGAACGTACTACAAGCATAGTTATTTGATTTTTTTATGGTCTTTAATTTTTGCGTATAGTAGGATTTACTTAGGCTTACATTATCCAATAGATATTTTGTGCGGCTTTTTATTCGGCCTCTTGTCTGGTTATGTGATTTTCAAGATTTACAAAATAGTACAAGTGAAATATTTTCCAATAGTTTAGCTTTTTGGAGCAATTTCCAGCACTACATTGCAATCTTGCACTCAATAACGGTTTTTTCTAAGCCCTAAAAGGAGCTTCCTTCGGTCGCTCTTTTAGAACAAGAAAAAATCCATTTTAGAGTGCAAGGATTTTCATTTCGATCTGGGCTAATGGATGTGGGTTGAAAAAGACTTAGCGTCTTTAAATATTATAACACTCTACTCACCGTCAAACCATCACGTATCGGCAATAAAACCGTTTCTACTCTTGTATCGTCTCTTAGTAAATTGTTGTATTTCACTAATATTTGTGTACTGATGTCATTGGGGTGAATTTCTTGAACCACCTTTCCGCTCCATAATACATTGTCCGAAAGGATAATTCCGCCTTTATTCATTTTAGGAACAATCATTTCAAAATAGTTGATGTAGTTTTCCTTGTCAGCATCAATAAAAACCAAATCGAATTTTTCATTCAAAGTAGGGATGATGTCAGTCGCTTCGCCAAGATGTTGAACGATTTGAGCTCCCCAAGGTGATTTGTCAAAATGTTTGCGTTGAAAATCAACTAACTCTTCCTTGATGTCAATCGTATGCAAGACACCGTTTTCCTGTATTCCTTCACATAAACACAATGCAGAATAACCTGTATAAGTGCCTATTTCAAGAATATTCACAGGACGGATTAATTTAGAAAGCATACTTAAAACCCGACCTTGAAAATGACCGCTAAGCATTCTTGGAAGTAAAATTTTTTGATAGGTTTCTTTATTTAGTGCCGCTAGTAAAGCAGGTTCTTTTTCAGAATGTTGTTCGATATAATCTTCTAAATCTTGGGAGAGGAAATGCATTGGTTTTGATTTTTTATCAATTTCGCCAAAGTTATTAAATTATCAAAACAACAAATCGATAAATAGTCATTAAATTTGCACCATGCAAATAGAGAAAAAAGACATACGAGCTTTAAGTAAAGAACAATTGCGAGATTTTTTTGTTGCCAATGGCGATAAATCGTTTCGCGGTAATCAAGTCTATGAATGGTTGTGGAGCAAAGGAGCACATAGTTTTGATGATATGACTAATCTTGCCAAAGATACAAGAGCCATGTTAGAGTCAAATTATGTGATTAATCACATCAAAGTGGATACTATGCAAAGGTCTGAGGACGGGACAGTTAAAAATGCCGTTCGTTTACATGATGGACTAGTAGTTGAATCTGTTTTGATTCCAACTAAAACAAGGACTACCGCTTGTGTTTCTAGTCAAGTGGGCTGTAGTTTAGATTGTAATTTTTGTGCAACTGCTCGTTTGAAAAGAATGCGTAATCTTGAACCGGCCGAGATTTATGATCAAGTTGTTGCCATAGATAGAGAAAGTAAATTATACTACAATCATCCGCTTTCTAATATTGTTTTTATGGGAATGGGTGAGCCTTTAATGAATTACAATAATGTAATGAAGGCGATTGAAATGATTACCTCTGAGGAAGGTTTGGGGATGTCTCCGAAACGAATTATGGTTTCGACTTCTGGTATTCCTAAAATGATTAAAAAACTAGCTGATGATGATGTGAAATTTAAATTAGCAGTTTCCTTACACTCGGCTATTGATGAAATTAGAGCACGAATCATGCCTTTTAGTGCTAATTTTCCTTTAGCAGATTTAAGAGAATCGTTAGAGTATTGGTATCGAAAAACAAAATCAAAAATTTCCTACGAGTATGTTGTTTGGAAAGGAATTAATGATAATCAGGAATCGGTAGATGCTTTGGTTAAATTTTGCAAATACGTTCCTTGTAAAGTGAACTTGATTGAGTATAATCCTATTGATGACGGTGAGTTTCAACAAGCATCTGAAGAAGCCACGAATGCATATATTAAAGGATTACAAAATATAGGTATCGTTGTAAAAGTAAGGCGTAGTAGAGGAAAAGATATTGATGCCGCTTGTGGTCAACTGGCAAATAAAGAAGCTTAAAAATTAAAAATCCCTTTTACATAATTTTGTGAAAGGGATTTTTAACTTCAAACATTTTATGTTTTTATTGTAATGTAAAGGGAATCGTAATTCCTTTGATAGTGAAAGTAGCAAATTTGTCACAAGTGCCGTCTCCAAAATCAATTACTCCTTCATTACCATTTTTAACAATTGTGACGCTTCCTTTTACAGGAAATACTATTTTGCAGATCGCTTTAACGATTAATGCTGTAGTTACTGTATTGGTGATTTCAGCTCCGGTAGGAAGTGTCGTTGTAGTTTTTCCGGTAATAGAAAGGACGTTATCTTCCCAGTCGAAAGGAGTAGTATATCCTTCAGTAAATTCTCTTGCGATAGTTCCTGTTCTAGAGTATTTTTGGCCGTTTGCAAAAGTGATGATCATGTCAACATTATGAGTACTTACAGGTTGTGCTGTGTTTAATTTTGTAAGAACTAAATTTTTATTACCTATTATAAGGTTACCGTTATGGTAGAAGTTTTCAAAAGCATATGATAAGGTTTTACTAGCTTCTGCAGTGCTTTTCGAAAAACTAACAGTAATTTTTCCTTTTACTACGTTTCCATTTTTCAGGGTACAATTACTAGTTCCAAAATCAATTACGCGTATATAGCTGTCTGTAGTTGTTGAAGTGCTTACTGAGGCGCAATCAGGCAAGTATTGTGGGCTTATTGAGCTAGGTTTTGTTGTTGTAGTTTGATGAGCAGCATATTGATTTTCAACCAGATTAGATACGTCTTCAATAGCGGCGTCAATTTTTGATTCATTAGTTAAGTCTTCTTGAGATAAAGTCGTGTTGTCAGTTGTTTTGTCATTTGAATTACAACTAATACATAGCCCTAACACTAGGAAAGTAGCTAAAATTATTTTTTTTGTTTTCATAGTAATAGAAGGTTTTGTGTTGATTTTAAAGGTTTGATAGTTAATTAACTAAATGGTTTAATCATTGTGTAAATGAGCGCCAATATACGAAAAAAGGAATAAATAAAACAAGCCAAAATCAATGAAAGACGTTTAAGATGCTTTTTCATGATTTGACTAAAACGAATTATATAGTTGTTTTTTTATTAAAAATAGTATATTTGAAATCGAAATGAATGTTACTTCCCAAATAAAACAACCCATCTTTGATGAGATGGAACTTTTTGAAAAAAAGTTCCACGAGTCTATGACTTCACAAGTGGCCTTACTTAATAGAATTACTTATTATATTGTAAATCGTAAAGGAAAACAAATGCGTCCGATGTTTGTTTTTTTATGTGCCAAGATGGTTTCAGAAGGAACAGTTAATGAACGAACGTATCGAGGAGCGAGTGTAATTGAGCTCATTCATACCGCAACTTTGGTTCATGATGATGTTGTGGATGATAGCAATCGCCGACGTGGTTTTTTTTCCATTAATGCGCTTTGGAAAAATAAAATTGCTGTTTTAGTTGGAGATTACTTACTCTCCAAAGGATTGTTGCTTTCTATCGATAATGGAGATTTTGATTTACTGAAAATTATTTCAGTAGCAGTACGTGAAATGAGCGAGGGTGAATTACTTCAAATAGAAAAAGCCCGCCGACTGGATATTACTGAGGCAGTCTATTATGAGATTATCCGAAAAAAGACAGCTACACTTATTGCTGCTTGTTGTGCCCTTGGAGCAAAATCAGTTATTGATGATGATTTTCAAGTAGAAAACATTCGGAAATTTGGAGAATTAATTGGAATGGCATTTCAAATCAAAGATGATTTGTTCGATTATTCTGAAGAAGCCATCGGGAAACCTACAGGTATTGATATCAAAGAGCAAAAGATGACTTTACCACTGATTCATGTTTTAAACACGTGTACTTCTAAAGAGAAATCATGGCTCATTAATTCGATAAAAAACCACAATAAGGACAAAAAACGAGTTAAAGAAGTCATTGCATTTGTAAAAGATAATAATGGTTTAGATTATGCTGAAAAAAAAATGATTGCTTTTCAGCAAGAAGCCCTTTCCCTAATTGAAAATTACCCCAATTCTGAATATAAAAAATCATTAATTTTAATGGTTAATTATGTTATTGAAAGGAAAAAATAAAGGCAATTACAGTGTTGAAAATCAAAAATAAATGAAAATCTAATAGCTATTGTTTTTTTAGATTTACATTGTAATTAGCGTTGAAATTGCAATTGATTTTTGCAATTCATATTGTATCTTTGAACTTTTCCAACTTTGAATTCTTAAGAAATTGATTTCTAAATCTACCATAGATACCGTATTTGAAACTGCTCGTGTTGAGGAAGTTATTGGCGATTTTGTACAATTAAAACGTGCAGGAAGTAATTTTAAAGGCTTGAGTCCATTCTCTGATGAGCGCTCTCCGTCCTTTATGGTTTCACCCGCTAAGGGGATTTGGAAGGATTTTAGTTCTGGAAAAGGCGGAAATTCAGTTGCCTTCCTGATGGAACATGAACACTTTACTTATCCTGAGGCTATACGATATTTGGCCAAAAAATACAATATTGAAATAGAAGAAACAGAGCAAACGAATGAGGAAAAGGCAAATATGGATGCTCGTGAAAGTATGTATCTAGTTTCTGAATTTGCTAAAAATTATTTTCATTCAACCTTATTAAAGTCAGAAGAAGGAAAATCCATAGGTTTATCTTATTTTAAAGAACGAGGTTTTACAAATGAAACGATTGAGAAATTTAGTTTAGGATATTCACCTGAAACTTGGGACGCCTTTACTAAAGAAGCCTTGGGGAAAGGATATCAGTTAGAATATCTTGAAAGTACAGGATTAACTATTCCTAGAGATGATAGACCTTTTGATCGATTCAAAGGACGTGTGATGTTTCCTATTCAAAGTATGTCTGGGAGAACCTTAGGTTTTGGTGGTCGAATTTTAACCAATGATAAAAAGGCGGCCAAGTACCTTAACTCGCCTGAAAGTGATCTCTACCACAAGAGTAAAGTTTTGTATGGTATTTTTCAAGCCAAACAAGCGATTGCAAAACTAAATAATTGTTATTTGGTTGAAGGGTATACAGATGTAATTCAGTTCAATCAATCTGGAATTGAGAACGTGGTAGCTTCTTCTGGAACTGCTTTGACGCCAGATCAAATTAGGCTAGTTAATAGATTAACAAAAAATATTACAGTACTTTTTGATGGTGATGCAGCGGGACTACGTGCTTCTATTCGTGGAATCGATTTAATTCTGGAAGAAGGAATGAATGTCAAAGTCTGTACTTTTCCAGATGGAGAAGATCCGGATAGTTTTGCTAAAAAAACTTCCTATGATGATTTAGTAGCTTATTTAGAAAATAATGCTAAGGATTTTATTCAGTTCAAAGCTTCGCTTTTGATGAATGAGGCAAAGAATGATCCGATTAAAAAAGCCGACTTGATCCGAGATATGGTTCAAAGTATCTCTAAGATTCCAGATCGCATTCAGCGCGAAATTTACATACAGGAATGTTCCCGCATTATGGATATTTCAGAGCAAGTTTTGGTGAGTACTTTGGCTCAGTTAACTCAGAAAGATATTGCTGAAGTGGAGAAAAAAACTAAAAAAGAACAAAAGTCTTTTGAGGTTGTTAAAAATGAAAACCCAGAGTCATTAGAGAAAGTTGATGTGCTGTATCGATTAGAACGTAAAATTATTGAAATTTTATTGTTATATGGGAATAAAGAAGAAGAGTTTGAAGACACATTTATGAAAGCCAATGAAGAAGGGGAAATTGTAAATGTGACGGAGAAAAAAAGACTTAAAGTTTTCTATAGAATTTATCTGAGTCTTCAAGAAGATGAAGTAGAACTTGCAAATCCATTATTTAGAGGAGTTTTTAATGATTTAATTAATCATTATTTGCAAAACGAAAGCTTTAGTTTAGAACAATATTTGATGCATTTACCAGCTGAGTATGCGCAAGAAGTAACTGATATTTTAATGGAGGATGAGAAGCTAGTCATGCACAATTGGGAGGAACAAAATATTTTTCCGAAATCAAAGAATGATACTATTGCTCAAAATGTTAACGAAACCATTTTAACACTGAGGTGGTATTTGGTAGGTGGTATTATAGAGGAATTAAAAAACTCCATATCATCTGATGCAGATAATACGGAGTCTATTTCAATGATTATGGATTATAATACTCTTACTAATGCTTTTTCTAAAAAATTAGGAAGAGTAATGTCTCGTTTTAGTTAGACAGTTTCTGTGTTTTTTTTAAACTAAATCCGCTAGATTAGTAACGTTCGGATTTTAAAACCTTAATATTACATAGATATAGTATTGCGAGTTATTAGATATACTTCTTGATAGGTAGTAAAATATTAATTTTAGTCCCTTCATTTTCTCGGGGTAAAATACTTATTATTCCATTCGATTTCTTTATGATAGATTTACTTAGATAAAGTCCTAAGCCTAATCCTTTTTGTTCTTTTTCATCTCGATTAAACTGTACCGCGGCATCAATCATTTTTAGCTCATCTTCCTTGAATCCAACTCCGAAATCAAATATTCGTATTTCATAATAATCTGTATTATAAAGATTTCCGTCAATAGTTACTTTTTTGTTTTTTGGAGAGAATTTTAATGCATTGTCTAATAATTCAAATAAAATAAAATCTAGATTCTTTTTACTGATTTCTAATTCGGATGTTACAAATTTTGATACTACTCTTTTTTCTAGTCCTGTATAATTCAGAGATAAATTTTTTATAACATTTTTGAAAGTACTTTTAACTTCTGAAAAGTCTCCATTTGCTACTTCAAATTGATTGTCTTTTATGTTCTCCATAAGAACGATTTTTTGCATGGTTCTATTCAAACGCTCACTAGATATTTTAATGGCTTCGTAAAAATTAGATGTTTCACTTTTTTTAAATTCATTAGGATATTTGATAAGTAAATCAATTGAGCCTATAATACTGTTTAAAGGAGTATTTATTTCATGTGAAAAATGGTTTTTATTACCAATGTATAGATTAGTTGTATTTTTAATTTTTTTGAATTTGTCTATTTTTGTTTCTATTGTTTTCAACAAGTCACCTGTTTTAAAAGGTTTTGTTAAAAAGTCGTCAGCTCCATTAATTAAACATTTACGCATTAAATTGTTCTCATTTTTAGCGGTCAAAAATATAAAAGGTATACTACTTAATAGTTTGTCGTCATGAACGATTTTTTGGAAAGAATATCCATCCATTACAGGCATCATTATGTCGCATATAATTAGGTCGGGCGTCCAGTTTTCTAAAATATCAAGTCCAATTTGTCCGTTTATAGCAGTTCTTGTATCATAATTTTTAAGAATTAGTAGCTCATTTATAGTTTCTCTAATATTTAACTCATCATCAATAATTAGTATTCTATTTTTATTCATAAGTGAAATATAAGATGAATTTTGTATTAACTTTTTTTTAGTTTCTAATTGAATAGATCTTTTAATTTGTTTTGTATTAACTCACCCCATTTAGAAGTGGGTTATTGGTGTTTTGAATAACATTTTATTTATAATTCCAGTGTATAATAGAGTTTTGAAATACCGGTTTAAATCTTTATTTTTTTAAAGAAGTATACATAAAATCAAAACTTTTTTTATTTTAGAATAACTAAATTATAGAATTATTTCCTTTTAAAGTTCTAGATAAAATTTCATCCATTATAAATATTTTTTGAGGAATTATTTGATGTCTTTTTGAATATTGATTAAAAGTATTTTAATTGTATGTTTTAAGCTGAATAAGTATCATTGATTTAATATAATTTACTTCTAATTTAAAGTTTTTGTTTGTATTTTAGTTGTGTGAAAAATTCTAAAAAAAACATAGTTCTAATTGAAGATGATTATGCATTAGGTGAGTCAATTGTTGATTTACTGATTTTAAGTAATTTTAATGTGAAGTGGTTTAAAAATGGTTATGAAGCATTTGTGTATTTAGAAAGTGTTTTGCCGGATCTTATTATAAGTGACTTACTGATGCCTGTTATGGGAGGGGAAGCATTGTTTTTAAAAATCAGAAATAATAATAATTTCAGTACTATTCCTTTCGTAATTATTACTGCTAGTAAAGATGATGAAACTAAATTTAGGCAACTAGAAAATGGGGTTAACGACTATATTATGAAGCCATTTAAAACACGAGAATTAATATTAAAAATCAATAATATTCTTAACTTAAAATCGCAAATTGAGAAAAAAAATAGACCTGATCCTTTTTCAAAAGTTACAATAAAGTTATCTGAAAAAGATTTTCTATTATCGGTTAATATTATTTTGGCAAAAAACATAAAAGGTGAAATTGATATTCAAGAATTATCAAATCGGCTTCATATAAGTAAATCTACTTTAGATAAAAAAATCAGAAAGCGTACTAATAAAAATATAAGTCAATATATTAGAGAATTCAAATTAGATTATGCTTTGAAATTAATTTCGTTAGGAGAAAGAAATGTTCAGTTTTTAGTTGATCAGTCTGGTTTTAATTCTTTGTCATATTTCTCAACCAGTTTTAAGAAATATGTAGGCTTGACTCCAAGAGATTATATCAAAACGATTTAAATTTTTTACTTAATGATTCTTATACGTTCTAAATGTTGAATTATATATGGTGTCAATAATTATAATTTAACGAAATTAGATCATCCAGGGGGAGTTTTTGGGGCATTTGACATTACTTAAGATTTAGTTGAATAAATTATTCATGGTTTTTATTACCTCTTTCTCATTACTTTATTTATTTTATTAATGTAAACCTGCGGTTTTTTTTCAATTTAATTGACTTATGTTTTTTTAAGCCCCTTTTTGGCTTTAAATACTAGGAATCCATTTAAAGTAATTTCTAGTATTTAGTCCTCTAATGTGCAATTTATGATCTATAATTTATGTATTTTTTATCACTGTAAATCTAATTCAGGTAATTGTATAATTATTTTAGTTCCTTTTCCAAGTTTGCTTTCTAATTTAACAATACCGGAATTCCTTTCAATAAATGTTTTAACAATATAAAGTCCTAAACCGGTACCTTGAATTCCATTAGTATTACTCGCTCTAAAAAAAGTATTAAAAAGTTTTGGTTGATCGTTTTCAGGGATACCAATACCAAAATCTATTATTTCAATCTTAATTATAGATTCATAATTGATTATTTTCATTATTACATCCCCACAATTTTCAGAATATTTAAAGGCGTTGTTTAGAATATTGAAAATGGCATATTCTATTAAATTTTTGTCGGCAAAAATTAAAAACTCTTTTCCTTCTATTTGTACTTCTACTTTACGATTGTCTTTGTTGTTACTAAAAGTCGTTTGAATAATGTTAAGACAAAGATCTTTTAAATCAAACTTTTCTGGTTTGAAGTTAGTTTTCTTAGAGTCATCCTTAGATATGATTAAAACAGCGTTCATCAATTCAACAATTCTATCAATCTCATCTGTAATTCGGTTGATGTGTTTTCTTAAATTATTACTATTGTCATAGTGTTGTTTTTCTATGTACATGCCAATTAATTCCGCACTTGTCCGTATGGTTGTCATGGGGGTTCGGAACTCGTGAGATATAGTAGAGACTAAATTTGTACGTAATTCATTTAATTCGCGTTCTTGTCTAAGTGTTTTTTCAATTACAAATTCTGCTTTTTTTCTTATGGAAATATCTCTTGTGTTAGTTTGAATTTTTACAGGTATTTCATTTTTAAAAACAATTTTAGCAATAGTTTCTACCCAGATATATTTATTCTCTGAATTTAAATAACGGTACTGAATAGGGGTAATTATATTTGTTGAATTAAGTTTGTATAAATGATTTGTTATCACTTCAATGTCTTCTGGGTGAGCAAAGTCCATTGGTGTTTTACCAACCATTTCTTCTGGTGTAAACCCTATTAAATTTTTAACAGAAGGAGACACATACTGAAAAGTCAGATTCAGTTCATGTAAACAGACTAAATCGATTGTATTGTCTGCTAAAAGACGATATAAATTTTTAGCTTCATTAAGCTGAATGTTTCTGTTTCGGTTGTTTTCTTCTACTAAATCTTTGTTTTCTTTTTCAACTTTTTTTCTTTCAGTGATGTCTATGATTTGTGCGATAAAATATTTAATTTCTCCATTAATATCTCTTACGGTCGAAACGGATAGATTTGTCCAAATAATACTCTTGTTTTTATTAATATATCTTTTTTCTATTTGATAAAATGGTATTTCATTAGCTACTAATCTGCTTTTATTAAATAATTCATTCCTTAAATCATGGGCGTGAGTTATATCCATGAATGTTAGGGACTTTAACTCGTCTTTATGATAACCTAATATATTGCATAAGTGTTTGTTAGCGTCAATCCAATAACCATCATTATTTACTATTCCTATACCAATTGATGAATATTCAAAAGCACCTTTGAATTTTTCTTCACTGCTTAGTAATTCGTCTTTTAGTTTTTTCTCAAGAGTTATATCGGTCAAAGACCCTATCATGCGTGTTGCTTTGCCATTTTTATCTCGTATGATATAGGCTTTATTTTTTACATAGGAATAGTAGCCGTCTGATTTTAAATAGCGGTATTCTTGATTCCATTTTTTGATTGTTTTATCACGTAATATTAAATCTAATTTTTTGTTAACTTTTTCAACATCATCGGGGTGAATGTAACTATCACATTCAGCAGCAGGTATGATATTGTCTTTATTTTTAAAATGATGACCAAAGTGTTTGGTGAAATTATTGCCCATTATTACGGTACCAGTGATAACATCTAAGTCCCAAATTACGTCAGATGTTGCTTTGGTAACATGTTTAAAACGTTCATTACTAACTTTTAATTTTTCTTCAGTATTTTTTTGCATTGTTATGTCGTTGAAAGAACAAATCACATAAAGAAGTTGGTTTTGATTTCCAAAAACAGGAATGGCATCAACTAATAGCCAAACTAAATCTTTTTTTGTGGGTCTATGCACGCCCATAACGACGTTATTGATTGGTTTTAATTGTTTTATAGCTAGTGGTACTGGATGGTCTTCAGGTTTGAAATTAGTCCCATTTTCATAAATTACTTTCCATGATTCATCAAATGAATTTTTCCCTATAAGCTGGTTTTGGGTAAGTCCTAACATTTCGCAAGCGGAGATGTTATTGTCTATGATTTCTGAGTTAGGACCTTGTACTAAAATTCCAACAGCCAAATTTTGGATAATACTTTTGGTAAGTTGTCTGCTTTTTAGAATTTCAGTTTGTATTTTTTTGCTTTCAGTCATGTTTACACTAAAACCAATCATAATATTTAGGCTTCCATCTTTGTTAAAAATTGGTGTGAATTTTCTATCGTGAAAAGTTACTTTTCCATTTGCATCATATAATTCTTCTTCCCACGACAGTGTTTTTTTACTTTGTAGTGCGGCATTAAATTTAGTTTGCCTTTCAATGGCAAATTTATTATTTCGATTGGTATGAGTTGCGTATTCAAAATCATCTTTGCCAATGATATAATCGCTTAGTTCTTTGTTTTTGATTGCAATAGGGTTTATATAGAGGTATTTGTGATTAGAGTCAAATACAGCTACATCAGTTGGCAGACAATTTAATATTGTTTCATATAATTCTTTTTGAAGTTGAAGTTTATGTTTGCCTTCGATATGTTCCGTTACATCCCTACAGTTGCCTATGTAAAATTGTTGATTGTTTTTTTCTATTAAATGAATTTTTGTAGAGTGCCAGCGATAGTATCCTTCCTTGTGTAGTATTCTATAAATGATTTCGCTATTAGTTGTTATATTTAGTTTAATCGTACTGATATATTCAAGACACTTATCAATATCTTCAGGATGAATAAAGTCTGAACTACTTTTGCCAATGATTTCTTCATTTTTATGTCCTAAATACAATCTCCAATTTTTTGATGCAAAACTGATAACTCCTTCTAATGTGAGTTCGTAAACAATTTCATTAGAATTTTCTAATAAAGATTTAAATTGTATTCTATTCTCAATTAACTGCGTTTCTAATTCATGATTTTTTAGGCTTAAATCTAATATCGATTCTATTTGTGTAACACATTGTTTTACTATTTTTAATTCCTTAGTATTAAGTTCGAGATTTTCTTTATTTAGAACGCAAATATTCCCCCATATTAATTTATTGCATGATTTTATGGGGAAACTTGCGCAAAACAAGAAAATTCCTTTGTAATTATTTAATGGATAATCATGATTATAATCAGACGAAATTAAAATTTCTTGACTGTTTATAAGTTTTTGAAAATAATCAATTTCATTTAGATTGCTGAAATTTTCTAATCCTTTTTTAGATACTATAACAACATCTTCTATAGCTTTTATTGAAATGAAGCAGTCGGATATTTCACAAATATCAGATATGTATTCTAGGATAGTATCAAATTCTTTTTTTAAAGTATGACCTGTTAAAACCGACTGTAAAGAATTTGAATCAGGTATTACTTGTGAAGAATACATTGTTTTTTGATTTAGGGGGAATAGATTTTAAATTACACTTGCAAAGTAGGGTTTTGCTTTTTTTTATAAATATAAAAATAATTTGATAACTATTAGTTTTTATTTTAGAAGTCCTTTAGTAAAAAAACTAATGTTTTTTTGTTTTTAATAAATTTGATTAAGATCGATGAAATTGTAAATTATAACTTAGTCAAATTAAAGTTTTTTGTTGAATAAGGTGAAGTTTTTTGTTTTACGTAAAATGAGTTTGTGAGATGTAAAGTGATTAATATAAAGACAGATATGATTGCTAATATTAGAATGATATAAATTAGATATTTATCGCTTTTTTTGTTACTCTAGTGCTAGTGCAATTTACAAACGGGTGAATTACTTCTTTATTCTTGCCCGCTTTAGTAAATCAATAAAATATAATTTTGATATTCTTTAAAGGCATCTTTAAAACATTGATGATGTTTAGGTTTACTTGATAATTTTAATTTTTAAAACATGTGGGTACTTATTTTAAAAGGCGGAACTCTTTTTTAGACGCGTGTTCATCATCACTGCTGGTTTCGCTCATTAAACAAATATGGATAGGATTCGGCTCAGATCTCAATATGAAATATTTGGAGTGGCTTTTCATTGTAATATGAAGATTTTGCTTATCCACGATTGATTCTAGATTTAGGGCAATGCATACCTAAATGGAATAATCTGCTCAATAATTAGAAACTAAACCATTTTAACTCTGAGAAGATAGGCGGTATTATAGAGAAATTAAAAAACTCCATATCATCTGATGCAGATAATATGGAGTCTATTTCAATAATTGTGGATTATAATACTCTTTCTAAAAAATTAGGAAGGGTAATGTCTCGTTTTAGTTAGACAATTTCTAGTTTTTTAGCTTTTTCAACTAAATCTACTAGATTAGTAACGTTCAACTTAGTTAGTAACCTCAATTTGTAAGTACTAATTGTTTTTTCATTCAATCCAAGAATGGTTGCAATTTCGTGGTTCTTTTTACCGCCACTCAAATAACGCAATACTTCCACCTCACGGTTTGAAAGTTTTCTATATAAACGTTCGCTTTTACTTTGTTTAGCGATTAACGCTAAGTTTTTCTTAACGGTTTCGTTCATAATGATTTTTCCTTGGTTTACTTTAACAATAGATTGTCCAAGAGTTTCTAGTTTTTCTTTCTTATGAACATATCCAGAAACACCAGCTTTAATTGCGTTTGGCGCATAAATTTGTTCGGAAAGATTACTGAAAATAATGATTTTCGTTTTTGGGAAATTCTTTAAAATTGATTTGATTTCGAATATACTAGCAAGACCTTCTAATTCTAAATCTAGGATAAGAACATCAATTTCCTTAGTAAGGAGAATGTCCCGAATCATCAAAAAGCTACCTACATTGGCAACGATTGAGATATCTGCATGGTCTTTGAAGTATGATTTTACTCCAAAATGTACTACGGGTAAGCTATCAGCTAAACAAACTTTTATCATGGTATTTTATTTATTTGTGGTATTTAATTTATATTAATTAGGTATGTATTTATTAATGAGGGTATTAAATAATAAAATAAAGTTAGTTAAAAAAAACAACAATGCAAATTTTTCGGACAAAAAAAATCAGATATTATTAATTTCGCATACAGGTATTGGGTTCATTTTATGTTGGTTAGCCTTGTTTAGGCGTTGGTATATATCGAAAACTATTTTTTCTCTTTCTGAGAAATTTGTAATCGATAGTTCGTTTTCATCAGCTAACATTGCCCATTCTAATTCGTCATAACTAGCGCCAAGTTGTTCTTCGTCTGTTTTTTCATCACCAAATAATCCATCTGAAGGTTGTGCGTTGAGAATAGAATCGGGGATTTTTAAATAGGATGCCAGAGCAAATACTTCTGATTTCATCAAATCAGCTATCGGGCTAATATCAACCCCGCCATCTCCATATTTAGTGTAAAATCCTACTCCAAAATCTTCTACTTTATTTCCAGTGCCCGCCACGAGTAACCCGTGAACTCCTGCGTGATAGTATAACGTAGTCATTCGTAATCTAGCTCTAGTGTTTGCTAGTGTTAATTGTAGTTTTTTATCATCAATGTGAGCAGGAACTTCGTTTTTAAAAGTTTCAAATACAGGAGTTAAATCCGTTTCAATACTTGAAACATTGTTGAATTTAGCTTTAAGCTGTACAATATGTTCTCTACCTCGACTTACATGATCTTTGTGCTGGTGTATAGGCATTTCAACACATAAAACCTGTAGGCCAGTTTGTGCACATAAGGTTGATGTTAATGCAGAATCTACTCCTCCAGAAATTCCAATTACAAATCCGTTTACTTTTGCAATATCAGCATATTTTTTTAACCAGTTGACAATGTGAGTATTTACTTTTTCAACTTGTATGGTGTTTTTTTTAGTCATATTTGTTTCAGTTTTAAAAAGCAGGAATATGTATATTTGCTAACTATTGCTAATTAGAATGCAAATAGTAGTTTATTCGTGACAAATTTAAATAAAATAAAATGAAATTATGTGTTATTCCGTTTCTTCTGAGCCTCTTTTTGTTTTCTTGCGATAAAAAAACAAAAATAGAGAAGATTGTTGCAGAAATCCCAGTAAATATTAAGGTGGAGCGTTTCGATAAAGCCTTTTTTGAAACAGCACCTAAAGATTTAGAGAAAGTCAAAAAGGAATATCCTCTATTTTTTCCTGTAGGAAATGATGATTCTGTTTGGGTAGAAAAAATGGAAAACCCGTTGTGGAGAGAGCTGTATAATGAGGTTGAAAAAAAATATGCTGATTTTGATTCTGAAAAAGAGGATTTGGATCGCCTATTCAAACATATCAAATATTATTTTCCCCAAACAGTGATCCCAAAAGTGGCTACGGTAATTTCTGAAATGGATTACAATAATAAAGTTATTTATACAGATAGCTTGGTTGTGATAGCTTTAGAGTTATATTTAGGGAAAGACCATCGATTTTATGAGTTTCCAAAATATATCAAACAAAATTTTGAAAAAAATCAGATGATGCCTGATGTTGTTTCTGAATTTTTTAAATTTAAAGTAAAGCCTAATTTAGAAAAAAGTTTGCTTTCAAAAATGATTTATGCTGGTAAAGAATTGTATTTAAAGGATAAATTATTACCTGAAACTAGTGATGCTGATAAAATTGGGTATACTCCAGAACAACTCCTTTGGTGTCAGGAGAACGAGCAATATATGTGGCAATATTTTATAGAAAAACAATTGCTATACAGTGATGATGTTAAATTAGCATCTCGATTTATAAATCCTGCCCCTTTTTCTAAATTTTATTTAGAAATTGACAATGAAAGTCCCGGGAAGGTGGGAGCGTGGTTAGGCTGGCAAATTGTACGCTCCTATATGGATAACAACAGCGCTTCGTTATCAGAAGTTTTTACTATGAATGCAAAAGAATTATTTGAAAAATCAAAATATAAACCTAAGAAATAATGTCAAATCAAAATAGATCAGAAATAAATTTTCTCGTAGAATTAGACGAAAATAAAGTGCCCGAAAAATTAATGTGGTCTGCCAAAGATGGTGGAGTACAATTGGAAGAGGCCAAAGCAATAATGCTTTCTATTTGGGACAGCAAAGCTAAAGAGAGCATGCGAATTGACTTATGGACTAAAGATATGCCTGTAGATGAAATGAAGGTTTTCTTTCATCAAACCTTAGTAGCAATGTCTGATACCTTTCACCGTGCTACTGGAGATGAAAAAATGGCAGCAACTATGAAGGATTTCTGTGAGTATTTTGCGGAAAAATTAGAGTTGACCAATAAAGAGGAATAACTTATTCTAAAATAGCATTAGTTTCTTGAAAAGGGAATATTAAAGAATATTAAAAGTGCAATGAAAGCTGTACTTTTTTGCTTTAAGTTAAGGTGTGTTTTTCTTTAAGAAGCAGAATGTTTTGTTTTCATAACAAATAGTCGTCCTGCTCACTATATCTTTGTGTTTTAATGAAAAACACAAAGGATGCCGCTGTGATCAGGGCTAAAAAGAAAATCTCATTTTCATAAGAAAGCCTCGCTAAAGTCCGAATCCTTTCGTATGGTCGTTATAATTGAAGTCAAATTTCTCTAATAAACAAAAGCATAGTGAGCGTTTTTTTTTTTTTTTTTTTTGAATTTAATTAAACCTTTAAATAAATTAGAGTGCTATTTTTTTAGTTATTTCTAATGTTTTATAAGATTACTGATGAAGTCATTTTATTTATAAAGGTTGTTTTTGAGTTAATGTGTTTAGTATATGACATGAAGTATCCAAATGGATTCGTGCGGTAGCCAGGGTACTCTTTTATCAGGTTGGAATTACTGTAAATCTATTGGTTTATTAGGATGTTTTTGTGAGCTATTTCTCTTTTCGTGGCTAGACAAGTAATTTAAAGATTAAATGGTGAAAGTCATTTTTATGGTTTGATTTGTGTTTTTACAGTGTAAATATTTTTTTTTAATTGTTTTAAAATATTATTTTGTAACTTGTTGAGATCTAATCTAATAATCTAATAATCTAAAATCATGAAAAAATCTAAATTATTTGTACTCGGTGTTGTATTGTTAGCTGTATTAATGGTCTCTTGTCATAAAGACCGAAAAAAGTTGATTGATACTTGGAAGGTATCTGAAGTTATTGTAAAAACACAGCTTTCAGATTCTTTAAAAAATGATATACTGACCAGAGGTCTATTAACTTTTACGAAAGACGGACTAGTCGAAGGTCATTTGCAGAGAGATTTTACGGATGGAATTTATATTTTAACTGAAAAAGGTACAAGTTTGACAATTAAGGATCATACTGGAACGCCGTTTACTTATGAAAGTACGATTACAGACGATAAAATTATATTAGAAGATGATGATTTAAAATTGACGTTGTTGCCTGAATAGAGTTGTGGTAGCTGTTGTTTATCTATGATATGCATCTACTTAGGTTCATTTTGTCAAAGGTACAAGCTCTATTTTAAGTAGGGTATGTTTCTAAAGGGCATAAAATAAATTTATGGCAAATAGACAGTTTTTGTAAAAAAAAAATAAAAATTTAAATCAAAAGGATATTGTTGTAAAAGAGATTAGTCTACTTTACAAAAAACCCCAAAAACATATTAAAAATGTTTTTGGGGTTTTTTGGTATAATTTATCCAGGTGTATTAAAGGGGCTGTTGTTGCTCTTGAAAACCTCCTGATTGACGTCATCTATATATTGCAGTAATTCCTCTTTTCCGGTATTCTCTGTTGCTGAGGTGATAAAATATTCTGGCATCTCGGCCCAGTTATTGGCAAACATGTTTTTTTTGTATGCTGCAATATGAGAGTCAATTTTTACTTTACTGATTTTGTCAGCTTTCGTAAAAATAATGCAAAATGGAATTTCACTTTCCCCCATATAGGACATAAATTCGATATCGATAGTTTGTGCTTCGTGACGAATGTCGATAAGGACAAACGCACATACTAACTGTTCTCTGTTTTCAAAATAATCCGTGATGAATTGTTGGAATACAGATTTGGTTTTCTTTGAAACTTTAGCATATCCATACCCTGGTAAATCGACTAGGAACCAATTTTTATTAATTAAAAAGTGGTTGATTAATTGTGTTTTCCCAGGTCTTCCTGAGGTTTTGGCTAATTTTTTTTGGTTGGTCAACATATTGATTAATGATGACTTTCCTACGTTTGACCTACCAATAAAAGCATATTCAGGCAAAAAGTCTTTGGGACATTTTGAAGCATCGGAATTACTTATTATAAATTCGGCGGTATTGATTTTCATACTATTGTAATATTAAAGAGCAAAGAAAAGACTTTTAAATTTAGTCAAAAAATAAACCAATCAGAATTTTAGTTTTAATAAGTCTGAGTTCACTAAATTTCTTAATGGTTTAAAAGGGGCTTTGTGTTTTTTATTTTAAAAAAGCTATAAGTTGGTTTTTACAAGCCATTCTTCCAGTACTCGGTTGAATTCTTCAGGTTGTTCCATCATGGCAGCATGTCCACATTCATCAATCCAATACAGCGTAGAATTGGGTAATAATTTTTTAAATTCAGTAGCGACATCTGGGGGGGTTACCTTGTCATTTTTTCCCCAAATAACACATGTTTGTACGTGCATTTTAGGTAAATCTTTCGCCATATTATGACGAATGGCACTTTTGGCAATGGTTAGTGTTTTGATAAGTTTGATACGGTCATTTACAGTTGCGTATACTTCGTCAATTAATTCAGGTGTTGCTACTTTTGGATCATAAAATACATCTTCAGCTTTCTTTTTGATGTATTCGTAGTCGCCTCTTTTTGGGTAACTATCTCCCATAGCGCTTTCGTAAAGTCCTGAGCTTCCTGTAATTACTAGTCCTGCTACTTTTTCAGGATACATTTTAGTGTGGTACAAAGCAATGTGGCCTCCAAGAGAATTTCCTAGTAAAATAACTCGGTCAAATCCTTTGAATGTAATGAAGTCTTTGACGTATTTCGCAAAGCTTTTTACATTCGTTTTAAGTATACTTTGTGTGTATATAGGTAAGTCTGGAATGACAATTTTATATCCTTTTTCTGAGAAGTAGCTAGCAACGGCATCAAAGTTACTTAGCCCTCCCATTAGCCCGTGTAGAATTACAATAGGCGTACCTTCCCCTGCTTCATAATAACTATATCTACCTTCTTTCTTGTAGTGCTTTTCCATGTTGCTTATTCCAGATTTCAATTTTCACAAATATAGGATTTAATAAGTAAAAAAGAATTTTTGATTCTGTTTTTTGGATATAATATTTACCGTGAAATTTTTATTACAAAATCATGCTCTTTGCGGTCTGAATAAGTATGTTTTAATTGGTGAAAATGAAGTGTTGTTGTTAAATCTTTGTGGATAATATAATGATTTATTTAGGGCTTATGAATATTCTTACGGGCCTTTTTGTTTGACGCTAACGATCTGAGCCTCCAAAAATTAAGGTCTTATGGGGGAAAGTGGTTAAACTTATTAACAAAGTGGTATTAAGTGGTAAATTGTGGTAAAATTTTTTATATTTTTGCTTAAATCATTTCATTACAAATAAAGGCTTGAATACAATTGTAGGAACATATGAGTGCAAAGTGGACGCTAAAGGGCGGGTGATGATACCTGCGCCATTGAAAAAGCAGTTAACTACCTCACTTCAAGATGGTTTTGTTTTGAAGCGTTCTGTGTTTCAATCTTGTTTGGAGTTGTATCCAATGGAAGAATGGGATTTGATGATGACAAAAATCAACAAGCTAAATCGATTTGTAAAAAAGAATAATGACTTTATTAGACGTTTTACAGCCGGTGTTAAGGTTGTTGAGATTGATTCTTTAGGACGATTGTTAGTTCCAAAAGATTTGGTTGGTTTTGCGAATATCTCTAAGGATGTTGTTTTTTCATCAGCAGTGAATATTGTAGAGATTTGGGACAAAGATTTATACGAGCAATCTATAAATGGAGATGATATTGATTTTGCTGATTTGGCAGAAGATGTAATGGGAAATTTAAATGACAACGACAATGGAATATCATAATCCAGTTTTACTTCACGAATCTATTGACGGTTTGAATATACAGCCAGATGGGGTTTATGTAGATGTGACTTTTGGTGGAGGCGGTCATTCAAGAGAAATTTTGAGAAGGCTAGGGCCAAACGGAAAATTATATGCTTTTGACCAAGATGAAGATGCATTAGCCAATGCGATAGACGATAGTCGTTTTGTTTTGATTAATGAAAATTTCCGTTTTATAAAACGGTTTTTGCGTTTTTATGGGGCTAAATCTGTAGATGGAATCTTGGGAGACTTAGGGGTTTCTTCACATCAATTTGATGTAGCAGAAAGAGGTTTCTCAACTCGTTTTGATGCAGAATTAGATATGCGAATGAGTCAGAAAAATGATTTGAGTGCTTATAAAGTAGTTAATGATTATGATGACGCTAATCTAAGACGAGTATTCTATGATTACGGTGAATTGAAAAATGCACCTGCACTTTCAAAAACGATTATTGAAGCGAGAGAACTTCAGCCGATAAAAACTACAGATGAATTAAAAGAAGTTTTGGCGAGATATTTACCAGAAAGAGTTAGGAATAAAATTTTGGCTCAAATCTATCAAGCTATTCGAATTGAAGTGAACCAAGAAATGGATGTTTTAAAAGAGTTTTTAGAGCAATCTTTAGAAATATTGAAACCAGAAGGAAGATTAAGCGTGATATCGTATCATTCTTTAGAAGATAGATTGGTTAAGCGATTTATGAAAAACGGAATGTTTGAAGGAGAACCAGAAAAAGATTTTTTTGGAAATTTTTCGGTTCCTTTTAAAACCGTTGGAAAACTGATTATTCCTGATGCTGCCGAAATTAAAATAAATAATAGAGCTCGCTCTGCCAAATTAAGAATTGCCGAAAAAAAATAGTAATCCTATTATAAAGATGAAATACGGAATATACAGCCTGTTAAAAGCAAAATTTCTTGTCGATGATGATGCGATGAAAAATTGGCGTTTTATCGTTTTTTTGATTCTGTTGGCAATAATTATGATCGCAAATACACAACGTTACGAACAAAAAGTGTTCAAAATAGCAGCCCTTACAGGTGAAGTAAAAGAATTACGATCGGAGTTTGTAGATAGGCGTTCCCAATTGATGAAATTAAGAATGGAGTCTACGGTGTCTGAAAAAATGGTGGCCAAAGAAATTTACCCATCTACGGTTCCACCAGTGAAAATTAAAGTTAAGAAAGAAGAAGAAAAAAGTTTTTTCAAAAAATTATGGCAGTAGAGGATAAAAACATATCGTATAGAATGTACCTAGTAGCATTTGTTATCTTTTTGATAGCAATAGCAATAGCTGTGAAGTTAACTAATATTCAGTGGGTTGAAGGAGAATATTATAGAAGTTTGGCAAAGGAAAGAACAGTTCGGAATTTTGTAATTCCAGCTAATAAAGGGAATATTTATTCAGCAGACGGTAGCTTGTTGGCAACTTCTATTCCGAACTATGAAATTCGTTTTGATGCAGTAGCACCAAAAGCAGAAGTTTTTGAAAAAAATGTGGCTTCATTGTCAGATTCGTTGTCTTTGATGTTAGGGAAATCAAGTAATTATTTTCAAAATGAACTTCGAAGAGCAAGAGCTAATAACAATCGTTACTATTTGATTTCTCGTGATTTAAGTTATACGGAATATATTAGAATTAAAAAATTCCCATTGTTCAAGTTAGGCGCTTACAAAGGGGGGGTAATTGTAGAGCAAAAAACTGTACGTGAACATCCTATTGGTAAAATTGCAGAACGTACCATTGGTTACGAAAGAAGATTAGGTGAAGGTAAGTTTGAAGGTAAAGGAATTGAGTGGGCTTATAAAGATTATCTCAATGGTACGGATGGAAAAATATTAAAACAAAAAATAGCCAAAGGACAATGGAAACCTATTCGTGATGTAAATGAAGTGGATCCTCAGGATGGTTACGATGTAATTTCGACTATTGATGTATATATCCAAGACATTGCACATCATGCTTTGTTAAAACAACTACAAGAATACGAAGCAGATC
This sequence comes from Flavobacterium ovatum, assembly GCF_040703125.1. Lineage (NCBI taxonomy): Bacteria > Pseudomonadati > Bacteroidota > Flavobacteriia > Flavobacteriales > Flavobacteriaceae > Flavobacterium > Flavobacterium ovatum. The sequence continues at coordinate 1,633,454 of NZ_CP160035.1, forward strand.
ATGGCTGTGTGGTAGTGATGGAAACACAAACGGGTGCTGTAAGAGCTATTGCTAATCTAGGAAGAGCAAATGATGGGACTTATTATGAAACAACCAATTACGCGGTTGCTGAATCACACGAACCAGGATCTACTTTTAAATTAGTGGATTTGATGGCTTTGTTAGAAGACAAAGTTGCAGATACTAGTACGGTGTATGACAGTAAAGGAGGCGAAATTAGATATTCTGGTAAAGCGGTTAGAGATTCACACAAAGGAGGTTATGGTAAAATTTCATTAGCAAGAGGTTTCGAGCTTTCGTCAAATACCGTTATGGTTCAGGCAGTATATAATGCCTATAAAGATAATCCAACTCGTTTTGTAAATCATGTGAATTCATATGGATTGAACAAGAAGTTAAATATGGATTTTAAAGGGGAAGGAAGACCATATATTCCACAACCTTCCAGCAAAAGATGGTCTAATATTTCGTTGCCTTGGATGGCTTTTGGTTACGGAGTTTCGGTAACGCCAATGCAAACTTTAGCCTATTATAATGCTGTCGCAAATAATGGAGTGATGGTGAAACCCTATTTTGTATCCGAAATTAAAGAATGGAATAAAACCATTAAAAAAATGGAGACCGAGGTGATTAACCCTAAAATATGTTCACAAGAAACTATTTTGAAATTGAAAGAAGTTTTAAAGAATGTGGTAAAAAAGGGAACTGGTTCTAAATTGTATTCGAAAGAATTTTCGATGGCAGGAAAAACAGGTACAGCGCAAGTAAATTATAGTAAGGATGGCGGATCTGGTAAGTATTATGCTTCTTCATTTGTAGGTTTCTTTCCGGTAGATCAGCCTAAATATTCTTGTATTGTTGTGGTACACAAGCCAAGTACCGTAAATAATAATTACTATGGTGCAGATGTGGCTGGTCCCGTTTTTAAAAGAATAGCACAGAAAATTTTTACAGATGTTCCTTCCACTAATGAAATCAAAAATATCAATAAAAAGATTCCAAAACAGGAGAAAAGTTATAGTAATTATTTTGCGAGTCTTCAAAAAGAGCAAACGCATATTCCTAATGTGAAAGGAATGCCTGGTATGGATGCAATTGCATTATTGGAGAATTTAGGACTTAAGGTGAGCGCAAAAGGCTTAGGGAAAGTAAAAACACAATCATTACAAGCAGGACAGGATATTATCAAGAATACAAGTATTACACTAGAATTATTATAGTCTCACAACACTTCAATAATTTGGAGAAAATGGAACAAAAATGGATAAAAATTTAAAAGACATATTATATAAAGTAGCGATTGAATCTATCAAAGGTTCAACGGATGTTACGATCAATAAATTGGAATTCGATTCAAGAAAATTGGAAGCCAATGATGTTTTTATTGCTATTCGTGGAACTATTTCAGATGGCCATGATTTTATCCAAAAAGCGATTGAATTAGGGGCTATAGCTATAGTTTGTGATACTTTACCTGAAAAAACAGAAGTCGGTATTACTTATGTTCAAGTACTAGATACTAATAAAGCGTTGGCTTTTATGGCGGCAAATTATTTTGGTGATCCTTCAAAGGATATGAAATTAGTTGGAATTACAGGGACTAATGGAAAAACAACCATTGCTTCTTTATTGTTTCAATTATTTGAAAAAGCAGGTTTCAAAGTGGGATTGATTTCTACTGTAAAAATTGTTGTCGACAAACAAGAGTACAAAGCCACACATACAACACCTGATTCAATAACAATCAACCATTATCTTGAAGAAATGAGAGCTGCTGGGGTTGAATATTGTTTTATGGAAGTGAGTTCTCATGGGATTCACCAAAAAAGAACAGAAGCCTTGCATTTTGTAGGAGGTATTTTCACGAATCTTTCTCACGATCACTTGGATTACCATCCAACATTTGCAGAATATAGAGATGTAAAAAAATCTTTTTTTGATAATTTGCCTAAAACAGCTTTTTCAATCACGAACATTGATGACAAAAACGGAGCTGTGATGTTACAAAACACAGTTTCTAAAAAATGTACGTATGCTTTAAAATCGTATGCCGATTATAGAGCACAAATCCTAGAAAATCAATTATCTGGCTTATTGCTAAAGATAAATGAAAATGAAGTTTGGGTAAAATTAATTGGGACTTTCAATGCTTATAATTTATTAGCTATTTATGCTACAGCTATCGAATTAGGAATGGATAGCTTAGAGACACTTCGACTATTATCAGATTTAGAGAGTGTTTCAGGTCGTTTTCAATTTATAGTATCGAATGCAAATGTTACAGCTATTGTAGATTACGCACACACACCTGATGCCTTAGATAATGTATTGAAAACTATTAATGATATTCGAACTAAAAACGAACAATTAATTACAGTTGTGGGTTGTGGTGGGAACCGTGATAAAGCAAAACGTCCTATTATGGCAGGTATTGCTTCTGAACTGAGTGATAAAACAATTTTGACTTCGGATAATCCTCGAAATGAAGATCCTGAAGTAATTATTCACGAAATGGAACAAGGGGTTGCTGCCCAAAATTTTAAAAAAATATTGGCAATTACAGATAGAAAACAAGCTATTAAAACCGCTTGTCAGTTAGCACAGCCTAATGATATTATTTTGATTGCAGGTAAAGGGCATGAAACGTATCAAGAGATTAATGGTGTTCGCCATGATTTTGATGATATGAAAACAGTAAAAGAAATTTTAGAACAATTTGGTAAATAAATATTCAACAGAAGTTTTTGAATCGAAAATTAACCATTCAACCAATATATTATGCTATACTATTTATTTGAGTATTTAAACAAGACATTAGATGTTTCAGGAACGGGAGTTTTTCAGTACATCACCTTTCGTTCTGCTTTGGCGTTCATATTGTCGCTTTTGTTGTCTACTATTTACGGAAAAAGGGTTATCCTTTTTTTACAAAGACAACAAGTAGGTGAAACAGTTAGAGAACTTGGCCTAGCAGGGCAAAATGAAAAAGCAGGTACTCCAACTATGGGAGGGTTGATTATCATTTTTGCTACGTTGCTTCCTGTATTTTTGTTTGCTAAGCTTCATAATATTTATATAGTGTTACTAATAGTGACCACTTTATGGATGGGTACCATTGGTTTTATTGATGATTATATTAAGATTTTCAAGAAAGATAAAGAAGGGTTAAAAGGGATCTTTAAAGTTTTTGGTCAAGTAGGATTAGGTTTAATTGTAGGTTATGTTTTGTATTTCAGTCCTGATGTTACGGTTCGTACAGATACCAGTAAACGAGATGTTTTTAAGATAACCACAGAGAACACTATTTATCCTGCTCCTATAGAGGAGAAGTCAACAGCTACGACCATTCCTTTCTTTAAGAATAATGAATTTGACTATGCTGAATTATTAGCCTGGACAGGCGAAGGATATGAGAAATGGGCTTGGTTGGTTTTCATACCAGTCGTGATTTTCATCATTACTGCAGTTTCCAATGGAGCAAATCTTACTGATGGAATTGATGGTCTTGCGGCAGGAACGTCTGCTATATCTGTGCTCGCCTTAGGGATATTTACGTTCCTTTCCGGGAATATCATTTTCTCTAATTATCTGAATATCATGTATATTCCTAATTCCGGGGAAATGACGGTTTTTATCTCGGCATTTGTTGGGGCTTTGATAGGATTCCTTTGGTATAATTCCTTTCCCGCTTCGGTATTTATGGGAGATACGGGAAGTTTAACAATAGGAGGTATAATTGCGGTTCTCGCTATTGCGGTAAGAAAAGAAATGTTGATTCCTTTATTATGTGGGATATTCTTGGTCGAAAATTTATCTGTGATTTTACAAGTCAGTTATTTCAAATACACCAAGAAGCGTTTTGGAGAAGGTCGAAGAATATTTTTAATGTCGCCTTTGCATCATCATTATCAAAAGAGAGGTTATCATGAAAGTAAGATTGTAACACGGTTTTGGATTGTAGCCATCTTACTCGCCATTTTATCTATTGTGACATTAAAACTAAGATAATATGAGACTAGTAGTTTTAGGAGGAGGAGAAAGTGGTATAGGTACTGCGATTCTGGGGAAGAAGAAAGGATATGATGTTTTTGTATCTGATTTTGGAAAAATAAAAGAAAAGTACAAACAAGTTCTTATAGATAATGAAATAGAATGGGAAGATGAAAAGCATACAGAAGATTTAGTTCTGAATGCTGATGTCGTGATGAAAAGCCCTGGAATTCCTGATAAAGCAGCCGTTATTAAAAAAATGATTGAAAAAGGGATTCCTGTAATTTCAGAAATTGAATTCGCTGCTCCGTTCACTGATGCAGTAACAATAGGGATTACGGGTAGCAATGGTAAAACCACTACGACAATGTTGGTTTATCATTTGCTAAAATCAGCTGGATTGAATGTAGGACTGGGAGGGAATATCGGGAAAAGTTTTGCTTGGCAGGTAGCCGATGAGAATTATGATTCCTATGTATTGGAATTGAGTAGTTTTCAATTAGACGGGATCTTTAATTATAAGCCACACATTGCAATCATTACTAATATTAGCCCGGATCATTTAGATCGATACGATTATAAATACGAAAATTACATAGCTTCAAAGTTTCGGATAACGATGAATCAAACAGAAGAGGATTATCTAATTTACGATGCAGATGATGAAGCGATAGCAAACTGGTTAAAAAATAATAAAACAAAAGCAAAACTAATACCTTTCTCACTAACGCAAATATTTAGCGAAGGAGCCTTTATACAAAACAACATTATGGAAGTAACAATCAACCAGGACGAATTTAAAATGGAAACAGAAACTATTGCCTTAGAAGGAAAACATAACATGAAAAATGCAATGGCAGCAACTTCAGTGGCTAAATTGATGCAAATTAGAAAAGCAACAATACGTGAGAGTCTGTCTAATTTTGAAGGGGTAGAACACCGTTTGGAGAAAGTGTTGAAAATTCAAAATGTACAGTACGTCAACGATTCAAAAGCGACAAATGTAAATGCTACTTTTTTTGCATTAGACAGCATGAATACGCCAACAGTTTGGATTGTAGGAGGGGTTGATAAAGGAAATGATTACAATGAACTAATGTCATTAGTTCGTGAAAAAGTAAAGGCAATTATTTGTTTAGGGGTGGATAATAAAAAAATAATAGATGCTTTTGGTAATGTTGTTGATATGATGATAGAAGTTACCAATATGAGAGAAGCTGTTATTATGGCACAACGATTAACTGAAAAAGGAGATACTGTTTTGTTGTCACCAGCTTGCGCAAGTTTTGATTTATTCGAAAGTTATGAGGACAGAGGAAATCAATTCAAACAAGCCGTACAGAATTTGTAATACTATTATAAAGTATAATAACTAAAAACAATAATAATGAAACAATTAATAAGCAATTTAAAGGGAGATAAAGGGATTTGGTCCTTTGTGGCTTTATTGGCTTTGTTTTCATTTATGCCTGTTTTTAGCGCCAGTAGTAATTTGGCCTATTTAGGTCATGGTACGGGAAATACGTTAGGTTATTTGTTGAAGCATTTAGGACATGTAGTGTGTGGGTTTTGGATTATTTATGTTTTTCATAGGGTTCCTTATCAGTATTTTAGATCATTTTCGAGGTTGTTATTGCCTATTATTTGGGTGGTTTTAGCTATAACTATGATTAAAGGAACTGTAATTGGTGGTGCTAATGCTAGTAGATGGTTGCAAATTCCATTTGTAGGTATTTCTTTCCAGCCTTCAGCTCTGGCCGCTTTAGTGTTATATGTATATGTAGCTCGTTATTTATCGAAAACTAGAGACGAACCAATTGATTTTATAGATTCCGTTAAAGAACTTTGGGTTCCAGTATTTATTACTTTGATATTTATTCTGCCTTCCAATTTTTCAACTGCTGCCTTGATTTTTTCCATGGTGACAATGTTGGTTTTTATTGGGAAATATCCATTAAAATATTTGATTTATATTATTGGTTTAGGAGTAGTTTCTTTAGCTTTTTTTGTACTCTTAGCTAAAGCTTTTCCAGATTCTAAATTTTTTAGTCGTGTGCATACTTGGGAAAGTAGAATAGAAAATTTCACAACTGATAAACCTGATGAAGATGATTATCAAATTGAAAAAGCTAAAATAGCCATTGCGTCGGGAAAAATATATGGATTAGGCCCTGGTAAAAGTATTCAAAAAAACTTTTTGCCACAATCGTCTTCAGATTTTATTTACGCAATTATTGTTGAAGAGTATGGTTTAGTTGGCGGTTTTGGAGTATTGGTTTTGTATCTCTTATTACTTTTTCGTTTTATCATTGCCTCTCATAAAGCCAATACAACTTTTGGGAAATTAGTAGTTATCGGTCTTGGTTTTCCAATGATTTTTCAAGCAATGATTAATATGGCGGTCGCAGTTGAATTGTTGCCCGTAACAGGACAAACTTTACCACTGATTAGTAGTGGAGGTACATCTATTTGGATGACTTGTATTGCCTTGGGAATCATTATTGGTGTTACCAAAAAAGAAGAAGAAATAGCGGAAGAACAAAAAGAAGCTGCCAAAAGAGAGGAAGCTTTGCAGAAATTAATTGACGGACAGCTATTAGTTGATGAAGAATCAAATAATAGTGATTACTCAATTGAGGATAAAGTTTCTAATCCAATGAATGCTGTTTTAAATAAATAAGAATATCAAATTTAATATATATGCAACCATATAAATTCATTTTAAGCGGAGGGGGAACTGGAGGACACATCTATCCTGCGATTGCAATTGCTAATGAATTGAAACTGCGTTTTCCTGACGCTAAGTTTCTTTTTGTAGGTGCCCAAGATAAAATGGAAATGCAAAAAGTGCCACAAGCAGGATATGATATTAAAGGATTATGGATTGCAGGCTTGCAAAGAAAATTGACTTTGCAAAATGCAATGTTCCCTTTTAAATTGGTTGATAGTTTATTTAAATCTAAAAAAATAATCAAAGAATTTAAACCAGATGTGGTGATTGGAACTGGTGGTTTTGCCAGTGGACCTTTATTGCAAGTGGCGGCTATGATGGGGATTACAACCGTTATACAGGAGCAGAATTCATTTCCAGGGATAACGAATAAGTTGTTAAGTAAGAAAGCAGATGCAATTTGTGTTGCTTATGAAAATTTGGAACGTTTTTTTCCAAAAGAAAAAATGATTTTGACAGGCAATCCTGTTCGTAAAGATTTAATTGCAATTGGTGGTAAACGTGAAGAAGCTATTTCATTTTTTCAATTAGATGCTAGTAAAAAAACTTTGTTAGTGCTTGGAGGTAGTTTAGGCGCAAGAAGAGTTAACCAGTTAATTGAGAAAGAACTTGAAGCTATTGTGGCTCAAAATGTTCAAATTATCTGGCAATGTGGGAAATTGTATTTTGATGAGTATAAAAAATATAATTCTAGTCTTGTACAAGTCGTTTCCTTTATTGAACGAATGGATTTGGTTTATGCCGCTGCTGATGTTATTATTTCTAGAGCGGGAGCATCTTCAGTATCTGAATTATGTATCGTAGGGAAGCCCGTTATTTTTATTCCCTCTCCTAATGTGGCAGAGGATCATCAAACTAAAAATGCGAAAGCTATAGTAGATAAAAATGGTGCTTTGTTGCTAAAAGAATACGAATTGGAGACCTTATTTAGTGTGGTTTTTGAAACGCTATTAAAAGATAGTGGGAAGCAATCTCAATTAAGCGAGAATATAAAAAAATTAGCAATGCCTGAAGCGACTCAAAAGATTGCAGATGTAATTGTGAAATTAATTAATAAATAGCAATAGCAATAGCAAATTGCAAAAATCAATTACAATGTCAATTGAATTTTGAACTTTAAATAGCAGGATATGAATTTAAATCAAATACAGAACGTCTTTTTTATCGGAATTGGAGGCATCGGAATGAGCGCTTTAGCTCGCTATTTTAAAAATATAGGAAAAAATGTTTCTGGATACGATAAGACACCAACAATATTGACTTCAGAGTTGATTGAAAATGGCATTGATATCCATTTTGAAGATAGAATTGATTTGATTCCTAATAATTTTTTTGTGGAAAACACATTGATAATTATTACTCCAGCCGTTCCTAAAGCCCATTCCCAATGGAATTATTTTTTGGAGCGAAAATATCATGTTAGAAAAAGAGCTGAGGTTTTAGGGATTATAACTAAAGATACTTTTTGTTTTGCTGTAGCAGGAACACATGGAAAAACAACAACTTCTAGTATTTTAGGACATATATTGTACGAAAGTGGTGCTGATGTAACGGCTTTTATAGGTGGTATTGTGGAGAATTATAATTCTAATCTTATAGGAAGTGGTAAAACAGTAACGGTGGTTGAGGCTGATGAATTTGATCGTTCCTTCCTGCATTTGCATCCTAATATAGCGTGTGTTACTTCAATGGATGCAGATCATTTGGATATATACGGAACGAGTGATGAGATTGAAAAATCTTTTGTTGAGTTTGCGGATAAGATTGAAGATAAGGGCAATTTAATTGTTACTTGTGAATTGCCTTTAAAAGGTATTACTGTTGCTGTAAATGAAAAAGCAGTTTACAGTGCGGTAAATGTTCGAATTGAAAGTAGTAGTTACGTATTTGATATTAATACTCCAAAAGGGGTTTTAAAAGATTTTCGTTTTGGTTTACCAGGAAGACATAATTTAATGAATGCTTTAATGGCTGTTGCTATGGCGGATATATACGGCACCCCAACCGACGCAATTGCAATGGCCTTAGCATCATTTAAAGGAATTAGAAGACGATTTTCTTACCAAATAAAAACTGAAAACTTAATTTATATAGATGATTATGCACATCATCCTACGGAGATTAATGCGGTTCACCAAGCCGTAACAGAGTTGTACCCTGGTAAGAAAGTGTTGGCTATTTTTCAACCTCATTTGTTTAGTAGAACGAATGATTTTGCTGATGATTTTGCGAAAAGTTTGTCAGCTTTTGATGAAACTATTTTGATGGATATTTACCCTGCTAGAGAATTGCCAATGGAAGGAGTGACTTCTGCTTGGTTGATGGGTAAAATGGATTCAAAAAATAAGAAATTAGTTTCAAAGGAGGATTTGATAGCGGCTATTTTGGAAAGTGACGCCCCTATTATTGTAACGATTGGGGCAGGTGATATTGGAGAATTAGTTGGAACCATTAAAAAAGGACTAAATGAAAAAAATTGTTAATTGGGCAAATATTAGGTTAGTTCTCATATTAGTGATCGTAATTTCGCTTTTTTCGTTTACGTCTAATCGAAATAAAAGTAGAAAATTAAAGAAATCGGTAGTTGTTTTCGTAGGAGATAACCCTCTTTTTGTTAAAAGAGAAACGGTTAATAAATTGTTAATAGAAAATAAGACTAATGCTTCAAGCATTGAAAAAGATAAATTAGATTTGAATAAGCTAGAATACATACTAGATTCAAACGAAATGATTGAGAAATCAGATGTGTTTGTGAGTATAGACGGTGTTCTAAAAGCAGTAGTGAAACAAAAGACTCCAATTGCAAGGGTTTTCGAGGGGAATAGTTCTTTCTATATTGGTTATGAGGGAAGTAAAATGCCTTTGTCTGGTAATTTTACAGCTAGAGTTCCACTTGTTTCTGGTCGTTTTAATGAAGGAAATAAGGAGAAATTAACCGATTTACTTCGCTTTATTTATGACGATGATTTTTTGAAAAAAAATATCATTTCAATACAAATAATGCCGAACGGAAGCTTAAAAATGCTCAATAGAGATTTTAATTATCAAATAGATTTTGGTAGTATCATAAAAGTTGAAGATAAATTCAGGAATTATAAGGCTTTTTATCAGAAAGCTATTTTAGATAGTTCTTTGTATAATTATAAGCGAATAGACCTTCGATTTACACAACAAGTAGTTTGCACTAAATAATAGATTAATGGAAAAAGAGAACATTGCAGTAGGTCTAGATATTGGGACGACCAAGATTGTTGCCATGATAGGGAAAAAGAACGAGTATGGGAAACTCGAGATTTTAGGAGTAGGGAAATCTAAAAGTTTAGGTGTAGCACGTGGTGTTGTGAATAACATTACACAAACAATTCAATCTATTCAACAAGCGGTACAAGATGCTGAAAATAATTCAGGGTACAAAATTAAAGATGTTGTTGTAGGGATTGCAGGACAACACATTCGTAGTATTCAACATACGGATTATATCAGTAGAAATAATCCAGAAGAAGTAATTGGTGGTGCTGACATTCAAATGTTGATTGATCAAGTGAATAAATTGGCCATGTTGCCAGGAGAAGAAATTATTCATGTATTGCCACAAGAATTTAAAATTGATGGGCAATCTGAAATTAAAGAACCAATAGGAATGTATGGCGGAAGACTAGAATCTAGTTTTCATGTCGTAGTAGGTCAAGCATCGTCTATACGTAATGTAGGGCGTTGTATTCAAAGTTCAGGTATCGAATTGTCAGGATTGACATTAGAGCCTTTAGCGTCCTCAGATGCCGTATTGAGCCAAGAAGAAAAAGAAGCAGGTGTAGCTTTAATTGATATTGGTGGTGGAACAACAGATTTAGCTATTTTCAAAGACGGAATCATTCGTCATACGGCGGTTATCCCGTTTGGTGGAAATGTGATTTCTGATGATATCAAAGAAGGTTGTTCGATCATCGAAAAACAAGCAGAATTATTAAAAGTGAAATTTGGATCCGCTTGGCCAGGAGAGAACAAAGACAATGAAATAGTTTCTATTCCTGGATTGAGAGGAAGAGAACCTAAAGAAATTTCATTAAAGAATTTGTCTAAGATTATTCATGCTAGAGTAGTGGAAATTGTTGAACAAGTTTTTACAGAAATTAAAGCGTACGGTCATGAAGATCCTCGTAAAAAATTAATTGCGGGAATTGTACTTACTGGTGGAGGAGCACAACTCAAACACATCAAGCAGTTGGTAGAATACATCACTGGAATGGATACCAGAATTGGATATCCTAACGAGCATTTAGCAGGTGATTCAGACGAAGAATTTTCAAGTCCATTGTATGCTACGGCAGTTGGGTTGGTAATGAATAGTATTGAAAATAAAACGCAAAGCGCCGTTCGTATTGAAGAATTAGTAGCTCCTAAAGCGCCTTTTTATCGTGAACCAGCCTCAGTAGCTGATGATAATTATGAAAGAGTAGAAAGCGAAGCTGAAGAGCGAGCAAATACTAAAGCAAAGAAAGATGAGTCCACAGGTGATAAGATCAAAAGAACATTCTTTGATCGTTATGTCGATAAGATTAAGGACTTTTTAGACAATGCAGAATAGGGTTTTTACCCAAAAAAAAGAATAAGTAATAGTTAATAATATCAAAAACCAAATAAAATGGAGAGCAACTCAGAATTTGGAAGTATTTCATTTGATTTACCTAAAAATCAATCAAATGTTATAAAAGTTATAGGTGTAGGTGGAGGTGGTAGTAATGCCATTAATCATATGTTTAAACAAGGAATCAAAGGAGTTGATTTCATAGTTTGTAATACTGATTCACAGGCATTAGAGAATAGTTCTGTTCCTAACAAGATTCAGTTAGGAGTGAATTTAACTGAAGGCCTAGGTGCAGGAGCTAATCCTGATGTAGGTCAACAATCAGCTATTGAAAGTATTGCTGACATTGAGAAAATGTTAGACCGTAATACCAAGATGGTTTTCATTACCGCAGGTATGGGTGGTGGTACTGGTACAGGTGCTGCTCCAGTTATTGCTCAATTAGCTAAAGAAAGAGAAATCTTAACGGTTGGAATTGTAACACTTCCTTTTACTTTTGAAGGAAAAGTGCGTCATCAACAAGCCTTATTAGGAATAGAAAAATTACGCAAACAAGTCGACTCTTTAATTGTTATCAATAATAACAAATTAAGAGAAGTATATGGTAACCTTGGTTTCAAAGCTGGATTCTCTAAAGCTGACGAAGTTTTAGCTACGGCTTCAAGAGGAATTGCAGAAGTAATTACACATCACTATACTCAAAATATTGATTTACGTGATGCTAAAACGGTATTGTCAAACAGTGGAACAGCTATAATGGGTTCTGCTATTGCTGAAGGCGAAAATAGAGCGAAAGAAGCGATTGTTTCTGCTTTGGATTCTCCACTATTAAATGATAATAAAATTACAGGTGCCAAAAACGTATTGTTGCTCATCGTTTCTGGCACAAATGAAATCACTTTAGATGAGATTGGTGAAATTAATGACCATATTCAAACAGAAGCCGGTTTCAATGCAAATATTATTATGGGAGTTGGTGAAGATGATACCCTTGGTGATGCTATAGCAGTTACTATTATCGCAACTGGATTTGATATTGAACAACAAAACGGAATTGTAAATACAGAGCCAAAAAAGATTATCCACACACTTGAAGACGAACAAAAAAGTGTGCATAACTTATCTCAAAATACCGTTACCGCTTTTGATTTAAATGCAGAAGTTCCTGCGACTAATAATATAGAAAATAAAAGAGTTATTTTTGATTTAAATGAAGACGAAGTGACTCCTGTTCCTGTAGCTACCTCGGTGGCTGAGAATAATGATTTAGTAGTGATGTCAGAATTCATTAAGAATTTAGATGTTACTTTCGAAATCCTTTCGCCTATCAAGGACATCGATTATACTTTTACAACTCCAAAAGTTGAAGAAGTGAAAACGTTTCAAGAGACTAAAGCTATAGAAAAACAAGAACAAACTTGTTTTACTTTTGATTTGCCATTAGAAAAAAAACCTGAACCAGTAGCTAAAGTTGAAGAAGATAAAGTTTTTGAACTTACTAATGAAACTCGTGAGATTAAAGTAAACCAACCAGTTCAATTTGTTCCCGTAACTGAATTATCAGACAATGGAATCATCAAATATTCTCTAGAAGAGTATATGGAGGCTGAAAACGAATTGACGTCTTCTAAACCAGTGGCAAAAGTTGTTGAGGAAGTAATTCCAGCTGAGTTGAATATTACCATGAAACAAGTGGATTTGTCTAAAAAAGAAGAGCCAAAATTTGAAGATATTTCTCCAATGGAAATGACTATTGAAGAAACATTAAGAATGAGAGCTGATGCAAGAAGAAAAAAATTAAAAGAATTCAACTACAAGTTCCATAACAATGTTTCTAAGGTAGAAGAATACGAAAAAGAACCAGCTTACAAAAGACTAGGGATCGATATTTCAAATCAACCTACTAATAACGCTAATTCAAGAACGTCAGTAGGAACGGATAGCAATAATGATATGCAATTGCGTTCTAATAATTCTTATTTGCATGATAACGTAGATTAATTTACTACAATAGATAAAAGCTAACCCGAAAATTCAATTTAATTTTCGGGTTATTTTTTTTATCTTCGCACCACTATTTTTATAGAATATTTTTTTGGGCCTATTTCCAGCTGTCCGTTTCAAGATTTTATCGTAAAATGGTTTTTTCTTAGTCTTTAAAAGAGCTTCCTTCGGTCGCTTTTTAAACCCTAGAAAAAAAACCATTTTCTCTCAAAATGCTTTTTACTACCATCTGGGGCAGTCACGAGATTTGTTATAAAATAGCATAACATTTACATCAATTTAAAACCATCAATAGATATGAGTTTAGCAGTAAACATCATGGACGATATCAAAACAGCTATGAGAGCTAAAGATACCGTTGCATTAGAAGCATTAAGAGCGATCAAGTCAGAGTTATTATTAGCTCAAACAGCTACAGGTACCAAAGAAGAAATTTCAGAAGACGACGAAGTTAAATTGCTTCAACGTTTGGTAAAAACAAGAAAAGAAAGCGCTAGAATCTACACAGAACAAAATCGTCCAGACTTAGCAGAACCAGAATTAGCTCAAGTTGCGGTAATCGAAAAATTCTTACCAGCACAATTAAGCGAAGACGAAATAGAAGTGATCATAGCAAAAATCATAGCAGACTCTGGAGCATCAGGAATCGCTTCCATGGGAAAAGTAATGGGATTAGCATCTGCTCAACTAGGAGGAACTGCTGAAGGAAAAACCATTTCTGCTATCGTGAAGAAATTATTGGTATAAAAATATAGATTACTGAATTTGGATTATAGGTTCAATGATTTTAAATCCAAAATCAGTAATCATTTTGGCTGCGTAGTTCAACTGGATAGAATATCAGATTTCGACTCTGAGGGTTGTGGGTTCGAACCCCGCCGCGGTCACTAAAAAAAAAACATGAAATAGAATAAAATTAAATTATTCTATTTCATGTTTTTTTTGTTAATGCAGCACCTTTATGGTAGCGGGACAAGGGCGAAGTGAACTAACGAAGTAATACCAATAATGATTATAAAATAGTTCCGTGTACAGTCGAGAACCGCTATTACACCACGAATGAGCTACCTATGACGTTTTGTTTTAAATACCTAAATTACAGACACCTAAAAAACACACCCCTAGCCCCCTCTCAAGAGGGGAATTAGAAGTGCTAACATTCAAATAACGTCATTTTATATTGCTTTTTTTAGAATAAAAATTACTCCTCGATTTGACAAAAATTAGATTGGACTATTAGATTGTACAGGTTTTGGTATAATTAGCTCCTAAAAAAATACAATCAAAAAAGGCTGACCTTGACAGTCAGCCTTTTATTTTTAAATAGTAGAATTATTGTTTAATTAATTTTCCTTTATAAACATCTGTATTATTTTTGATGACATAAATGTAAATTCCTGTGGCTAAATCTGAAACAGAATATTCGTTGGATTCATTTTTTGTAAATTGTTTAACTAATGTACCGTTCATCGAGTAAATTTTAAAATCTTGATACGCCAAGTTTTCAACAATTTTCACGACGTTTTTTGTTGGATTTGGATAAATAATAGGGCTGTTGCTGTCCGATTGATGATTGTTTACTTTTAAAAGTGTATTTGGATTAGGGTCTGTGGCAACATACCAACCGCTTCCTCTAGTTGAGGCGTAATATTTTCCGGGTGTGTTATAATCAATAGCAATATCATTAACCCGATCAGATTGGCCATTTCCTTTGTTGAATTTGATCCAACTATTTCCTGAATCTTTAGAAAGATAAGTTCCTCCGTTTATTTGTCCGATTGTAGTGTTTGGTAAGGTAGAAACTAGTATTGTTCGGGTGTCGTATTTTGCTACTTCTACACGGTGTGTCCAGGGGTAGTCGAATATTTTTGACCAAGTTTGCATGTTGTCATCACTTACCCATAATCCACCACCATTGTCAGAAACATTATTAAAACCACTGGTGATATATGCTTTTCCATCTTTGTCAAAATGAATATCATTGATTCCTGAAGTTCCAGAAATGACTGTAGTTGTACTTACTTGCGCCCAATTGCTTCCGTAGTCAGTTGTTTTGTATAAGCCTCCATTGTTACCAATTACTGCCGCATATAATATATTGCTAGCATTTGGGTCAATGGCAATTCGAGCTACATCTAGGGAGCTTGGTAAACCTGTGTTGATTTCGGTCCAAGTTGTGCCACCATCAGTAGACCTATGTACGCCCCATCCTGTAACAGAGTCTCCAACCCATTCTATTCTAATGGATGATCTAGGAACGCAAAAATACATGTTGTTGGTGTTGTTTTTGTCTATCAATAAACACATTTGGTGTACTGCTTGGTCACCGCCTCCAGCAGGCTCAGGCCATGGCAATGGAACAGGAGTTCCTACAGTTGCCCATGTAATTCCACTATCGGTTGATTTTAGTAATTGGCCTCTTTTATCTTGACGGAAAAAAGTAGCAAACCAAATACTTGGATTTGTTGGGTCAACTGCAACAGAACTTACAGAGTGCTCTCCTGATGTTAAGTTGCGAACCGAAGCTCCCTGTGCATCCGGTCGTATTAATATACCTTCGGAATTAGTGATCCATAGGCTGTTTTCGCCTGATGGACATAATACTTTATTTGGAAGGTTTTCGCTTTGGTAAAAACCATGTCCAGGTAAATTGCTGTTTCCAGCTCCTACCCAGCTTTCGCTATTAGGTGTCGTTTCTTCATCATCAATATCTACCCAACTATCTCCGTTATCATAAGAAACGAGGCCGATTTTTGCCATTTGAGTATATAGTACGGATCCGTCAGCATTGAATTGGATAAAATTACATGATTTTTGTTCGTAATCGTCTCGATTGACCCAGTCACTTTTATATTTGATTTGGATATTGGTATTCAATGGGTTTCCTCTGTTGGTCCAATAATTTAAATCAGGACTTCCGGTATTCCAGTTTTTGCCATTTCGTACGGTTACAAACCATTTCGTTCCTCCATCTTTTGTTCTCCATAATTGTCCTGGTTTGAAATTGTTTCCCGATGCATTTGAATAGTTGTTGACTAAATAGATATTGTCAGGGTTTTTTGGGTCTACTGTAATCTGGTTGAAACGTTGTGTAATCTTAGAAGGCATGTTTGGATATTGTGCTACTGCTTCATCGTAGGTTATTCCAAAATAAAAAGCAACGTTGTTGTAATACGATTTTTTAATTCCGGAATTGCTGCTAAATTGCCTCATGTCTAAAGCTATATTACCGCTAATGTTTGTCCAAGTTTCTCCTTTATCGGTGCTTTTAAAAATCCCACCAGTGTCATCAGTTAGTGTGCTACCATCTGCTTTCCACATAATGTTGCTCAAAGCATAAAGAACGACTTGGTTCCCTGTTATGCTAGGGTTGTAATACATACTTAGGGATCGGATGACATTATTGGTGATGCCATTGGATTTTAAAATCCAAGTTGTTCCACCGTTGATACTCTTGTAAAATCCATAATTTGTTCCCGCATAAACTATATTTGAGTTTGTTGGGTCTGTGTATATTGTTTCTATTTCGGCACTAGAATGTAGTCCTGAATTTATTAATGTCCAATTAGCTCCTTTATCTGTGGTTTTCCATATTTTTCCTTGACTATTATTATGGGTATAGGATCCGTTGGGTTGTGAAAGTGGAAAATCTACTCTTCCGTAATCACGCATTCGACCAGCGCCTAAATACCAAACGTTTTCATTTTGAGGGTCAACCGCTATACAAGATAAATAAGCATTTCCTGCCTGGGCTTGAACAGACATAACACGACTCCATGATTTTCCTTTGTCTGAAGATTGGAAAAGATCACCAAGTCTTTTTCCAGTCGAAAATCCAAAATTTGCATTGGAACGGGAGAAATCTATGGAATAAGTTTCAGTTGGTCCTCTCATACCACTATTCCAAGCTCCCGCATCTTCGTTCATGATGGTTTCATATGTAAAACCTCTGTCCGTTGAACGATATGAATTTCCCATGTTGGGAGAGGTGAAATGAGTGTTGCTGTCAGTAGGGTGAGGGTAAAAAGAAGTGTTATTTCCGCTCATTCCAGGTCCAAATTGAATCCATTTTATAGATGGATCAGAGACGATATCTTTGGTTTTTATATCTGTGAAAAAAGCAGATATTGGTGGTAGTTTTTCAATTTGAATGTCATCGAAATAAATATCACCACTATCGGTTGCGCTTGGTCTAATAGAAAAAAGTACAGAGCCTGTATTATCCGTAACTGTAGAAGTAAATTCAGTCGTATATTTTGTCCAAGTCGTTGCTGTGAGTGGAAAATTGACTTGAGTTAGTTTCGTAACTCCATTGTTAGCAAAAATCTTAATGTTACTTTCTGAATTGCTAATGGGGGTTATTGCTTTGTAATAAAAAGTAATACGATAGGTGATACCGTTTTCCCAACTCAAATTTTTTGCAGTTTCTAAGTTTCCTTTTTGCGGAGCCGAATTGAACTGCATTTGAAAACCATTATTTCCTGTTCGTTTAGAAAGAGTATTGATTTCAAATTTAGGCATTGAAGAGATATTGTTTGTAGCTCCCCAATCTGTTGTTAAGTCATTCTCAAACCCACATTTAAAAAGAATGGTTTGGCTCCATATGGAATTTGGTATTAGCTGAAGCAATAAAAAAAGGTAGATATGTTTCATAAGTCTAATTGTAAAGAAAGTTAGATGGTTGGTTTTTATAGGTTACTATGGTTTAGTTTTTAAAGCTAAATTAAATATTTCTAGTATGGGTTTTGGTTTCATATGTCTTAAATGCTAAAACATATGATTTTTAATGCTTTAGATACTTGAGTCTTTTCTTTTTTTATGTAAAATATATGTGTAAATTTGTTTATCTGTTGTTAGTCAATGATTTAGTTTGTTTTTGACGACGGTTGTTAGTTTGTGGATAATGTGTAATTACAAATAATTAGAAATAATGAAACAGCAAGTTCCAGTATCAACTATTATGACTAAAAATATAGTAAAGTTAAATCTTACTGATGATTTGACTAAGGCGGAAGTATTGTTTAAAGCAAATAAAATTAAACACATTCCTGTGGTTAATAATTGTAAAATAGTAGGAATAGTAAGCCTGAATGATATGTTGCGTGTTTGTTGTACTGAAGCCGATGATGAAGCTGATATTGATCTTGAATCTGTTGTGTATAATATGTTTACAATCCAGCAGGTAATGACTAAGAGTGTGATTACAATCAAGCCTTATACCACAATTAAAGAAGCGGCTACAATTTTAGTCGAGAATGATTTTCATGCTTTACCAGTATGTGATGATGAAAATTTGGTTGGTATTCTCACTAGTACTGATTTGATAAATTATTTATTAGAGCAGTATGATATTGAAGAATAGAATTTTATATAGATTACAAATAGGCGACTATTTTTTTTATCTTACTCTCTTATAATCAAGGTTTGTAGTTTAAGAGTATTGCCACATTTGATTTTGTAATTTTTATAACAGATAAGAATGTTTTTTAAAGAGTTTTTGCAATATTTGATAGTAGCATTTTGTATCGCTCCATTTATGATTGTGATTATTTTTAGAGTTTTAGAGCCTTTTGTATGTAGGTGTTTATCAGGCCACTTTATCTTTATTGGTGTCCAGTTCTTAAAAGGATATCTCCAGGCCATCAATTAATTTTCTATAATAGATTAACAATAAAAAAAAGTATTTTGAACATCGACTGAAAGTGTTTCTAAATCATTATAGGTAAAGACATTTAGGTGATCGATGAAATGAAAGTCCTTGTAGCTGCCACTTATATCATATTGATGTTTGGATTACGGGATTTTCTTATTGGTTTTTTACCAAAATTGTAATTTATCTGGATACTTGTTTTTCTTCAGTACATCAAAATTATCATAAAGGCGAATTTAATCCAAGGGTGAAAATCGTGGTTTTTTAATGAAAGGATTTTATATTAGGGCACAGTATTTTCAATGATAATGTAAATTTGGGCTTACATGAATTTACACATGTTTTACATTTTTATTGTTTAAAAAGTAAAGAAATAAGTGTCGCAGTTTTTCAAGATGAGTTTGTCGAAGTATTGAAATATTTTAATGATGAAATACTAAATAAAAGCCTTATCGAAAAGGGTATTTCCGTTTGTATGCTTATGAAAATAAATTTGAATTTTGACTGTTATTTTAGAACATTTTTTAAACACCAGAAAAATTTAAAAAATATCATCCCGAATTGTTTGACTCTGTTTCAAGAATGCTGAACATAAGCGAAAGTACTATTATGTAAAGAGTTGATGTATTAATTTTTATAATAGATTTCTTTGGTTTTTCAATGAAAACTTCCAATGTTAATTTTGTGATTTCATTTAATGGATTGATAGTTATTTGTTTTTGTTCAGTGATTTTCAATTGGTGTTATTTTTTGTAAATTAATGTTTGAAAAAAAAGATATTTTAATCGATGAAACTTAAATTTTGCATGAATTTTTGTCTTATTTTTGGGAAAAATTTAAGAAATATTTATGACTTTAAAATCGCTTGCTTCGACAAAGTTTAATTTTATCTATTACTTTTTAGCCCTGTTTTTTTTGACCTCAAAATCAAATTTAAAAGCACAATGTGCTGGAAATGATAATGCTATTACTATTTGTGATATTTCCAATAATAATAGTAAAACGGTTAATCTTTTTAATTTATTAGGCTCCTCTGCCATTACAGGTGGGATATGGATTGATAATTTAAAGACAGGTGGGTTAAACACTTCAACAGGAGTATTGAATGTTCAATCTATTCGTAACAGTGGTGTTTTTACTTATACCTATATGGTAAATAACGGGGGCTGTGTGGATAGCTCAATAGTTACTGTAACAGTGGGAGGATATACAGGAGTTACGAGTTCCAATGTGACCGTTTGTGGAGATGATAATAATTTTAATTTATTTCAAGCATTTGACGGAAATTTTCTTCGTCCACAATTTGGAGGAGTTTGGTCTGATAATGATGGTACGGGAGCATTAAGTGGTAATTATTTTGATGCTACTAAAGTGCCTTATGAACAAATTTATTCTTTCACTTATACAATTCCTGCCATAGGAACATGCTCACAACAATCGGCTACCGTTTTTGTTAGAACAAAAAAACCAGCTATACCAGGAAGCCCCTTAGATTTATTGTTGTGTAATACGGATGATCTGTCATTATATAAAAACCTTGATTTAGATACTAGGTTATTTGGGCAAGATGCAGGTGGAATTTGGACCGAATCAGGAACAGGACAATTGTCAGGTATACTAGACACAACAATTGATGTACAAGATATTTATAATAGATTTGGAGCAGGAACTTATACGTTTACTTATACTGTGATTCCAGAAAGCCCTGTTTGTATTAGAAAAACAGCTGTTTTTACAATCATTATTGAAGACCTTTTGGACTTTACAGGTTCAACCTTAGTAGTGAATTCCGATATATGTGAAGATGATTTGCCAATCGCTACTTATCAAGCTGTTTTGCGCAGAGGAGTTATGAGTATTCCTAATGGGAGTTATTTGGTGTCATACAATGTTACTTCGGGTACTTCAATAAATTCATATACTACGCTCGCTTTGTTTTCTAGTGGTGTTTTGAATTTTATTGTCAATAAAACAAGTATTGCTAATGCTACTGATTATACGGTTAGTGTTTCAAATATCGTTAAAGAAAATAGTTTAAGACTTTGTATTAATATTATCGGTTCCATTACTGATGTGCTTCATGTAAATCCAATTCCAAAAATTAATATTGGAACTTTGAAAGTCATAGCAGCGTGTAAAGGATTTGATATTCCAGTTGAGATTTCGGGTAATACAAATTTATCAGATGGAAATTATACCATTGTTTATGGTCTATCAGGAACAAATACGATTGCAAATCAAACAGCTACAATCAATGTTGTTAGTGGAGTGGGCTCTTTTTTAATTCCGTCCAATATTTTACCTAATATAGGAAATACAACTCTTTCGATAACAAGAATTACCAATGTTCTTACGGGGTGTACCAATGCTGTTACTTTGACTAAAGGTTTTGATATAAAACCCTTGCCAGATGTTGCTGCTCTTAAAGTAAATATTCCTTCGATTTGCAAAAGGGCATCAGTGACTGTTAATTTAACAGGTTTAGGAACACTGACTAATATTAATGTGGTTTATAATATTAGCGGAGCAAACGTTTTAACCAATATATCAGTGGATTTAGTGGTAACATCTGGAAATACTTCATTTACGATCCCAGCATCATCATTTAATACTGTCGGTACAAATGTTTTTACGATAACTTCTTTGGTTGATAATACCAATGGATGTCAAGCAGTAGTTTTAAATGCTACGGCAAATTTTAGTGTTTTTGATTTACCTGTTACACCAGCATCCAATAGTTTTTCAGTTTGTAAAGTTGATAATCCTACTATTGGAGATTTAATTCCTAGCGGAAATCAGTTTCAGTGGTTTGATTCGCCTACAAGTACAACTCCTTTAGCTCCTACAATTCTTTTGATTTCGGGTACTTATTATGTGAAAGAAGTCAATTCTATTACTGGATGTCAATCCAGTTTAACAATGATTAATGTAGTTGTTAACGAAGTAGCAAAACCAACCCTAAATCCTAATGGCGAAAAGTTTTGTGGAATTGATAATCCAACGCTTCAAGAATTAACGAATAATGTGACTTATTCAGATCAATTAATTTGGTATGATGCTTCGATAAGTGGGAATGAAATTGCTTCAACAGAATTAATAAAAGAAGGTGTGAAATATTATGGGTTTAATTATTCCTCTAGTAAAAGTTGTTTTTCTGAAGTTTTGGAAGTAACGGCTAGTTTAGCAAATTGTGATATTGTAGGGGATATTTTTATTCCTGACGGATTTTCGCCAAATAACGATGGGATCAATGATACATTTAGGATAAAAAACATACCATTTATTTATCCAGATTTTAGCTTAGAAATTTTCAACCGTTATGGAAATTTAATGTTTAAAGGAGATGAAAATAAACCAGAATGGGATGGGGCAAATTCCGATTATAAAGTAGGTATCGAAGGAGCTGCGCCTAATGGTGTTTACTTCTACGTCATTAAATTCAACAAAGGAAGTTTAGCACCAAAACAAGGTAAGCTTTATCTAAACAGATAATTACATCTTCATTATTTAAATATTTTCAAATGAAAAAAACAATATTACTTGTAAGTTTTTTATTTTTTATAATAAATACCAAAGCGCAACAAGACCCTCAGTATACTCATTATATGTATAATATGAATGTGGTAAACCCTGCTTATGCCACAGGAAGTCAATCCTTATTGAATTTAGGAATGCTATACCGTTCTCAATGGAATGATATCGAAGGAGCTCCTAAAACCATGACCGTTTTTGGGCACATGCCTGTAAATAAGAAAGTAGAGTTGGGTTTCTCTTTAATTTCTGACAATATAGGTTCGGGTGCCAAAAAAGAAGATAATTTTTATGCTGATTTTGCGTATGTGTTGGATTTGAATAGCACACATAAATTGTCCTTTGGTGTAAAGGCGGGAGTTACTACTCTCAAAACAAATTTTGATGGATTTATGTTTGATAGTGGTGATGCTTCTACAGATCCAGCTTTTGCACAAAATAATAATATTATAAAACCCAATGTTGGTGTAGGTGCCTATTATTTTACAGATACCTATTATGTAGGATTGTCTGTTCCTAATTTATTAGCCTCAAAACATCTTGATAAAAATGAAGGTATTAAGGCTTTTGGTTCAGAAAATGCCCATACTTTTTTAACAGCAGGTTATGTTTTTACACTATCGGATTTGTGGAAATTGAAACCCGCTTTTATGACCAAATATGTTAAAGGTGCGCCTGTTACTTTAGATTTGTCTGCAAATGTTTTGTACAATAGTCAATTTGAGTTAGGTGCGGCATATCGTGTTGGTGATGCTGTGAGCGCATTGATGGGTCTGAAAGTTTTACCAAGCGTGAAAGTAGGCTATTCTTATGATTACACTTTATCTAATCTTGGCCAGTATAATTCAGGAACACATGAAGTATTTGTGTTGTTTGATTTGGACTTACTGAAGAAAGGATTTGATAAATCACCACGATTTTTCTAAGATATAAAGAAACAAAAAGGGAATAATTAGTATGACCGCTGATAAATAAATTTCGCATTTATGAAAAAAATAATATTGTTACTAATTGTGTTTTCAGTACAATTAATTAATGCACAAGGACAAGATTCTGATAGAGCCAAACGCTTTTTTGAAAGAACCTATTATAGTGAAGCTATACCGTTGTATGAAAGTATAATTAAACAAAATAATTCATTGGAGGTATTGAGGAACCTTGCCGATTGCTATTATTATACCAATGATTACACCAATGCTCAAAGTCATTATCGAATGTTGCTTTCGCAATTTGGCAAGGAGGTAGGAGAAGAATATTATTTTAGATATGCTCAAACTTTAAAAGCTTCTGGGAATTATGATGAAGCTAATAAAATAATGAGCTATTATTGGAACAGTCAAAATGATAAAGCTGCTCTTTCTAGTTTAGAAAAAGGAATTAAGCAGCTCGAAAATATCTCCGCTATTGGTAATCGTTACGAAATTAAAAATTTAGCCATAAATACTGATAAATCCGAATTTGGAGCAGTATTACTGGGGCAGAATTTGATTTATTCAGGAGTTCAGAAATCGAATTTATTTGATAAAAAATACAAATGGAATAATGAGGGGTATCTTGACTTAATGACGATTTCATTGAGTAATGCGAATAAAAAGGATTCAATTGCCAAATCCTTTTCGAAAGAAATTAATACGTCTTTACATGAGTCTAATGCTGTTTTTACCAAAGATGAGAAAACGGTTTATTTTACCCGAAATAATTATAAAGACGGTAAACGTGGAAAAAACAAAGATAAAGTTTCAAATCTTCAGATTTTTAGAGCTGAATTGGTAGGTGGAATATGGACAAATGTTAAGTCGCTTCCATTCAATGGTGACGATTATTCGGTTGAACATCCTGCGTTGAGCCCTGATGAGAAAACCTTGTATTTCGCATCTGATATGCCTGGAACATTGGGCTCGTTTGATATATTTAGTGTGCAAATTCTTGGAGCAGATTACGATACTCCAAAAAATTTAGGGAGTGAAATTAATACCAGTAGAAAAGAACAATTTCCTTTTGTGTCTAATGATAATAAATTGTACTACTCTTCGAATGGACTTCCTGGATATGGTTCATTAGATGTTTTTGTTTCGCAAATAAGCAAAAGTGGATTTTCAAGTCCTGTAAATGCTGGACTTCCTGTAAATTCAGGATATGATGATTTTTGTTTTAATATTGATTCAAATACACAACAAGGATATTTTTCTTCGAATAGAAAAAACGGAAAAGGAAGCGATGATATCTATGAGTTGAAAGAAATGAAGCCGTTAATTGTAGAGGATTGTACTCAATATATAGCGGGTATAATTTCAGATTTCGATACCAAATTACCGTTGAGTCAAGCAGTCGCTATTTTGCAAAATGCGGATAAAGTGGAATTAGAAAAAGTTATAACTACTGAAGATGGAGCATTTCGTTTTACTGTTCCTTGTGAAGCTTCTTATGTTGTTTTGGCTTCAAAAGAGGGTTTTACTTCGAATTATCGAACTTTGAAATTAAACAAAGAACGAAAAAAAGAAAATGATGCTTCCATGACTTTAAGATCTTTAGAGACTATTAAAAAAGAAGATCAAGCTATTATCGCCGAAAAACAAGCGCAAGCGAAAGCTCGTCTTGAAAGACAAAAAAGAGATAAAGAAGTAGCCGAAAAAAGAGCCGTTCAAGAAGCAGAAGTTAAGAAAAAAGAAAAAGTAGCCACTATTATCGCTACAGAAAAAGATATAGTAAAAGAGAAAGACCGATTGGTTATTAAAACAGATCCTATTTATTTTGATTACGATTTGTGGTACATTCGAAAAGAATCAAAACCAATCTTAAATCGTGTGGTAGAATTGATGAAAAAATACCCTGAAATGGTAGTGGAAATCGGTTCGCACACTGATAATAGGGGAAATGATAAATACAATTTTAATTTATCTACCAATAGAGCGAATTCGACTAGAGACTATTTTTTACAACAAGGAATTGACAAGAGTAAAATAGTTGCCAAAGGCTATGGGGAAACGGTTCAAATTATAAAGTGTGAGCCTGAAGCATCCTGCTTAGAGGAACAACATGAATTGAATAGACGTAGCGAATTTGTAATTAAGAATTTGTAGGTA
Organism: Flavobacterium ovatum; assembly: GCF_040703125.1. NCBI lineage: Bacteria > Pseudomonadati > Bacteroidota > Flavobacteriia > Flavobacteriales > Flavobacteriaceae > Flavobacterium > Flavobacterium ovatum. The sequence continues at coordinate 1,659,028 of NZ_CP160035.1, forward strand.
TAAGCATTAAATAGAAAGCTCCCAAAATTGGGAGCTTCTTTGTTATTAAGATGTTTTTAAATTAAAAACAAGTCAATTTCTTCAAATTAGCAACTGTAGCAATTGGGTCTGCTGCACCAAAAACGTAGCTACCAGCAACCAATACATCTGCACCAGCTTCGACTAATTGTTTTGCATTTTTATTGGTTACTCCGCCGTCTATTTCGATAATAGTCGAAGCGCCTTTTCTATTAATTAATGCTTTTAGTTTCTGAACTTTAGCATAAGTGTTTTCGATAAAAGATTGTCCTCCAAAACCAGGGTTCACACTCATGATACAAACTAAGTCGATATCATTGATGACATCTTCTAGTAAATCAACGCTTGTATGAGGATTCAAAGCAACTCCAGCTTTCATTCCTTCGGCTTTGATGGCTTGTAGGGTTCTGTGCAAGTGCGTACAAGCTTCAAGGTGAACAGTAAGTACGTCAGCTCCTAGTTTTTTGAAAGTAGAGATGTATCTGTCTGGGTCGACAATCATTAAATGTACGTCGATTGTTTTTGTAGCATGCCTTTTGATAGCATCTAAAACTGGCATTCCAAAAGAGATATTCGGAACAAAAACACCATCCATGATGTCAATATGAAACCAATCAGCTTCACTAGTATTAATCATTTTGATGTCACGTTCTAGGTTAGCAAAATCAGCAGCCAATACTGAAGGAGCAATAAGTGTGTTTTTCATTATAGTTGTTTATGGTGATATTTTTGCAAAGTTACAAAAAAAAACTCCAGTGAATCACTGGAGTTTTAAGGTCGTTAATGCGAGGATTAACCTAAATATGTTTTCAAGATTTTACTTCTAGAAGTATGTTTCAATCTGCGAATTGCTTTCTCTTTAATTTGTCGTACACGTTCACGTGTTAAGTCAAAAGTTTCTCCAATTTCTTCTAGAGTCATTGGGTGTTGGTCACCAAGGCCAAAATACAAACGGACCACATCAGCCTCACGAGGAGTTAATGTTTCTAATGAACGCTCGATTTCAGTACGTAACGATTCGTGGATTAACTCTCTATCAGGGTTAGGAGACTCACCAGAACGTAAAACGTCATAAAGGTTAGAATCTTCACCTTCAACAAGGGGTGCATCCATTGATAAGTGACGACCAGAGTTTTTCATAGACTCTTTTACATCATTTACCGTCATATCTAGTTCTTTTGCAATTTCCTCAGCAGATGGCGGTCTTTCATTAGATTGCTCCAATAAAGCGTACATTTTGTTGATTTTATTGATAGAACCAATTTTGTTCAATGGCAAACGAACGATACGAGATTGTTCTGCCAATGCTTGTAGGATCGATTGACGAATCCACCATACAGCATACGAGATGAATTTAAAACCACGCGTTTCATCAAAACGTTGAGCAGCTTTAATCAAACCTAAGTTTCCTTCGTTAATTAAATCGGGAAGTGTTAAACCTTGGTTTTGATACTGTTTTGCAACCGAAACCACGAAACGTAAGTTAGCTTTAGTTAATTTTTCAAGAGCTTGTTGGTCTCCTGCTTTAATCTTTTGTGCCAATTCTACTTCTTCGTCAGCAGTAATAAGATCAACTTTACCTATTTCTTGTAAATACTTGTCTAATGATGCGGTTTCACGATTGGTAACCTGTTTGGTAATTTTTAGTTGTCTCATGTGTTTATCTCCTCAAATTTAAATGTGTACAAATAGTTATACGTATGGAACGTATAAAAAGTTACAATTGAGATGAATAATTTTAAAGTTAATTTGTATTGTAATATGTAAATATCTAATTTTTAGGATTTTAATATATTTAATTGTAAATTTAAAGAGACATATTTGTATGAGATTTAAAATTATGACATAGCAGTAAGTCTAAATAAAATTAAAAATTTAAAAAATGATCAGATGATAATTTGGCTTTTAGATTGTTTTTAATTTATAATGAAACAGCTTACTTTTCTGTTATAATTAGGTATAAACAATATAACTTAAAATAATTTATTATGGAACAATCTAAAATTGATGCAATCGAAAGTAACTTTCATAAATTAGAAGATATTAAAAATTCATGTGAGAGTTTAATTCAAAAAATAGGTCATTTACAAGTTGATTTATTCAATCATCCAAATGCTAAATTGGAGAAGTTTTTAGGGAAAATAAATGGAGCACTTAGTGGTTCTCATGGTGAAATTGTAGAAGTGACTTCTGAATATGAAACAGAAATTTACATGCCTGCCAAAGGAATGGAGACCTTTAATTCAGCACAAGATGAACTCGAAGAAAATGAAAATGCTGAGTCTAACAAATAAAAACACTAATTAGTCTACTACAGGCTAATTAGAATGCAAGAAACCCGTTTCAAAATCTTTGAAACGGGTTTTTTATAGCTATAAATTTTGGGCATTCCCTACGGGCCGGGCTGTACGCACTCGCTTTATTGTTCCGCTACGCTCCACAATAAGAGCTCAAACAATTGCTCCCATCCCTAATGCAGTTTCCGTTCAACGATGGAGAATTGTTTTTTAATTACGCTTCCTCAATCACTTCTCCTTCAAATTCACCTGAGATTAAATCATTTCGCTCCAACCAATATTCAGATGTGATAATTTCGTAATTTTCATTGTCTTCCGTGTTTAGTTCCCAAACAATTCCGTCAGCATCAGGAAAGGGAGCTTCAGTAGTCATCGGTCCGTCAAAAAGACGTTTGATAAGGTTTCCATCCGAAAGTCCGTTGTTTAGAATTTTCAAGAACTGTTCTTTGGTCAATACTTCTTTTTCTTCAGATGTTATTTTGCATTTCAAGATCACCGCTTTAGCATTGGGGAATTTTCCGTTATATGCTTGATGTAACAGTTGGTTACAATGAAACAAAGGAGCATGTAGCTTGATTACTGGGTATTCTTCACAAACTTTATCCAATAACATGTCATTTGAAATTTGGTCTATTTGTCCTTCGGTTAAGTCTTCAGACATTTTATAAGTTAACATGATGACTGCAGCCTCATTGGGTTCATAATCGCTAATGGCCATAAATAGAAGTTCGCGTAATTCAGCAATAATTTTACTTTGAGCATCTGGAAATCCATATAATGCAAGAAGGTTAACGTAGTCCTCAATTGACCAATAGGTGTTTAGGTCTTCAATCGTTTGAATGTTGTTTATAGTAACTTGGTATTTCATTTTATTTGTTTTTTTATGATTAAAAAATGGAGTATGATTGATTATCATACTCCATTTTGTCCTTTTGAATATAGGATTTGTTGTTATTTTTTAATTACTGCTGGCTTGGTTTTTTCTAACAAAGTTTTTTCTAAGACTTCAACTCTTTTTTTAAGTTTTTCATTTTCAAGAGCATTGTTATAGTTGGTTTTATTAGTCTCCATAACTTTGTCAATCAAACTCTCTAATTCTGCGGGTGACATTTTAATATACTCAGCAGGCTGTGGTTGTACAGGTGCGGCTTTTTCTATCGCAGCAGGAGCTATAGGTATGACCACTGTTGTAGTTGTACTGTCTTTAACCATTTTGACTACAGGAACTGGTACGGTGTTTTCTTTTGTAGCTGTTTTAACAGCTTCTTGATTTGTAGTAATCGTTTTTAATTGGTGTGTTTCCTTGTTTTGCGTCACCTTTTTTTCAATTTGTGCTACTTCTTCTAGTGCATTTTGAGCTGTTTTCTTTTGTTCTAAAATAACCACAGCTTTGTCAATATCATTATTGGCTTTCGCTTCTTCTAGGTCTGTTTCTAGTCCTTTAAGTTTGTTTATGTATTCTTGTTTTAAAACTGATATTTTCTCAGAGTTGTCTGCATTGTTTTTCGCAATTTTTTCATCAATGTATACTTGTGTTTCTTTCTCTTTGATATCCAATTGTTGGTTTAACTGTGCGTTGTAAACATCATTAGGATTTGCTTTCTTACCACCAAAACTTAATTTGATTCCAGCATTATACATGATGTGTGTTTGTAAATTATCTGGGTTAGTTAGGTTTGTAACATCAGTAGCAGAGGTTATCATCCCTCTGGCGCCACCAGTAATCAAAATGTTTTTGCTCAACGGAATATTCAATCCCAAACCTGCTGATGCAAACTCTTCGCTATCTACAGCCGTGTTTGTTTTTCCTAAATAACTGTTTTGAGAATTTAAATAACCACCACCCAAAATTAAGTAAGGAGTCACTCCGTTACCATCATTTAATCGAGCTCTAAATTCTAAACCATACATAGATAAACGGTCAAAAGAGGTCGAAATTTGTTCGTTCTCAGTAGCTTGTAAATAGTAGGCGCGAATTCCAGTATATTGATTGAAGTCAAAACCAGCATAAACTCCCATTAAGTAAGTATCTTTGAAAAGTGATTTGTCATCAAATTTAATGAAATTGACACTAGGCTCAATAATCCATTGAATTCCTTTAAAACCGTTATTAAACTTACTGTAATAGGCTTTGTCTAATTCGCTCATTGTGCCTGGTTTTCTTCCTCCCAAATAAAATTGTAAAGAAGCCTGAGCAGACCAATTGGTTAAAGATTCCGTTTTGAAATCACTGTTGGTTACGCCAAAGTCAGTTTTGTTTTGTGCTGTAATCAAATTTTCACCAGCATTAAAGTTGTATCTGTTGTACTTTCCTTCTAGAGTAAAAACAATACGATCACTCAGTTTGGTTTTGAATCCAAGACCTGCGCTAACATATATTTGGTCAAAATCTTCACCGTTTTTTATTTCGATGTTTTGAACTCCAGAACCCAATGTTAAATAAGGAATAAAACGTCCTCTACCCAGATTGGTTTTGAATTCGCCTCCCCAACGAGTCAAATTAATGTCTTGTGTTTGAAACATAGCATCGTTATAACCCGCAATTCCAAAATCAGAAAAGCTAGTTTTTAACCCTAAAGATTGTAGATAAACCGCACGAATTTCTACATATTCTCCAAAACCAAAACCAATTTTACCCCCTACAGAGGTTGCGTTTTCAAGTCCAGATTGTTTGTCGAAAAAAGTATAGTCTACAAAAGGCGAAGCAGTAAAGCTAATGTCCTTGACTTGTGAAAATCCTAATGTAGAAAGCATTACGATGAGTAAGAGTATTGTTTTTTTCATGTGTTGATAATTATAAATTATTAAATCGGAGCATGTAATTTGCATAGTTGAACTTGGTTGTTGCGACCAATTTACGATCATGCTCATTTCATGGTAAATTTGTTTTAGTTGATTTCTTCTATAGCCACAATTGGAGGCTCTGTAGTCGAAGTGTTCCGTTTTAGTGTTGCAATTTCGAGGTCTTTTTTATGAATTATTATTTCGTTTTTTAGATTCTCAATATGTGCTTCATTTTTAATTTGTTTGTTTTTGTCAGTTAGAAAAAATAACAAACAAAATAGCAGTCCAATCACCATCTCTATTACTAGAGGGAAAGTGGTGAAAATCCCAAATCCCAAATCGAGGTCTGCGCTGGTATGAAAGAGCTCAAAATTAAGGGTATATAAAAAAGCTGCTATAATTAAGTACCCCAGTAAATAGATATTTCTCATGGTTTAATTATTTAGTTTTTTTAATTTCTTTTCTATCGAAATAAGGTTTTTCAAATTCCCTCTGTATTCCTCAATCAATGTTGATACTTCGCTAGTGTTCAAGAAAGGTTTGTGTAAGGTGTCTGTTTTGATATAGTGAGTCAATGATTTCTCACCAAACTCAAAGATAACTGCTTTTTGCCTTTCTAGGATGCTTTTTTCTTCTTTTTGTAGCGAAACTTTGTCAGTATACAAATGGATACGTTGGTTGGCCTCTTCGGCAAGTTCTGCGCTTGCTACATAAGCTTTAGCACTAGAGTCTTTTATTTTTTCGGTCACCACAGCGGTTCCTTCGATTACATTTTCGGTTACATTATCAATGAAATTTTTGATTGAATCGAATGTTGAAGTTGATTTTTTATCTGAAGTTTTTTTATTTGCCATGATTATTTATTTTTATTTTGTTGTTGTTTTTTTCTTTTTCCAATGATGTAAAATACGGCAAACAGTAAGATAACGATTCCTACGGCAATAATTGCATAATACAATCTATTTTGAGTCTTGTCTACTTCAGCTTGATTTTGCGCATTGAGGTCGTGTTGTTCCGTTTTGATCTCAATACTGTCGCTTAATGAAGCTACAGATGAATTGATGTTGTTTATATTAGTAGTAAGACTTGATATTTTTGAATCAATTATGCTAATTTGTTCTGCAATTTTAGACTCTTCTTCTTTTGCAAATTCTCCAAAAATTTCTTGGGCATTATAATCTTCTCTAATTTTTTTACTCAAAAATTCACGTTGATCAATAATAGAAATCACTTGTTCTTCTACATCCGAAATATTTCTATTCAAAGCTTTTACTTTACGTTTTTGTTCGTTGATTTTACCATTGATAGTTCCAAGTAAGCTGTCAGTTTTTGCAAATTCTTTTGGTGCTGCTCCTTTGTCATATAGCGCTTTATGCTGTGCATCATAGACTACTTTTTCTTGATTTAGTAAATCAATCTTTTTAGTGGCCAATTCCATTTCTTTCTTTTGTAGTGCAACTTGTTCTTCTATATTCTCTTTTTGACCTTTAAGTTCATTTAGTTTTAAATTCACACCCTGAATTCCTTTGTCAATTTTAGAATCGTTCATTCTTGCCATTGATTCTTTAGTACTTTTCAACACATTTAATAAGGAATCTTTTTTTCTAGAAAGCGCAATGATTTGTAGCTTTATTTCTTCTTGCTCTTCCAGCGTCTTATTTAGTTGTGAATTGGTCTGAACAATTTCTTTTTGGATTATGGGGTTGTCCGTGTCTTGTTTTTTAGCACAAGAGTTTAATAAAAGTAAGGATAATGCGAGTAAAGTTATTTTTTTCATAGCGTGAATATTTAAACGATTTATAATTAAGACACATAAAAAACGGATAGGTCACATTTATTTTCAAAATAAAAAAAGTGACTTTTTTGTCAATTGAGTGTCTTAATTATAAGTTGTTCACAAAAAGGGACTGCTAAAGGAAATAAAATTCAGTATAATTGAAGTCTTGGATTTTATTTTGATTAAATTCAACAAATAATATAGTATCGTATGAAAACAAAAATAACCTTTATCCTTTTACTTGCTACTACAGTGTTTTTTGGACAAAACCAACAAACAGGCGAGATAGCCATTTCCAAAACACATTTGATTTCGATTTTGCAAAAATTTAAAACTCAAAATCCTATAGCAGTTGATAAACCAGTAGTCGTAACAGCAGTTGTACTGGCCAATAAAACTATAGGAAATGATAGTGTAATGCGTAGAGTGCGTGCTTTAGAAAACGAGTTAGTGGTTTTACGTGCTAAAATTGATTCGGCAGCAAAGCAAACTGTTGTTCATGATACAGTAGTTGTGACTTCGCCGAAAACAATAGTAGTGAGAGATACAGTCTATAGTACTGTTGCAAATGCAAGTAATACTCAAAAAGCTCCTCTTGTCAATGATGAAAATAAAAATTACGAGCAACAATTAAATGCTTTAAATACGAAGTATGATGCTTTATTGCGTAATCAAGAAAAGTTATTGGCATTGCAAAAATTAAATATGATTGCGGTCCCCGCTGGGGTTGCTGTAGTTTCGAATAAAGAGACTAAACCAGTTGAAAAGCCAATAACTGTGGCTGCTGTAAAACCGATTTCTAGTTTGGTTGTTGTAACAGATTCAACAACGATTCAAACTGCTGACACTACTATTAAGCCAGCGCCTACACCTGTTACAGCCAAAGAGGTCCTAGAAGCAAAATACGCGAAAACTCAAGCTCAGGTGTTTTTTGATAATAATTCTTTCAAAATGGGAAGTACTGATGCCTTGCGACTAGAACAGTTAGTGAAAGATTTGAAAGAAAATGATAGTTTGTCGGTGTTTCTGGAAGGCTATACTAGTAAATCAGGTAATGCCGATTATAATAATAAATTGTCTTTATTGCGTAATAATGCTGTGAAGCAATTTTTATTAGAAAAGGGGATTTCAGCAAAAAGGATATCTTCTCAGCATCATGGTGTGGATACCAACAGTACAAATGAAGCTGCAGCCCGTAGAGTGGATGTGAGCTTTGATGTTAAAGATTAATCTAAGGGCTTAATTTATTTTCAATTTATAGTGACCTTTTAATTATTGTTGTGTCTAAACTTCATAAAGTATATATAAAGTGGAAAAATACGATAGTGTGACTGATGAAGAATTAGCCTCAAAAATTGGCAAAACGAATGATACAGTTTTGTTTGGTGTTTTATATGATCGATATGAGCATTTGGTTTATAATAAATGCTACGGATTTGTTCGCTCGGTAGATGAAGCCAAAGATCTTACACAAGATGTTTTTTTGCATGTATTTGTAAAGGTTTCTTCTTTCAATGGGAGATCTAAATTTTCAACATGGTTGTATTCTGTTACTTATAATTTTTGTGTCAATTATTTAAGTCGTGATAAAGAGCGTCAAATTTCGACTCATTCTAATCAAATAGAAGAACAATATAATTTAGCCATTGAAATTAATGATTTTAGTTTGTATCAGATGCAAGTCCATAAACTAGAAAAAGCGTTGCTATTAATACCTCCTGAAGACCGCATGATTCTGCAAATGAAATACCAAGACGATGTTCCGATAAAAGAGCTTCAAGAAGTATTAGGATTATCAGAAAGTGCCGTCAAAATGAGGCTCTCTCGTGCAAAAGTTAAGATAGCTGAAGTGTATAATAATTTAGATATATAATATGGAGAATGAGAACCCTTTTAAAAAAATAGGACTTCCACCGCAAGAAGTACCTAAGGAGTTAAAGCAAAAGGTAATGGACGATGTCAATACAGTTAAGTTTATCATGGAAGTTACCAGTTTGTTTTCGTCAAACTATGCTGAAACGATAGAGAGTATGTTTAAGACCAAAAATAATAATAACAATAATGATACAAATAAATAGAATATGGAAGTTATAGACCAATTAAGATCAGATACATTAAACACGGTTAATACACTTTTCTTTAAAATAGGCGAAGGTATAATTAGTTTTATATATGCTCTACTTGTTTTAGTAATAGGTTGGGCAATTTCAAAAGGAGTGATTTTTATTCTTCGTAAGGCGCTTGCAGTTTCTAGTATTGATAAGTTAGGAGGTAAAATCAATGAATCTGATTTGTTTGGCAATTCAGATTATAAAATTAATATATCCGAAATAATCTTAGGGTTCGTACGCTGGATCTTGATTTTGGTATTTATGATTATCGCTGCGGATGTTATGCAGTGGACTATTATCTCTGTCGAAATAAGTAATTTACTGCGTTATTTACCACGATTATTCAGCGCATTAGCACTTTTTATGATAGGAATTTACATTGCGAATTTTGTTAGAAAAGCTATATACGGTTTGTTTACTTCCTTGAATATGAGTGGAGCAAAAGTAATTAGCAGTATAGCATTTTATGGAATTGCAATTTTAGTAACCATCACAGCACTCAATCAAGCAGGGGTAGATACTACAATTGTTACTAATAATGTTACGATCATTCTAGGAGCTTTTTTATTGACCTTTGCGTTGGCCTTTGGCTTAGGTTCCAAAGATGTTATTACCAACTTATTATTAACTTTTTATGCTAGAAAAAATTATACCATTGGCGAAAAAATTAAAACAGAAGGATATGAAGGTGAGATTGTCGCAATAGACAATATAAGTATGACTTTAAAGACAGCAACAGGAAAAGTAATTATTCCTATACTCGATATCGTAGAAAATACGGTTGAAGTAAAAGAATAGTTTTAAAAGAGAATGTGATTTTTGCTAACCATTAAAAAATAAACAACATGAAAAATAAACTACTAGCTCTTTTTTTACTACTATTTTTCATCTCATTAGAAGCACAAAAAAAGACAAAGATAAAAGGAGATAAAATTGTTCTAGAAAAAACACAAACTCTAAGCGGGTTTGATGCCATCGAGATTTATGATAATCTTGAGGTAACTTTTACAGCGGGAAATTTGAGTAATAATTATTTACTAAAAGCCGACTCTAATTTACATGATGTAGTGAAATTTGATGTTACGGATAGTATACTAAAAATAAGAACTACAGCAAAAATTGTTTCAAAAAAGCAACTTGAAATTGTTTTGAATGTAACCACCATTCATGCTATAAAGCTCTATAATGATGCTAAAATTAAACAATTAGGTTCACTGGTTGTAGCCGAAGATTTTGATATTTTGGGTAAAGACGATTCAAAAATGAAATTGAATATCAGCGCTAAAAACATCAATTTCAGTCTTAGCAACAAAGCAGATGCCGAAGTAGATTTGCAAGCCGAGACTATAAAAATGATTTTAAGCGACAAAGGTGATGCAAAGGTGATCCTAAAAACAACTGCTCTAGACTTGCAGATGTATAAAGATGCTGATCTTACCGCAAGCGGTGATGCCGAAGACTTAAAATTAAGTATGGTGGGTAAGCCTGTTCTGAAAGCCGAAAAATTAATGACTCGAACGGCAGATGTTAAGCAGCAAGATGGTTCGGAAGCAACGCTAAGCTGCTCAAAAGAAATCGGTGTCTTCCTCGAAGGGAAATCAAAACTCTACCTGTACAATACTCCAAACGTAACTATGAACGGAATTCATGGAAAATCGGAGTTGTTGAAGAGATAAGCCTTACTATGATAAATAAATAGTTAAATCCCGTTTCGTATTGAAACGGGATTTTTTGTTTTCGGGTTGTCTTGATAATGCTTTAGTTTACCAATTCGCCGCATGAGGGATTACTTCACTTGGCTTTTATTTTTATTAGGAGTTCAGCGAACTACGCTTGAAGCTAGCTACCGAAGTAGCGCGTATAGCCCGACGGCAGCAAATATAAGGGGGTTTATAGTAAGTGATATATATGAGCCCTTATCTTTGCTGGCGGCATGCCCAAATAAAACAAAAATCCCGTTTCAAATGAATGAAACGGGATTTTTTATAAATAAACCTTTAGTAAACTAAGATTGATTACTCTGGTCTTGCCTCGCGTGGAGGTCTAGCGATAAGTGCTTTTCTTGACACTTTTTCTTTTCTAGTTTTTGGATCCATACCTAAGTATTTCACTTCAAAAACGTCACCCATGTTCACTACATCAGAAACGTTTTCTGTGCGTTCCCAAGCTAACTCAGATACGTGTAATAAAACTTCGTTTCCTGGAGCTGATGTATATTCTACAACTGCACCAAAATCTAGCATTTTGATTACTTTCACTTCGTAAGACTCGTTCATTTGTGGTTTGAAAGTGATTGACTTGATTTTAGCCAATACTGCTTCGATTCCAGCAGGGTCTGTTCCTAGAATTTCAATAACTCCTTCTTCAGTAGCAGGATCTTCATTGATAACAATTGTAGTTCCAGTAGATTTTTGTAATTCTTGAATCACTTTTCCACCAGGTCCGATCAAGGCTCCAATGAATGCATTAGGAATTCTTCTTGTAATGATTTTTGGAGCGTAAGTTTTAACACCTTCTTTTGGAGTAGCCAAAGTTTCGATTAGTTTTCCAAGGATATGCAAACGACCGTCACGAGCTTGCGCCAATGCTGCTTCCATAATCTCGTATTTCAAACCGTCAATTTTGATGTCCATTTGACAAGCTGTGATACCTACAGATGTTCCAGTTACTTTAAAGTCCATGTCTCCTAAGTGATCTTCGTCACCCAAAATATCAGACAATACTGCGTAACGATCCCCGTCAGTAATTAATCCCATAGCGATTCCAGAAACTGGACGAATCATTTGAATACCAGCATCCATCAAAGATAGAGTTCCAGCACAAACAGTTGCCATAGAAGAAGAACCATTCGATTCTAATACTTCAGAAACCACACGAATTGTATAAGGACAATCGCTAGGAATCATATTTTTTAACGCTCTTTGCGCTAAGTTTCCGTGACCAACTTCTCTTCTTGAAGTTCCTCTCAAAGGACGAGCTTCACCAGTAGAAAAAGGAGGGAAGTTATAGTGCAAGTAGAATTTTTCTTCACCTTGTTGAGATGGAGAGTCAATTTGGTTTGCTTCTCTAGAAGTCCCTAAAGTTGCTGTTGCCAAGGCTTGAGTTTCTCCACGTGTAAACAATGCAGATCCGTGTACAGATGGTAAGTAATCTACTTCACACCAGATTGGTCTGATTTCTGTAGTTTTTCTTCCGTCCAAACGTGTTCCTAAATCTAGGGTTACGTTACGAACTGCTTCTTTGTTTGTTTTCTTGAAGTATTTAGAAACTAATTCTCCATCTACAGCCAATTCTTCTTCTGTAAACAAAGCTTTAACTTCTTCTTTCACTTCGTCAAATGCAGCTGTACGTTCTTGTTTAGAAGAACCTTTGCTTGCAATAGCGTATATTTTATCGTAAGATGCTGCTTTTACTTTAGCGTATATAGCTTCATCTTCTCTTTCTCCTTCGTAGGTACGAACTTCTTTTTTACCAAAAGCAGCTTGTAAACGTAGTTGAGCAGAAATTTGATTTTTGATATGTCCGTGAGCAAATTTAATTGCTTCTACCATTTCAGCTTCTGAGATTTCTTTCATTTCACCTTCTACCATTGCGATAGAGTCCATAGAAGCTCCAATCATCATATCGATGTCAGATAAGTCTAATTGTGCACGGCTTGGGTTGATGATGAATTGTCCGTCGATACGACCAACTCTAGCTTCAGAGATTAATGTTTCGAAAGGAATGTCAGATAGTGCTAATGCTGCTGACGCTGCTAAACCTGCTAATGCATCCGGCATTACATCTTCGTCATAAGACATTAACTGAATCATAACTTGTACTTCTGCATGGTAGTCGGATGGGAAAAGTGGACGTAAAACACGGTCAACAAGACGCATTGTTAATACTTCACTATCACTTGGTCTAGCTTCTCTCTTGAAGAAACCACCTGGAAAACGTCCAGCTGCAGCAAATTTTTCGCGGTAATCTACCGTTAATGGTAAAAAGTCGATACCAGGACTTGCTTTTCTTGAAGATACTACTGTTCCTAAAATTACAGTTTTTCCTATTCTAATTACTACAGATCCGTCAGCTTGTTTAGCCAAACGACCTGTTTCGATTGTGATGTTTCTTCCATCACCTAAATCGATGTTTTCTACAAATAATTGTGGAATCATAAATTTTTGTTTTTTTTGGTTATTAAAAAAATGGATAACTAGTTGTGTTGTAGTTGCTGCGCGTAGTTAATGCGTAAAATCCAATGAAAAACCAAAACTTTTTTTATTCAATGTAATTTCCTAAAATACATTAGGACTATAAAAACAAAAAGAGGTACTTACGCACCTCTTTTTTATATTGATTATTTTCTGATACCCAATACTTTGATAATCTCACGATATCTGTTGATTTCTTTCTTTTTCAAGTAATCTAGTAAAGATCTTCTTTTACCTACTAGTAATACTAATGAACGCTCTGTGTTATAATCGTGACGATTTTTTTTCAAGTGCTCAGTTAAATGTGCAATTCTGAAAGTGAATAAAGCGATTTGCGCTTCAGCTTTTCCAGTGTTTGATTTTTCTCCGTGTTGTGCGAAGATTTCTTCTTTTACTTCTTTAGTTAAATACATTCCAATATTATTTAATGATTATTATGTATGTCTATACAGTTATTGTACGACGGGTGCAAAAGTAATAAATAATTATGAGTTATGAGTTATGAGTTATAAGTTTTTTTTGCTATTTGAAATTGCTTTTTCGCTCTAAAAATTGATCGTATGGACTCGCTAGTGGATCTGTACTTTTATTTTGAGGCTCGGCAATAGTAATTGGTATGCTGTACAAAACATTTACTGGCTGTCCTCTTCTTTTTCCAGGTATCCATCTTTCATAGCTAGAAAGTACTTTGATTAGTTCTTCGTCTAATCCTTCTCCAAGTCCTCTTAGTATTTTTATTTTGATTACTTGCCCTTCTTTATCAATCACAAAAGTCGCATAGATTTTTCCTGTTTTTGCTCTTAATTTTGCTCTATTTGTTATAATGAAGTTATTCGATATATAGGAGTAAAAATCTTCTATGCCTTTTTTTGGTGTCGGTTTCTCTTCCATGTTCGCATATTTAGATTCGTTTCCTTTATTATCGGTAAATATGCCGGATATTAGAGTTCCCTTTTTGAATTTTTCTGTATGGGAGATGCTTTTTTTACTGTCGTTTTCATGCCAAAAGCCGTCCTTTAAGCCGTTAACAAATTTTCCTTGAATACTAATACTATCATTGTCAATCAGAAAGTCTCCATTTCCGTTAGTGATTGTTTGAATGTTTTCAGTATTCCAGAACTGTTCTATTTTGCTGATCTTAATTCGTGGGCCAGTAGAATTTGTTTCACCTTCTAGTTTTTTATCTCCATTATCGTAATATTCTGTGACCTTACTGGTGGTTGAGTAATCTTTGTGTTTTATTGTTTTAAATGTTATCTCTCGAACTAATTTTCCGGTTTTATTATAGTCAGATCGAACATATTCATCTTTAGTGATGTACTGATCTTTAATTACGGTACAAGAGTCAAAAACAGTTAAAGATTGTTTTTGGGGCTTGCCATCTTTATAAAAAGTAACTTTGTTATTGCCTAAACGTATTTGAGTGTGAGCAAATGTCGACAAAAGGAGCATGATAGGTAATATTAGCTTCATAGTTTACTATTAGAGAAAACAAAAATATCAAATTCTAAAACAAGTGTGATATTTCTTTACAAACATATTCAATAAATTGTTCATCTTCTATTGTAAACGCATTGATAGTGTGGCTATCGATATCTATTTGGCCAATATTAATCCCTTCAGCAAAAATAGGAACTACGATTTCAGACTTTACAGTAATACTACAGGCAATATAATTATCCTGAGCACTTACATCTGGCACCACAAAATTAGCATTCGAAACCGCCACTTGTCCGCAAATTCCTTTACCAAACGGAATTACAGTATGATCGGTTTCAGCTCCTACATACGCTCCTAAATGCAAGGTTTGTGTTTGGTGATTGGCGAAATAAAATCCAACCCAATTGTAATGCACTATATTTGTGTTTAATAATTGGCAGATAGCTAATAGCTTCTCGTCTTTGCTTGAAACGGAATTTGTTAGTATTTCTCGGGTTTTTGATTTTAGCTCTTGAAAACTCATCATTTTAATTTAGTTTTACACAAAAGTAATCACACTTGTCTTAAATGGATTGATTACTATTTAAAATTTTAATTTGAAAAAATATTTTATTCAATACAAACCATTTTTACTTTTTTTGTCGAAGTTTTTTTTGACCTATTTGCTATTGACTTTCTTGTATCAAGGATATTTAAATAGTTTTGGTTTTAATAAAATGGATTCAATTACCAATTTAGTGGGGCAAAATACGAAACAACTCCTGGGTGTGTTTAATGTAGATTTTGAATTTAAAGAAAATAAAACCGAGTCGTATTTGATGTTATTCTACAATCAAAAATACGTTGCCCGAATCATAGAAGGTTGTAATGCCATTAGTATAATCATTTTGTTTGTGGCTTTTATAGTGTCCTTTTCTGGGAAACTCAAAACAACTATTTTGTATATAATCGGTGGTTCTGTCGCAATCTATATTTTAAATATTGTCAGGATTGCCGTGCTATGTGTCTTGTTGTATTCTTTTCCAGAACACGAAACCATTTTACACCGCATCCTTTTTCCTTTATTTATTTATGGATTCATGTTTTTATTATGGGTAATATGGGTTAATAAATTTTCTTTATATGCTAAAAAAGATATTCGATCATAAACTTAGGTTTTTTATAGGTGGAATTTTAGTGTTCTTATTGGTTTTAATTCGGGCTTTTGAGCGCGTACTTTTTTACGATCCCTTTCTTCAATATTTTGAATTAAATTTTAACGAATTGCCTTTGCCTGACTATAATTCCTTTCAGTTGTTTATAGGGTTGTTGTTTCGTTATGTTCTCAATGCTGTAATTTCATTGGCACTGATTTATGTAATTTTCAAAGATAAAGGCATGGTGAAGTTTGCTTCTGTTTTATATGTTTTTTGTTTTGTTTTCTTGATTGTTGGTTTTTTTGGAGCGATCCAATTGTATGGGAATCACAATAATTTTATACTGTTTTACATCCGCAGATTTCTAATTCAGCCCCTATTTGTGATGCTGTTTATTCCCGCTTTTTACTACCAACGTCTTTCTAAGTAATTTTTTCCATAAAAAAATCTGCTACTAATTAAATACGCCTTATTAAGAGGGTTTTTTAAATAGTAGCAGATTTTTATAAATGAATTTTATTCTCCTAAAAGTTTAGTTCTTCGCCGTCCAAAAATGTCTTAAATCCAAAGTGTAAGGGTATTCAGGATTGATTAACTCAATTGGAGTATCGTGTTTTAAGTCCGATTTTGATTCGACCAAAAATCTAGAAGTAGCTGTACTATTGGCGGGTGTCTCAATTTCTTTGTCTTCCATTGCTGAAGCAGGAGTGTGGCCAAAATCCCAAAAACGACTCATTTTTCTTGATTCAGCTTCAAAACTATTTACCGGTAAAGTATCAAAACTACGTCCTCCAGGATGCGTTACAAAATAAGTACATCCACCAATAACTTTATTGTTCCAAGTATCTACCAAGTCAAAAACTAATGGTACATCAATACCTATATTCGGATGCAATGCGGATGGTGGGTTCCAAGATTTATATCGAATTCCGGCAACATATTCTCCTTTTGTTCCTGTGCTTCTTAGTGGGATTCTACAACCTTTGCATAGTAAAATATGTCTTTCGGGTACAATTCCAGAAACTTTTACTTGTAATCTTTCGAGCGATGAATCCACAAAACGAGAAGTTCCAGTACTTGAAAGTTCTTCTCCTAATACATGCCAAGGTTCTATCCCAAGTCTGATTTCCAACTGAATATTGTCAATCGTCACCGTTCCATGATGTGGGTATCTAAACTCAAAGAATGGGTCAAACCAAGAAATATCAAAGTTATATCCAGAATCTTTTAAATCATTAACTACGTCAATCATATCTAGATAAGCGAAATGTGGCAATAAAAATTTATCATGCAATTCAGTTCCCCAACGGATTAGTTTTTTCTCGTACGGTTCTTTCCAGAATTTAGCTACCAAGGCGCGAACTAATAAATTTTGAACCAAATTCATGTGTTTGTGTGGTGGCATATCAAAAGCACGAAGCTCTAATATCCCCAATCGTCCCGTCGAAGAATCAGGAGAATATAATTTGTCGATGCAAAATTCAGTTCTATGCGTGTTTCCTGTAATATCGGTCAATAGATTTCTGAAAATTCTATCCACCATCCAAAACGGTACTTCCTTGTCTTTCGGAATTTGATCAAATGCAATTTCCATTTCATATAATTTCTCGTCTCTTCCTTCATCAATACGAGGTGCTTGGCTCGTTGGTCCAATAAATGGTCCAGCAAATAAGTAACTCAATACTGGGTGATGTTGCCAGTAGGTAATTAAACTTCGTAGCAAGTCTGGTCTTCTCAATAACGGACTGTCTTCTGGTTTTTCAGCACCAAGAGTTACGTGATTTCCTCCACCGGTTCCTGTGTGGCGACCGTCCACCATAAATTTATCCGTTCCTAAACGAGATAAAAAGGCTTCTTCATATAATGCAGTGGTGTTGTCTACAATTTCTTGCCATGTTTTAGCAGGATGTACATTTACCTCAATAACACCAGGGTCAGGAGTTACCATCATTTTCTCAACACGGTAATCCGATTTAGGTTGGTACCCTTCAATACGTACCGGCATTTGTAGTTTTTCAGCCGTATTTTCAATAGACGTAATTATGTCAATATAATCCTCTAAATAATCAGTAGGAGGAAGGAAAATGTATATAATCCCATCGCGTTCTTCTATACACATTGCTGTGATGAAAGTATCCACCTCAAATAATAATGGATTTTTTTCTTTTTCTTTGGTTTCTTTTTTAGTTAAAATTAGTTTGGCTTTTTCAAACATTTTAACAATAGTCCCATAACGTTTTTTAACTTTTTCGTCATAGTCGCCCAATGGTGATAGGTCTTCAAATGGACTTCTATCAACAACTGATTCTCTTACGTTTTTGGATGTTTTTGGCAGTGAATCCAAAGGTAAGCGCAAACCAATTGGAGAGTTTCCAGGAATTAGGAAACAGTTACCGCGTCTAAATTCCCATGCACAACTTTCCCAATGATCGGCTACATGGTCTTTTCGTAATGGCAATACAAATCCCGAAGGATTGTTTAATCCTTTTTCAAGAGTCTTAGCCAGATTGTGTCGTTGGATAGAATCTTTTAGGTCTACTTTTAGTGGATCTAAATTGATCGGGAGTTTACCTTCTTCTAATGCCCAGTAAATAGGGTCTTCATAAGTAGGTGTGATGTTTTGAGTATCAATACCTAAAAATTTAGTCAGTTCGTTAGCGAATTTTTCAGCATCATGAAAAGTAAATGTGCTTTCGCCTTCTTTGGCTACTAATGCGTCATTTTTCCATAATGGCAAACCATCTTTTCTCCAGTACAATCCATATTGCCAACGAGGGAATAATTCTCCAGGATACCATTTTCCTTGACCAAAATGCAACAAACCGCCATGAGCAAATCGTTTTTTTAATCGTAGCGCTAAATCGTAGGCTAGCCTGCGTTTCATTGGTCCGTCGGCTGTGGTGTTCCATTCGTCCGCTTCGTAATCATCTATCGAAACAAAGGTTGGTTCTCCGCCCATCGTTAAACGAACATCGCCTTCGATTAAATCTCTTTCAACCACATTTCCAACTTCCATGATGTCGTTCCACTGGTTGTCAGAGTAGGGTTTAGTCACGCGTGGATCTTCGTGAATGCGGGTTACTTTGTTTTCAAAATCAAAACTAACTTCACATTTTCCAGTTGCACCCGTTACAGGGGCAGCACTTTCATAATGTGGTGTACAGCATAATGGGATATGTCCTTCGCTGGCAAAAAGTCCAGAAGTAGGGTCCAGACCAATCCATCCAGCTCCGGGTAAATATACCTCTACCCAAGCATGTAAATCGGTAAAATCCGTTTCAGGTCCTGATGGGCCATCAAGAGATTTTTGGTCTGGTGCCAATTGTACAATGTAACCTGATACAAAACGAGCGGCCAACCCAAAATGGCGTAATACGTGAATGAGTAACCATGCAAAATCTCTGCATGAGCCACTCTTGATGCGTAGGGTTTCTTCAGGGGTTTGTACCCCAACTTCCATTCGTAAATTATAGGTAAGCTCTTTGTAAACGGCTTGATTAATATAGACTAGAAAATCATTAGTTGGTAGTGATTTCGTTAGCTTTAGACCATCCATGAATTTTAAGAAAACAGGGCTTTCTTCGGTTAATGGAAGGTAGGCTGTTAGTTCTTGTTGTAGTGTTTTGTCATATGTAAATGGGAATTGCTCAGCATATTCTTCTACAAAAAAATCAAATGGATTGATGACTTGCAATTTTGCAATGACCTCTACTTCAACTTTTAATTCTTGAACAGGATCTGGAAAAACCACTCGAGCTTGATAGTTTCCAAATGGATCTTGTTGCCAATTAATGAAATGATTTTCAGGACTGATTTTAAAGGTGTATCCTTCTATTTGAGTCCTAGAGTGTGCCGCTGGTCGAAGCCTAAAAACATGAGGGAATAATTTAACAGATCGGTCAAATGTATAGGTTGTTTTGTGTGAAATAGCAATTTTAACAGCCATAAATATCGAGTTTTTAGTTTCTAAAATTTCAATAAAAATACGGTATTAATATTGTTAACCCATAAAAAACAGGCAGCTATAATAATAAATATCAGAATGATAATTTATAGTGTATAATGTTGTAGATAATGTAAATTTTTTTATTCTTTAATAAGATATGAAAAAATCTTCAGAAGGATAGGTGTTGTCAGATTCTCCGTTTGTTTGCGAACATTCAATATTCATATAAGTACAGAAGGCATTTCCAAAGAGTGTTGCCACTGCAATTTCTGAGCCGTCTTTACCATCTGCAATTTTGACTAGCTGATTTAAATTGGCCAATCTTGTTGGGTCAAAAACAATCCATGAATTGCCTAGGTATGCTTCGAAACAAGCATGAATATCCGGAGGGACAATATTGCTAGCATAGCAGGTAAAATAGCGTGCAGGAATATTTAAGGCTCTACAAAGTGCAATTCCCAGATGAGCAAAATCTTTACAAACACCTTCTTTTATATTGAGGGTGTCATAAGCAGTTGTATTTGCATCAGAGGAACCACTTACATACTTGATGTTGTTAAAAATCCATTCGTTAATTGCTAATGTTTTTTCTAAATCGGTTGTAATATGGCCAAAGAGATTAAAAGCAAATTCCATTAATTTATCCGAAGGACAATTTCGTGTAGGGGTAAGAAAGGGGATGATTTCATTCTTTAAATTAAATATAGGGGTATTTTTTAAAAGTTTCTTTTTTGCGACCCATTTATAACTTACGTCAATTTGTGCTTGGTAATTGATGGTAAATGGAATGAATTCTGTAGCTTGTAATTTTATAAAACGAGTTTTTGAACCTTTTAAGCTGTATTCCTTGTAGGGTAAGAAAGGGGATACTTCGAGTGTTTCGGATTTTATTTTTTGATTTACAGACTCCTTTAGTACTTGTATATTGAAAACGAATGTAGTGGGAGCGTATACATCGTACTGAATTGTTGTCTTAAGTGTGAATTCCATAAAGTAAAAGTACTAATATTGAGGATAATCGAACGGCTTTTCTTTAAAAAAAATGTAGATTTGTTTTTACTTTAAAAACCATAAATGAGCACGCCATTATCTTTTATAGATTCATATAAAAAAACGATTAAGTCATACGATGAAGTTATTGATAAAAACGGACAAGTAAAACCCCATTGGGCAACCCTTTTTGAAGCCTTAGAAGCGGTAGGTATGGAGGAGTTGGCTATTCGAAATAAAGAAATTGTTAATAAACTCAAAGAAAATGGAGTTACCTATAATGTATATGATTCTGAAACAGGATTGGTACGCCCTTGGAAATTAGATCCGATTCCTTTTATTATTCATCAATCGGAATGGGCTACTATTGAAAAAGGTCTTATTCAACGAGCTAATTTATTGGATTTAATCTATAAAGATATTTATGGAGAGCAGCTTTTAATTAAAAATAATATTATTCCGGCTGAATTAGTTTACGATAATACAGGTTTTTTAAGACCTTGTTTTGATGTCAATCAAAAGGATTATCATCAGCTTACTATTTTAGCTTGTGATATCGCTAGAGGTCCAGATGGTAAAATGTGGTTGTTGGATAATCGGGTTCAATCGCCTTCAGGTACAGGATATGCACTTGAAAATAGGATTGTAATGGCGAATGTTTTTCCAAAATTAAATAAAAATATTCACCGTAGTAAATTAGGGCCTTATTTTAATGAATTGCAAAAGACCGTTGGGAAATTTGGAACCAATTCAGACAATCCTAATGTAGTATTTTTATCTCCCGGTGAAGGAAATGAAACGTACTTTGAGCATGTATACCTTTCCTCTTATTTAGGGTATACCTTAGTTGAAGGAAGTGATTTATTGGTTCGAGAAGGCTATGTTTGGTTGAAAACCATTGATCAATTAGAGCGTGTAGATGTAATCATCAAGCGTGTAGATGATTTGTGGTGTGACCCTTTAGAATTGAATAGTAATTCGCTTCTAGGGATACCAGGTTTGTTGCAGGTGATGCGTTTAGGAAATGTGACGGTTATTAATCCTCCAGGAATAGCCGTTTTAGAGAATCATGGATTGATGGCTTTTATTCAAAATGCGTGTAAATTTTTATTGAAAGAGCCTTTAATTATGAATTCTACCGCTACTTGGTGGTGTGGACAAACTAAAGAATTAAATTATGTTCTGAATAATTTACCTAAATTAATTATTAAAAAAACGAATAGAAATTTAGGTGTGAAATCGATTTACGGGCGTAAATTAAATGAGGAAGAATTAAAGGAACTCAAAATAACCATTTTAAAAAACCCTAAAGAGTTTGTTGCTCAAGAAGAGGTTAGCCTGTCTACAACACCATCTTTAATCGATGGGGAAATTGTTCCTAGACTAGCTGTAATTAGGGCTTTTTTGATTTCGGATGGGAAGAATTATAAAGTTATGCAAGGGGGGTTAACCCGTAGTTCTGTGATTGAAGATAAATTTCAGATATCGAATCAATTTGGAGGCATATCTAAAGATACTTGGATTATTACAGATAATTTAAAGGAACAACTCGAAGAGGAGGAACAGAAGGAACAGATAATTGAGATTAAAAAATCAAATCAAGTTTCTCGTAGTACAGCTCTAACGAGTAGAAACGCTGAGAATTTATTTTGGGTAGGAAGATTGTCTGAGAGAACCATGGTTTTAACGGGTTTTCTTAAAATTATTTTTAGCAGATTAAACGAAAATGTAAGTAATCACGGAAAAAAACAACCGGAGTTTCTAATAGTTTTATTAAAGGCTTTGACACATCTGACGCAATCCTATCCTGGGTTTGTAGGTGAGGATGGAGTAGAAGATGAAACTGTTTTTGAAAAACCATTGGCAGAATTAATTTCACTTATTAAAGATCCTGAAAAAGAAGGTTCTGTTGCTTATAATGTGCAGTCGTTGTTGTATTCTATCAATCACATCAGTGAAAAATGGAATCATGATACCAAAAGAATTATCAGCCTTATAGAAGATAGTTTGACGGGGCTAAAAGAGTCGAATGCTAATAATCTTAGTAGAACTACTCATGGTTTAGATAAATTATATATCCGAATGATGGCGTTTTATGGTAATACCTATGAAACATTACCAAGGGAGAATGGATTTTTTCTATTTGAAGCCGGAAAAAATATTGAACGATTCTTGTCGCTTATTTCGGTTATTCAAACCTTATTCTGTTTTAAAAGGAGCGATGAGGTGGAGCAACTTTTATTGGAATCAGTACTTGAAAATCATAATTTGTTGGCTCAGTATAGAAGTATTTATAAATCTCAAATTAGTTTGGTGGCTGTAATTAATATGTTGTTCTTAGAGAAAAACTCTCCTTACACGCTGGCGTATATTCTGGATACACTTTCATACAATATTGGTCAATTACCAAAAAAATCAGAATTGAACCAGTTAAGTATTGCTGAAAAGAAAGTGCTAGAAGCCAGTACTATAATAAAATTAATTGACCCGGAGGAATTAGTTCAGGCTGATGAAGCAAATTACAGAGAAGTTTTGGATGAGACTATTAATGTCGTTTCTAACCTTCTTTCTTCTGTAACCAATGGATTATCTAGTTTGTATTTTAATCACTCGGTGATGCAACTTTCCTTTTTAGACACTGAAAAAATTGATTCTGATGAAGTATAAATTAGTACATAAAACGACCTATACGTACGTAAATGCAGTGCATAATTATCAATGTATCATTTGTTTACATCCTGTAAATTCTGTTTCGCAAGTGTGCGAAGATTATAAGTTAACAATTGAGCCCAAGCCTCAGAATTTATATCCAAGAAAAGATTATTTCGATAATACTAAGTACTATTTTTCAATTTTAAAACCCCATAAAGTACTACAGGTAACTGCTACTAGTATAGTTGAGGTGTTTCCTTCTAAGTTATTATTTGTTAATTCAATTTCTTGCGAAGCGGTATTGCATTTGTTTAGAACCAAATTGGCTTTAAAAAATGAATTACTACAATACCAACTTCCAAGTCCATTTATTTTTTGGGATGATGAAATTAAAACTTTTGCGGAAAGTTGTTTGATCGCTGACACACCTTTTTATGAAGCAATAGCAAAGTTGTCTTCAAAGATCTTTACCGATTTTGAATTCAATTCTGGAGCGACTAACTTAAATACGCCATTAAAAACTGTTTTGAAAGAACGTAAAGGAGTCTGTCAAGATTTTACTCATTTGATGATTGCTTGCCTGCGAAGTTTAGGTTTTGCTGCTCGTTATGTTAGTGGTTATTTAGAAACTTTGCCTCCAAAAGGGAAAGTTAAACTACAAGGTTCTGATGCTTCACACGCTTGGATTTCCGTTTATGTACCAGAAATGGGTTGGTGTGAATTTGACCCTACTAATAATATCATTCCAGGAGAACGTCATCTTGTTACGGCATATGGTCGTGATTATTCGGACATATCTCCCTTAAAAGGAATAATTTTTAGCTCAGGTGAACATCGCGTTAAGGTGGAGGTTGATGTGATTCCATTGGGGTAGATTGCTGAAGTTGCATTTTTTAGTCTCATTTGTATTTTAACTCAGAATTGCAATTTCCCTTTTTTTTTGCTTATCTTTAAGTGTCGTTTTTTTTTGTTAAGAATCAAAATATTTGAGATATGAAAGTAAGAAGGCAATCTGGAGATAGTGTCGATTATGACCCCGAAAAATTGAAAAGATCTCTTTTGAATTCAGGGGCAAGCGTAATTGTTGTGGATAAAATTTTGCAAAAACTAACTAATGAGGTTTATGATGGTATCACAACTAAAAATATTTACAAAAAAGCATTTAGTCTACTGAAAAAGAATGCTAATTTTCATGCTGCAAGATATAACGTAAAAACGGCTATACATTTGCTTGGTCCCGCAGGATTTTACTTTGAACAATATATTGCTCGGATTTTTGAATCTGAAAAATATGAAGCCATAACTAATTTAACGCTACAAGGTAGGTGTGTTTCGCATGAAGTGGATGTATTGGTAAAAAAGAATGATCGTATTGCAATGATTGAGTGCAAGTTTCACGGTAGTAAAGAAGCAGCCTCAGACGTAAAAGTTCCCATGTATATTCTTTCTAGGTACAATGATCTGAAGCAAGTAAGCCATAAAATTTTTTCGCAAAAAGATCAAATTTCTGAATGTTGGATTGCTACTAATAATAGATTTACTTCTGATGCAAAAGATTTTGCAATATGTAATGATATAAAATTATTGAGTTGGGACTATCCTAAAGATAACAGCATAAAAGTTAAGAATTATCGTGACTGTCTTTACCCTGTGACCTGCTTAACTACTATTACTTTAGCTGAAAAAGAAAAATTGTTGTCATTAGGCGTTATTTTGGCTAGAGATTTAACGACTAGTCCAGAGAAATTAAGTGAAATTATGATAAGTCCAAGAAGGGAAAAGAATATTTTAAAAGAGGTTACAGAGCTTTGTAGATGTTTTTGAGTTAGCAGTAAATGTTTAATCTTAATATTTAGGGGTATGAAAGTAAAATTTATAGGAGGAGCAGGAACCGTAACAGGTTCTAAAACCTTGATAGAAACTAGCGAAATGTCGATTTTGATAGATTGTGGACTTTTTCAAGGGATTAAACCGTTAAGGGAACTCAATTGGGAGCCTTTGCCCGTTTTAGCCTCTTCAATAGACGTGGTTTTGTTAACTCATGGACATTTAGATCACTGTGGTTGGTTGCCAAGACTTGTGAATCAAGGATTTGAAGGAAAGATTTATTGTACTGGTCCCACAGCAGCTGTGGCGAAATTAATCATATTAGATAGCGCTAAAATTCAAGAAGAAGAAGCTGAAAAAGCAATTAAAGAGAAATATTCGATACATGAAATACCAGAACCTTTATATACAGTAGAACAGGCTAAGAAGGTGTTTCCTCTTTTTAGTGTGGTACAACCTGGTGAAAAACTTATTTTGGAAGACGGAAGCGAAGTTATTTTTAATCTGGTAGGACATATTATTGGCGCTTGCAGCATCAGTTTATTTGCCGAAGGGAAAACATTGGTATTCTCTGGTGATGTTGGTAGAGATGATGATGTGTTGCTTTTTCCTCCGACAAAACCCAAAGTGGCTGATTATATTTTTCTTGAAAGTACGTATGGTGACAGATTACATCCTGATACTGATGCCAAATTAGAATTGGAGTTGTATGTTAATAAGACTGTTAGTAATGGAGGTACGGTTATTATACCCAGTTTTGCAGTGGAACGGGCTCAAAGTGTAATGTTTTTATTGTGGCAATTAAAAAATGAAAATAGGATTCCTGACGTGCCTTATATAGTGGATTCACCAATGGGAGCAAGTGCTTTTGAAGTTTTTTTTAATAATACCAAATGGCATAAGTTAACATTGGCAGATTGTCAATCGATGTCAAAAATGTTTGCTATTAACGCTGATTACCAAGAAACATTGGCGGCTATTAATGATAAAGGACCTAAAGTTGTGATTGCCGCTAGTGGAATGATAACAGGGGGACGTGTTTTGAGTTATTTAGTAAATTATATTGGTATTCCAGAAACAACGATCATTATAGTTGGATATCAAGCAGAAGGAACTCGGGGTAAAAAATTAATAGAAGGTGCGAAATCCATAAAAATTTACGGAAATTATTATAATGTAAAAGCTAAGATATTACAAATTCAAGGCTTGTCAGCTCATGGTGATCAACATGATTTGTTAGGCTGGCTTTCGGACTTAGAAACTAAACCGAAAAAGATTTTTTTAGTTCATGGTGAGAATGAACCAGCTGATGCTCTTCGGATAAAAATAAAGGAAATCTATGGTTATGACTGTACAATTCCTTTGATGGGCCAGGAAAGAAAGCTGTAGTATTTATCAGGTAAATAAAGTTAAAGGTTGCTATTTCAGTATTTCTATTCCATCAATTTAAACGAATTATTTAAGAAGTTGTTCTTATACGTTAATAAATTTCTAAAAAGCAATAATAAATTGTTGTTAAACTAAATTATACCTACTTTCACGGCAAATTTTGTGTGTAAAAATAATAGACTATGAGTAGCTTTGATTGGAAGAATTTAGTGGATCCTCTTTTTTATATTCACTTTGATATAAATGGGATAAAAGTAGGTTTATATATCGTGTTGTTTATAGTATTTGCCGAAACTGGTTTGTTTGCAGGTTTCTTTTTACCTGGAGACAGTTTGCTTTTTTTGGCGGGAATTTACAACAGAGAATTGATTGAAAACGTATTAGTCTTAGAAAGCGATTTTATCAATGTTTTTGTGCTATCTACTGTAGTCGGTATTGCAGGTATTCTGGGTAATATTATTGGCTATTGGTTTGGAGCTAAAAGTGGTTATTACTTGTATAATAAAGAAGATAGTTTTTGGTTCAAAAAGAAATACCTCATTCAGTCTAAAGATTTTTTTGAAAGACATGGTGGTAGAGCAATCATTTTTGCTAGATTTCTTCCTATATTTAGGACTTTTGCACCTATAGTTGCTGGAATTGTTTCTATGGAAAAGAAAAAGTTTATGTTTTTTAATGTCGTTAGCTCTTTTTTGTGGTCTTTTGCATTAATCTTCGCAGGCCACTATTTATATGGGTTTTTACTTGAGAATTATCAAATTGATTTAAAAAATCACATCGAAATGATAATTATTGGATTAGTTATTATTACTCTTTCGCCAGTTATTATTAAATTTGCAAAGAAATCGCCAACTTCAGACGAATAGTTGCATGTTTTTAATTGAAATTTAGTTTTTTGCTATTTTTTATGAATAAAAAAAATAAAAGGGGGGATTATTTGTTATCAGCATTGCTGGTAGCATTTTTCTACCTTTTATGTGGAAAAGCACAAACATTTGCAGCGCCAGCAAATTGTCTTTCTAAGGAGGTTTTTTTATTTTCCAATTCAAATTTCCATAATAACAAAGCAATTTTCGAGACTGTTTACTCTGATCCGGGTATCGATAACGATTTTTTTGACGATGTAGAGGTTGAATTTAAAAGCCAGCTATTTTGTTCTTATTCCAAAAAAGTTAATTTTAGCTTTCTTGAAAAGGAAAACAAATCTTTTTACACTACTGTTTCTCTTTTAAACAAAGGGAAAATACCTCTTTATTTATTATTTTGTAATTGGAAAATTGATGTACAATAAATTACGTTTTTAGATATAAAAACATTTTTTTAAAATAATTGAAAGGCCTTTTTAGGTTAAATTGTTTTAAAAATATTCATTAATTTATTGATATAAATCAAAAATGAAACATACAAAATTAGGTTTTGAAGAACAGTCTGTACTTCATCACCTGACGCACTATTTGCCTGCGCAAGCTCCTTTGAAGGATTTTGTGCATCACAATACGCTTCATGCTTTTCAAGATAGAAAGTTTTTTACTGCACTTCATGAATCAGCCGAGATTTTTGGTTACAAAACTTATATGTCATTGTCTGAGTTTAGAAATAAGTACAGCGAAAAAGAGATAAGTAGTAGCATACTTCATCAGGTTTTATTTAAAAAAAAATCACTCAATGAACAAAAAATATGGCTGGATAAGCTATTGAACAAAGAGTATGATTTGTCAAGTAACCCTAGAATAGGAAAGCTGCGTTCCCACTGGAAAGTAGAATATAAAATTAACCTTGATAAATTAGTACACTCTTCTTTGTTTAGAGTGTTGTGTAGTTATCTTGATCAAGGAATTGCCATTTGGTCTTTGCCATTACATGAAGATGGTTTTTTAGCATCCCTAAGACAATTAGAAAAAACAAGCTATGTAAGCCTCTTCAAACAGAAGAGGGCCAAAGAATTATTGTTGGATGAAACTTTAACAATGGAGAAACTGCTCCATATTTTAGTTGGTGACGAAAAATATTTTGAAGAATATTTATTTGACCAACAGTTTGCTCACCCAGGTTGGTCTGGTATGATTGCAGCTATTGAAAATCAACCAGAATCTTTATTGGATAGAAGAAAAATTTCTTTAAAAGAGGTGATTCTCTTTGAATTACTTTTGGAAATTGATGCTTTGGATGGCGAATTTGGATTAAACTGGGCGCCTATTAGTCATTTAATTACCCAGGCGCCTATTAAATTGTTTGCTGAGGTAAAATATGATGAGCTTTATGAAGTGCTTTCGCTATGGCAACAAGCTTTTGAATGGACACTATATGACCAAGTATTATTAGGCGTTAAAGCAACTGCGAGCACAACAAAACCAATTGAGAATCCTAGTTTTCAAGCTTTGTTTTGTATTGATGATAGAGAATGCTCTATTCGTCGTCACGTAGAAAAACAAGATGCTCATGCTGAGACTTTTGGTACTCCAGGACATTTTAATGTCGAGTTCTTTTACCAACCTATTGATGGTAAGTTTTACACTAAACTGTGTCCCGCGCCAGTGACTCCTAAGTTTTTAATTAAAGAAATTGGAGTTTCTAAAAAAAGGGAGACTGATATTCAGTATAATAAATATTCTCATTCTCTAATTCCTGGTTGGATTATTTCCCAAACTTTAGGTTTTTCGTCTGCATTGCGTTTGTTTCTTAATATTTTTAAGCCAACAATGACTCCTGCGACTAGTTCTTCCTTCAGGCATTTGGATAAAAAATCAACTTTGTCCATTGATTTTGATGCTAAGAATCCTTCAGAAAACGATTTGCAAATTGGGTTTAAACCTGAAGAAATGGCGCAAAGAGTAGAGGGTGTTTTACGTAGTGTTGGCTTGATTGAAGGATTTTCTTCGCTAGTATATTTAGTTGGTCATGGAGCTACAAGTGCAAATAATACACATTATGCGGGTTATGATTGCGGAGCTTGTTGTGGAAGACCAGGTTCTGTAAATGCCAAAGTGTTTGCTTATATGGCAAATGATAAAAAGGTAAGAACTATATTAGAAACGAGAGGGATTACAATTCCAGAAACAACTCAGTTTGTTGGTGCGCTGCATGATACCACTCGTGACGATATTACTTTCTTTGATGAAGAATTGATTTTGGAATCAAATTTAAAAACTCATCAAACGAATATACAAACTTTAAATATTGCTTTAGATAAAAATGCTAAAGAACGTTCTAGACGTTTTGAATCTATTGATTCCAACCAATCTTTAGAAGAAGTTCATGAAAAAGTGCGTCGACGTTCAGTTTCTTTATTTGAACCAAGACCAGAATTAAATCATGCTACTAATGCATTATGTGTAGTGGGACGTAGAACGCTCTCAAGAGATTTGTTTTTGGACCGTCGTTCTTTTATGAATTCTTTTGATTATAGTTCAGACCCAAATGGAGATTATTTAGTTGGAATCCTTAACGCTGTTGCACCGGTATGTGGCGGAATCAATCTCGAATATTATTTCTCCAGAGTCGATAATCAAAAACTAGGGGCAGGAACAAAATTACCTCATAATGTTATGGGACTTTTGGGTGTTGCCAATGGTATTGATGGTGATTTACGACCAGGTTTGCCGAGTCAGATGATCGAGGTTCATGACCCTGTTCGTTTAATGGTGGTGGTAGAACATTTTCCTGAAATTGTTTTTAATGCTATTTCAAAATCCCCACAAACCTACGAATGGTTTAAAAACGAATGGGTAAGATTGGTAGCGGTTCATCCTGAGACGAAGGTTTTGTATGTTTTTGAAAATGAAAAGTTTGATGTCTATGAAACGATTCAAGACCAAATTGCAAAAAGATACGTAGAAAATATGTTTGATGATAATTTCAAAGAGAACCTTCCAATAAGTATTCTTAACTAAAAATATATATAAAGATGAATTCATTTTTGCAGTTTTTTTTATTACTGCCATTTTTTGGTTTTGTAATAAGTTTGTTCCTACCTTCTACAAAGGAAGTGTATATATCTCGTGTCGCTTTTTATACTGTTTTAATACAGTTATTGACCTTAATTGGTTTCACTGTAAAATGGTTGCTTATTGGCGCACCTGATTTAGATTTGAAAGAAATCACTATTTTAAGAACAGTAGGCTACGAGTTTTTTATCGAATTTTATTTAGATAAAGTATCTGTAGTATTCTTATTGTTAGGAGCTCTTTTGACGTTTATGATTACCACTTATTCACGTTACTATTTGCACCGTGAAGAAGGATATAAGCGATTTTTTTGCACGGTTTTGCTTTTCTTTTTTGGATTTAATCTGGCGATTTTATCTGGGAATTTCGAAACTTTATTCGTGGGTTGGGAGATTATCGGTATTTCTTCTTTCTTGTTGATTGCGTTCTACAGAGACCGTAATTTGCCTGTGAAAAATGCTTTTAAGGTTTTCTCAGTCTATCGTATTGGAGATGTTGGAATTATTCTAGCTATGTGGGCGAGTCATCATTTGTGGCACGAAAATATTACGTTCATGAAATTAAATAATGCTCAATTGGTTAACGAGCATTTGCAAAATCATACTTTTATTGGGGTTTTTATTTCATTAGGTATCGTTTTGGCTGCTGCCGCAAAATCGGCTCAATTGCCATTTTCTTCTTGGTTGCCTCGTGCTATGGAAGGACCAACGCCTTCAAGCGCCATTTTTTATGGTTCACTTTCTGTGCATTTAGGCTTGTTCTTGATGTTACGTACATTTCCATTTTGGGAAAACCAAACATCGGTTCGTGTGGCTATTGTTTTAATGGGATTCACGACTAGTTTTATGGCTTATTTTATGGCAAGAGTACAATCGTCTGTCAAGAGTCAAGTGGCTTATGGGTCCATTGTTCAAATAGGTTTAATTTTTGTTGAAATTGCTTTAGGCTTTGATAATTTAGCTTTGGTTCATATAGCGGGAAATGCTTTTTTAAGAACGTACCAATTGTTAGTTTCTCCTTCTGTAGTGAGTTATTTGATAAAGGAGCAGTTTTACACTTTTACTCCAAAGGCTATTTCTAAAGAAAATGGTTTTTCAAAACGATTAGCAAATACGTTGTATATTTTGAGTTTAAAAGAGTTTAAGCTAGAGCGTTTCATGGATTTAATTCTTTGGAAGCCATTAAAGGATATTGGTCACAAATTTGATTTTTTAACTTTAGGGTTTCTATATCTGATCTTTATTCCCATTTATCTTTTAGGCTTTTTTGCTTTTTTGTATAAAGTAGAATTACCTGCTACAATTCGTGAAGTACTTCCAGAAACCTTTGCTTTTATTGGTTTGGTTTTGGTGTTTAAATCCTTTTCAGAAAGAAGGAGTCCATTTATTGCATGGGTTTTAATCATTATGAATTACTTCTGGATTTCATTGGCAATCTCTTTCAATGATACCGTTACTATAAATGAATTGGTGATTTATTTATCAGGTTCTTTAATAGCTGGTATTGTGGGTTATATCGCTTTATTGCGTTTAGCAGCTATCGA
The DNA here is from genome assembly GCF_040703125.1 of Flavobacterium ovatum. Lineage (NCBI taxonomy): Bacteria > Pseudomonadati > Bacteroidota > Flavobacteriia > Flavobacteriales > Flavobacteriaceae > Flavobacterium > Flavobacterium ovatum. Next base: position 1,691,075 of record NZ_CP160035.1, read on the forward strand.
AAAAACAATTAATTTAAATCAGTATTTAGGGCATTCTTATGAGCATCCTAAGTTTGCTATATTCTTTTTGATTGCGGTATTAGGTGTAATAGGTTTTCCTATAACGAGTACGTTTGTAGGAGTTGATATTATTTTCAGTCATATTGAAAGTGACCAAGTTTTATTAGCATTCCTGATTTCATTAAGTTTTATTATTGCCGGTATTGCAGGAATTCGCATTTATGCACGTTTATTTTTAGGACAGCATATTAAAACCTATCACGCTTTATCATACAGATCATCATAATTTTCATAAAAAATTAATTTAAAAATATACATATGTCAACACATAAAAAATTTATTCCAGCTGATGGATTAGCGGGATTAAAAGAGAATTTTAAATCGGATGTAATTTCTGGTTTTATCGTTTTTTTATTGGCTTTGCCTTTGAGTTTAGGGATTGCTAAGGCATCTGAATTCCCTCCTATAATGGGGTTGATAACTGCCATGATTGGTGGTTTGTTAGTGAGTTTTATCATGGGTTCTCGATTGACCATCAAAGGTCCTGCTGCAGGATTGATTGTTATTGTTGCAGGAGCAGTAGGGGAATTTGGTAACGGAAACCCTGAGTTAGGATGGCATTTAGCCTTAGGTGCTATGGTCGTAGCTGGATTTGTCCAGGTATTATTTGGAGTTTTTAAACTGGGTAAACTGGCTGATTTTTTTCCACTTTCTGCCATTCACGGAATGTTGGCTGCTATTGGAATTATGATCATCGCAAAGCAAATTCCAATTTTGTTGAATGATAATCCAGCATTGGCAAAAGGAAAAGGGCCACTAGAATTATTGGCTAATATTCCTAATTTTATTGCTAATTTTGATCCTAAAGCGTCGATCATTGGTGTCGTTAGTTTAACCATTATGTTAGGTTGGCCTAGAATTAAAAATAGTACGATAAAAATGATTCCTGCTCCATTGGTTGTACTGTTGTTTGCTATACCATGTGAACTGTATATGCACTTTAAAGAAACAGAACCTGCTTATGCCTTGGTTAAGATTGGTAGTTTAGCCGATAGTATTAATTTCAATGCTAGTTTTGCAGGTTTTTCACAAACAGGATTGTTTATTAAATATGTAATTATGTTTGCCTTAGTAGGGTCTTTAGAGTCATTGTTGACTGTAAAAGCAATTGATTTGTTAGATCCTTTCAAACGTAAATCAAATATGAACAAAGATTTAATTGCAGTTGGTTTTGGTAATGTTTTGGCTGCTTTCATGGGAGGTTTACCAATGATTTCAGAAGTTGCTCGTTCTTCTTCTAATGTCAATAACGGTGGGGTTACTCGCTGGGCTAACTTCTTTCATGGTTTGTTTATTTTCTTATTTGTTTTATTGGCAGCTCCAATTTTGGAGTTAATTCCAAATGCTGCATTGGCTGCAATGTTGATTGCTGTAGGGGTCAAATTAGCGCACCCAAAAGAGTTTATCCATACTTTTAACATCGGAAAAGAGCAATTAGCAATATTCTTGGTTACAATTTTCTTTACTTTATTTGAAGATCTGTTAGTTGGTATTGCTGCTGGTATTGTCTTAAAAATGGTCATTCATGTTATCAATGGTACTCCAATTTCTTCTTTCTTTAAAGCACCCACATTAGTGTCATTTGAAGGAGATAATTATTTGGTTGAAATTGATAAAGCCGCTATCTTCACAAACTTTTTGGGGATTAAAAGAAAATTAGATGCAATTCCTTCTGGATTTAATGTGGTGATTGATTTGAAAAACACCAAATTGGTAGATCATTCTGTAATGGAAAATTTAGAACATTTTAAACATGATTATGAATCTAATGGAGGTACCGTTAAAATTATAGGTCTTGAGAAGCATAAACCACTTTCAGACCATGATTTAGCTGGTCGTAAGTTGATATCTGCAATATAATAACCAAAGGTTACCAGAATAACTGATGAAATTTATTTCCAGTCACAAATTACACCGTTTTAATTGAAAAATTATAGAAATTTGTGTGATTTGTGGCTGGTAAATATTTTGGTATTAGCACAGATGGATAAATAGTAACAATAATATTTTAAATTATTAAAATGAAAAAATCGATTCTTCTTTTTTTATTAATTAGTCTAAGTGCTGTACAGGTTTCTTTTGCACAAGTAAAAACAGAAAACAATAATGTCTGGTTGCATTATGTAGGCAAAAATATGCTTACCAAAAAGCTGTCTTTTACCCTTGAAGCCACCATGAGGTATACGGATGGTTTGAATCAAAAACAACAGTGGTTTGTTCGACCAAGTTTGGATTATCAATTTTGTAAAAAATTTGTTGGGAGCATAGGGTACTCGCATTACAATACGTATGTTTATGGTGAGACACCGATAAATAAGATGGATATTCCTGAGGATCACGTTTGGATTCAGGGAACTTATACGCATACAAGCGGTGATTTTAAATTCATCCACAGATTGCGTGATGAAAATAGGTTTGTTGGGGTAGCGGTCAGAGATCCTATTTCTAATGATTATGGTATTGATCATTATGACTATAGAAACAGAATGCGTTATATGTTCTTGGCAAATTATACGATTACTAAAGAAAATGATAAAACTAAACTATTTGGAATTGTAGGTGATGAAGCTTTTGTGAATATTGGAACTAATGCGGGTAAAACTTTTTTCAATCAAAATAGAGTTATTGCAGGTCTTGGGTACAACATTAATGCTCATAATCAAGTACAATTAAATTATATTCATCAACAGATTTGGAATTTTGGGAATACCATTCAAGAATCTAATCCTACTGTGAGATTAACTTATGTTACTAATTTAGATTTCTCTAAGAAATAGAATTTTAGTGAATACAAACAAAAAACCCGATTAAATCTAGTTTAATCGGGTTTTTTGTTTGTGTAATAATAGGCGATTCTAGTATTTTATTGCACTGGAACCGTTTGGTATTCAGAGATTAATTGTCCATCAGCAGCTATACCTTCTATTAGAACCTTGATTTCCTTTTGTCCTGCTTTAGGGAATTTTAGTTCGTAGTTTGGGTTGTCTTTTATAGCAATATTCGATGTCCAATTGAGTGTCCCAAAATAGAAATATTCTTTTTGAGATTCAAAACTAGCATTTTTAAATTCAATATTTTTAGTGAATCCTGTCGTTACTATTAACGATGTGTATTTTGCTCTAAAATAGTCATTTTTATTCCCTCCCTGTTTAAGGAATATTTTAATGGTTCCAGAGCTACTTGCAGATGTATCTGAAGCTCCTGTTTTATCAATATAAATTTCATCAACTTCAGTAAGGTCAAGACTGTACAATAAATTATAGTCAAACACAATTGCGTTATCTAAATAAACTGCTGGAGGGTTATCTGAAAAGGCATCTCTAGTATTGCGTATATAGGCGGTGTTTTCTTCAGGGTCTATACCTGTTCGGAATCCATTTCGGCCAATAAAATCAAGAACGTTGCCAAATTCGTTGTCTTCAATTTTGAAGGCTGTGGCATTCATACTCATGTCATCTTTGTGTTTGAATACTTCTTTCTTAAAAGTATTTTGAATCGTAACACCTGTTAAGTCAATGGCTCCTCCTTCAAATGGAGATTTAGAAAACAAAAAGTTGTTCTCTGGTTTTTTTTCTATAGGACATAGATTTTTTTCAAATCGTAAAGGCAAAGTGAATTTGGATTCATTTGGTGTTACTCTAGCTTCTATATTAGTGAATTTGACTACGCTTTTTTCATTAATCATTTGCAATAGAAAAACCGTCGAATCTTGTGCATAGAAATTTTCGAACTTGAAATTACTATTTTGGTCTATAGCTGTTTCTTCAAATACATTGTTTTTTAAGGAAATAAGTGAAATACGGTATTTGGAATTACCAGTTGTATTCTTTTCTACTTTTCCGCTGATGGTTACTCCTTTGTTGAAGTTATAATTTACTTTAGGTGGTTTGTTTTTAATATTTTCCCAAATATACTTGCTTCTCGTTTGATTAAGCATTAAAAGTTCCATGTCTTGTTTTTGAGACTTGTTTTCACTGTCGTAATAAGTATAGTTATTGTTGTCAGGAGAGTCTAAATACGCATTGAGATAGAAACTTCCTAATATAGAAGTTTTTTGGTTGTTATTGATGTTCTCTTGAGGTAATACGCTGATACTTATGTTGGCTTGTTTTATGTCTGTTTTACCTAATAATATGATGCTATCATTTGCAATAGTTTTTGCTTCAATGGTGGTTTTTACCTTTTCTGTACCATATTGATAGACCAATCGTTCTGTGATTTCATTTAGGTTTTCGTCGATTAAACGAATGATATTTACACCATTTGATAAATATTTTTTATCAAAAAGTAAAACCTCTTCCGTGTCTTCTCCTTTAAACGTAAATTCTTTTTGAATAGAGTTTCCGTCTTGATGAATTATTATAGTAAACTTTTTTCCTTTATATAATTCCAGACCTTTCTCATTTGTTTTTGCGGCTACTGCAATGATGTTTTTAGGAAGATTGTTATTGTAGCTTAATGCAATTCCTGTTTCGGAAATATTTGGTAATAACTGTGTAATATTTAGTTTATCTGTTTTTATCTTCAAAGAGTATGTTTCGTTGCGGTCAGGAATAAAGTAGAAGCTTCCATTTCCCATTTTATTGGTGTTGAAACGGGTGATTTCATTAGACTTTGAATCCACGATTATAGCTTCATTAACTTCAATTCCTTTTTGATTACAATCTGCTATTTTTACACCTACAGTATTGTTTATCGCATTTATGATAATACCGCTTTCAGGAAAAAATGTTGCTTGAGCAGTTTTCCAGTTAGGTTCGGAAGATTTTAAATTATAAGGTTCGTTTTTGTCAATAATTTCAATCGTTTGTGTGAAGGAATCATCTTCATTGAAATTATTCATCCAGTTGGTGTAAAAATGGAAGTGATAGATTCCAGATTTAAATTTGTCTGTCAAATGCAAGCCACCTGCAAAATTACCCTTTGTAGTATAAAGTAATTGTTTTAGAACAATTTGCTCTTGGTCGTCATAAATAACCAATTGCACATTGGTAGTACTAGCATTTGGTTTGCCATTGTTTTTGCTTAACACATATCCTTTATAACCGATATCTTCATTGTTTACATAAGTATCCTTGTTGAATTGAACGTGAATATTTTCTCTATCTAGTCGAAAATAGTTTTCAATGACTGAATTTATTTTTTCGGTGTTATTGATTGTTTGCGAATAAGAGTGTGCGAAAAACAATAAGCTAATGATGGCAAGTTTTAATCTCATTTTGAGAAAAATGTTAGGTTGGTTAAAAATAATGTAATTGGTTATTGTGGGTAAATTTAAGTACAAATGCAATGTCTTTTTGTTAATAAAATACTAATAACGTCTATTCTGTTTGATAAATATTTTTTTTGGCGTGCCCCGCCGAAAAAAGCGGGTCAGGCTATTCATTGCAAGTCCTCAACAAGTTCCACTAGCGCTGCACTTGTTGGTGGGCTTTTCATTTCTATCCTTCACGCAAATTGGACTAAACTAATTTATATTTTACTCCAAAGTTTTTTTAGAAAATTCAAAAATTTGATTTGCATCTTTTCGTCGTAAAATTAGACTACTTTATTTTGAAATAGTTTAATGTGGAGCAAAAAAAAAAATCCGTTCAAATAAATGAACGGATTTTAAAGTTTTATAATGAAGTAAGAATTACATCATTCCTGGCATACCACCACCATGAGAATGAGCTGGGCCTTCTTCTTTGATGTCAATCAAGGCACATTCAGTCGTTAATATCATTCCGGAAACAGATGCTGCATTTTCTAATGCTACTCGAGTTACTTTCTTAGGGTCAATGATTCCTGCAGCAAGCATATCAACGTATTCATTCGTTTTAGCATTGTATCCGTAATCTCCTGAGCCTTCTGCTACTTTTGCTACTACTACTGATCCTTCAAGACCAGCGTTTTCAACAATAGTACGCAAAGGAGATTCGATAGCACGAGCAATAATTTGAATTCCTGTAGCTTCGTCAGCATTCTCAGCAGTGATATCTTTTAAAGCGCTTTTGGCTCTTAATAAAGCAACACCTCCACCAGCAACAATACCTTCCTCTACAGCAGCGCGAGTTGCGTGTAAAGCATCGTCAACACGGTCTTTTTTCTCTTTCATTTCAACTTCAGAGGCAGCGCCTACATAAAGAACAGCAACACCACCAGCTAATTTAGCCAAACGTTCTTGCAATTTTTCTTTATCATAGTCAGAAGTCGAAGCTTCCATTTGACCTTTGATTTGGTTCACACGGTTTTTAATCATTTCCGCTTCACCAGCACCACTTACAATAGTAGAGTTGTCTTTGTTGATTGTAACTTTAGCACAAGAACCTAACATTTCTAAAGTTGTGTTTTCTAAAGTATAACCTCTTTCTTCAGAGATTACGGTTCCACCAGTTAAGATAGCAATATCTTCCAACATTGCTTTTCTTCTGTCTCCAAAACCTGGTGCTTTTACAGCCGCAATTTTCAAGGCTCCACGCAATTTGTTTACAACCAAAGTAGAAAGTGCTTCACCATCTACGTCTTCAGCAATAATCAATAATGGTTTTCCTGATTGAGCCACTGGCTCTAATACAGGTAATAATTCTTTTAAAGAAGAAACTTTTTTGTCATACAAAAGAATGTATGGGTTTTCAAGTTCTACTTCCATTTTTTCAGAATTAGTCACAAAGTAGGGAGAAAGGTATCCTCTGTCAAACTGCATTCCTTCTACAACATCCACATAAGTTTCTGTTCCTTTTGCTTCTTCAACAGTAATTACACCTTCTTTTCCAACTTTAGCGAAAGCAGTAGCGATTAATTCACCAATTACTTCGTCATTATTTGCAGAGATAGATGCAATTTGTTTGATTTTATCTGAATCAGAACCAACTACTTTAGCTTGTTTAGCTAAATCTTTTACGATTGCTTCTACAGCTTTGTCGATTCCTCTTTTTAAGTCCATTGGATTTGCACCTGCAGCAACGTTTTTCAAACCTTCTTTTACGATAGCTTGAGCTAATACTGTTGCAGTTGTTGTTCCGTCTCCTGCTAAGTCATTAGTTTTTGAAGCTACTTCTTTAACCATTTGAGCTCCCATATTTTCTAATGGGTCTTTTAATTCGATTTCTTTAGCAACCGAAACCCCATCTTTAGTCACTGTAGGACCTCCAAATGATTTTCCAATAATTACGTTACGACCTTTTGGTCCTAAAGTTACTTTTACTGCATTTGCCAATGCATCAACACCACGCTTTAGTCCGTCACGTGCTTCAATATCAAATTTTATATCTTTTGCCATCTTAAATTTTTGTTTAATGTTTAAAGTTTTCTTTGTTTAAAATTTCGTGTCAGGTTCACAACTTGAAACCTGAAACTTGAAACTTGAAACAAATTTTTAAATTATTGCAAGAATGTCATCTTCTCTCATAATCAAATAGTCAGTACCTTCTAATTTTAATTCAGTACCAGCATATTTTCCGTAAAGAACGGTGTCTCCAATTTTTACAGTCATTACATGATCTTTTGTGCCATTTCCTACAGCTACAACAGTTCCTTTTTGGGGCTTTTCTTTGGCAGTATCTGGAATAAAAATTCCTGACGCAGTTTTGGTTTCAGCGGCAACTGGCTCAATAAGAACTCTGTCTGAAAGTGGTTTGATGTTTAATGCCATGATTTTTATTTATTTTAAAAGATTAAAAATTAGTATGATGCTTTTGAGCGCTCAGAAACTGTGCCAGTCCCTTGCTCCTGACAATTTTTCCTAAAAAAAATGCCAGCTTTGACAGGCTGGCATTTTTTTTAATTTTATGAAGTGCAAAATAATTATTTTGCTGGACTTACTGGAGCATTTTGAACTGGAGCAGGAGCAGCAGTTTGAGTAGTATTGTCAATGATTTTAGAATCAGTATCACTTAAGCCTCCTGTGAAGCTTAAAGTTGATAATAAAATTAATGCAATTAAGATAGTTGCTAGCGTCCAAGTACTTTTGTCTAAAAAGTCAGTCGTTTTTTGTACACCACCCATTTGTGTAGATCCACCTAATGTAGATGATAATCCACCTCCTTTAGGGTTTTGAACCATGATTACTACAATTAATAGAAAGCAAACTATTGTGATTAAAACTAAAAAAATTGAAAATGTGCTCATTGTATGTTTAATTATTTTGTTGTAAAAGTTTAATATCTGAGATACGGTCTGCAAAGAAACTACTTTTTTCTGGATATTTCAAAATTAATATCTCATATGCTTGTATCGCTTTTTGATATTTTTTTTGTTCCAAATAGACTCTAGCTAATGTCTCTGTCATCAAGTAAGTATGGTCTTCTTTATTGATGTCAATTTGTATAGTGGGACTACTTCCTTGTTTAACCGGGGAAATCTTAGGACTTGACTGTATGAATTTATCAATTAACTGCGATTTTTTCTTCTTTTCAGCTGTAAGTTCAGGAGTTTGAGGAACGCTAATAGTTTCTTTTTCTCTATCAATAGGTTGTATTCTTGATAATTGAAGCCATTCTTGAAAAGAGTGTTTTTCTGTTTTTGAAAAATCTAAAGGTGCTCCGAGAGAAAGTTTGTCTTCTACATCTTGAATTTCATTTGTGTTTTCAGTTGAAGAAGCTTCTTTGATTGATGTTAAAATAGAATCTTCAATGGTATTTGTTGTGACCTTTTTATCTGCTAAAACGGCTTGGCTTTCAATAACAGTAATGTTTAATAATTCTGCAGCTTTTTTGTCAAATAGCTCTCGTTGAATCGAGGTAAAGGAGTCTGAACTAATAAAATCAAACAAAATAGCTCTATCGGTCGTATGCGCCGCTGTTACTTTTAGAGCATAGTTATACTTAAAGCTGTTTTGATTGTATAGTCCTTTTAGTCGAAGCGCACGTGCACTTTGAAAATAAGGAAATTCATCTAAAACATTTTCCAAAGCTGAAGTGTGATTTTCAGTGATGGAATTCGGTTTGTTTATTAAATAAGTATATTCAGTGACATTCATAATTGTATTATTCTTGCATTATAAGTTTAACGAATTTGTAATTTTACCATTTGGCTAATGACTCGTTAAAAATATCTTGTGTAATTCGGGTAAATATATCGGACAAAGCAGTGTCCCGTGTACTACCTGTTAATTGAGTTGTCGCTGGGTAATCATAGAAAAATTCAAAAGTTTTTTCGAAGTTATCCTTTTCTTTCTTTTTGTTAAAAAAGCGAACGTTTATTATAATTTTTAGTCGGTTTTGGGAAGCTTGTTGATCTGCAGTAGCGGTCATTGGGCTAATTCTATAGTCCACAATCTCGCCTTCATAGGTTAGGTCAGCTCCATTTTTCACTAAGTTTAGATTAGTTTGATTCATTATAAGGTCCTGCAAAGCAAGTGTGAAAGTACGATCAATACCAGGGTCGATTAAGTCAGCGTTATTTTGGAAAAAATTGACTTGAAAAGTTTTTGCGTCAATTTTTCCTGTTCCAGTAAAGTTATAGACAGAACAACTCGTTAAGTTGATTAGAATAAATAGGACAAATATAAGATGTGTTTTTTTCATAGGTTTAATAAAAATTTGAGTTTCCTATTTGGGTTTCAAATATATGTAATTTCGAATTTTAAAAACGTAATTAGTTTTTTAAAGATCGAATTGTTTTATTTTTCGGTATAAAGTCCGTTCTGAAATCCCTAATTCGTCTGCCGCAGCTTTCCGTTTTCCTTTGTTCTTTTCTAATGATTTTTTAATCATTTCAATTTCCTTTTGTTCTAATTTCAGAACTTCCTCTTCTTCAATGGTTTCTGCAAAGAGATAGCTGTCTTCTTGTTCGTCGTATTCATTGTCATCGTTTTGGTTTGCAATTAAAGCGGTGTTAGGGCGTTCTTCAAAGTCAATCTCACTTTCATCTTCTTGAGAGCCATATATTTTTTGAATTAAATTAGGATTAATGTCTTGAGCTTTGGCTGTGCCATTTTTCATTAATTCTAACGTAAGTTTTTTCAAATCATTCAAGTCACTTTTCATGTCAAAAAGGACTTTGTATAAAATATCTCTTTCGGTACTGAAATCGCTTTCTGCTTTTTGATCACTAATAACCGAGGGTAAGTTAGAACCTTCTGCAGGCAAATACGATTGTAAAATTATCGCGTTGATGTCGCGGTTTGTTTCCAAAACTGAAATCTGTTCCGCTACATTTCGTAATTGACGAATGTTTCCACTCCAACGAAATTTTTGTAAAAGCTGCACAGCTCCATCATCTAATTTTAAGGATGGCATCTTGTATTTATGAGCAAAATCAGCTGCGAATTTTCTAAAAAGTAAGTGGATATCATCTTTCCTTTCTCTCAAAGGTGGAAGGACAATATCAACAGTACTTAGACGATAATACAAATCTTCACGGAATTTTCCTTTCTGTATAGCATCAAATAAATTCACATTCGTGGCGGCAACTATACGAACATCTGTTTTTTGAACTTGAGATGAACCTACTTTTAGAAATTCTCCATTTTCAAGGATTCTTAGCAAACGTACTTGTGTTGTAAGCGGTAATTCACCCACTTCGTCAAGGAAAATAGTTCCGCCATTCGCAACTTCAAAATACCCTTCACGAGTACTTGTAGCTCCTGTAAAAGCACCTTTCTCATGACCGAAAAGCTCACTGTCAATCGTTCCTTCGGGTATAGCACCACAGTTTACGGCAATGTATTTGCCGTGTTTACGATGTGACAAGGAGTGAATTATTTTTGGAATACTTTCTTTTCCTACACCACTTTCTCCTACTACCAAAACAGAGATGTCAGTGGGTGCAACCTGTATTGCTTTTTCTATTGCACGATTAAGTTTTGGCTCGTTGCCAATAATCTCAAATCGTTGTTTTATATTTTGTACTGACTCCATTAAATATTTGTTTAAAGTTTTTTTAGTTTAAAGTTTAAAGGTTCTCGCGATAACGTGAAACTTTAAACCTTAAACTTTAAACTTTTTTTTAATTCATCTCCGAATACCCAACCGCTTCACCTTTCAATGTTCCGCTAGTACAACTAGTTATTTTTACATTTACAAAGTCACCAATCTTGTAATCTTCCTTCGGAAAAACGACCGTGATACTTTGGGAATTTCTTCCTGAGAATTCTTCTTTTGATTTTTTTGAAATCTTTTCGATTAAAACTTCGACTGTTTTGCCGATGAATTCTTCAGAGCGAAACCAAGCGTGTTTTTGTTGTAAATCCACGATTTCTTGTAAACGTCTGGCTTTTGTTTCTTCGGCTACGTCGTCTTTCATTTTACGTCCGGCTAGTGTTCCTGGGCGCTCAGAGTAGGAGTACATGTATCCAAAGTTGTATTTTACATATTCCATCAAGCTCATGGTGTCTTGATGATCGGCTTCAGTTTCTGTTGGGAAACCTGCAATCATATCTTGCGAAATGGCGCAATCCGGAATAATTGTTCTGATTCTGTTTATCAAAGTCATATATTCTTCTCTTGTATGCAATCGATTCATTTCTTTCAAAATTCGGTCGCTTCCAGATTGAACTGGCAAGTGAATGTGTTTGCAAATATTTGGATGTTTCGCTATTACATGCAAAACACTTTCGTGCATATCTTGTGGATTAGATGTTGAAAAACGAATGCGTATTTTGGGGAAACCTACCGCCACCATTTCTAACAATTGATCAAAATCAACGGCAGTAGCTTTTTGCATTTCGGTTGCGTTTTCGAAATCTTTTTTTAAACCTCCCCCGTACCATAAATAACTATCTACATTTTGTCCAAGAAGGGTGATTTCTTTAAAACCTTTGTCCCGCAAATCTTGAATTTCCTTCATGATACTTTGCGGTTCACGACTACGTTCTCTTCCTCGTGTGAAAGGAACCACGCAAAAGGTGCACATATTGTCACAGCCACGTGTGATAGAAACCAAAGCGGTAATTCCGTTGCTCATCAAACGAACAGGTGAAATATCTCCGTATGTTTCATCCTTAGACAAGATAACGTTGATAGCGTCACGGCCTTCTTCGACTTCGGCCAATAAATTGGGTAAATCTTTGTAAGCATCAGGTCCAACAACAAGATCAACGATTTTTTCTTCTTCTAGGAATTTATCTTTCAATCGTTCTGCCATACAGCCCAAAACGCCCACTTTCATTTTTGGGTTAATACGCTTTACAGCATTGTATTTCTCCAAACGCTTGCGAATCGTTTGTTCTGCTTTGTCTCTAATCGAACAGGTATTTACTAGAACAAGGTCAGCTTCCTCTAAGGTTTGCGTAGTGTTGTATCCGTTAATGGCCAAAATTGAAGCCACAATTTCACTATCCGAAAAGTTCATGGCGCAACCATAACTTTCGATAAATAATTTTTTTGTGTTTTCGGGTTTATTTTGCAAAACAAGACTTTCACCTTGTTTATTTTCATCAATAATCTTTTCCATAAGTCACTTTCAAAAGTGTGTTTTAATAAGAACGCAAATGTACAATTATTTGAGGGAATATGACAAGTTGTCATATTAAGAATTAACAGTATTTTAATTTATTTGAGTGGTTTTGGCTTATGTTCTGTTATTAGGTATTTAAAAGTTGTTCATAAAAAAAAACTCTCTTAATTAAAAGAGAGTTTTTAGCTGACAAATTAAAATTCAAAACTTAGAATAAATTGACATCTAATTGAATTCTTGCAATTTTATTAGCGGGATTCCACATTGCAGTTGCCGAAACAGGTAATTTATAATCAAATATTTCAATGTTTTTAGTGATTGTCATACCTGTATTTACGATGTCGAAATCACTTTGTGCTTTTTTGGTATATAAGTGCTTACTTCCATTAATAGGAAAAGCAGCTCCCATAAATACATTTAGGTTTACTTTTTGATCTCTAATCAACGGATAACTTAATTCTACATAGGTAGAGTTTTTACTACGATAGTCATTGCTGCTATTAAGTTCACGATCGTTTAAGCCACTATATAATAATACATCAGCTTCAAGGCGTAAAGGAAAGCTTTCTGGGAAGCGATACGAGGTTCTTAAATCAATGATATGTGTAGTAGTAAGTTTGTCATAATTAAATACTCTTGGGGTGGTAATGCCTGTTGTGTTAAATAGATCCCATAAACCGATGGACAAATTATTTTTTTTGTATTGAACGAAATAATTTATTTCAGTGTATTTTCCATCAAATCCTGCTCCTCCCCATAGTCCAACTGTAAAGTTTTGTTCTTTGTCTAAGGCATAATGAATGTATCCAGTAGCGGTCATCCCGTCATTGATAACAAGTCCTCTCCATAAATGACTAGTCCTAAGATTAACATTGAAATCTAAACGTGATGGTTTTGTTTCTTTGACAGCAGTATTTACGGTGTCTGAAATAGTTACTTTTTGGGCGTATCCAGTTAACCCCGTAAGTAAAATTACAGCGGAAATTATAAAATTCTTCATTTTTTGGTTTATTTTGGTTGGTTGTTAACTCAGCATTAGGTAACAGAAAGCTGCAAGGGTAGATCCAATTATAGGGCCTACAATAGGAACCCATGCATAGCTCCAGTCGCTACTGCCTTTTAGAAGTAAAGAATGTACAATTCTAGGGCCTAGGTCCCTTGCTGGGTTGATGGCGTAACCTGTAGTTCCTCCTAGACTTAAACCTATTACCCATACCAATATAGCAACTGGTAGTGCGCCTATAGAGCCTAATCCAATTTTGGCATCAGCTGCTACTGCAATACTTAAATCTGGTCCTGCGAGATAAAATATCACAAATATAAGTACGAAAGTTCCAATGATTTCGCTAATTAAATTGGAAGAGTAATTTCTAATGGCTGGACCTGTACTAAAACAAGCTAATTTTCCACCTTCGTCTTCAGTGGCTGCAAAATGATCTTTGTGAGATAGCCAAACTAGGAATGCTCCTATCATAGCTCCAATTAACTGGGCGATGACATAAGAGGCTACTTGGCTCCAGGCGAATTTGCCTGCAATTGCTAGTCCTAGTGTTACAATAGGATTTAGATGTGCGCCACTTACTGGGCCTGCAACTACTACACCAATAAAAACGGCAAATGCCCATGCAGTAGTAATTACTATCCATCCTGAATTGTTTCCTTTAGTTCCTGTGAGTACTACATTGGCAACTACTCCGTTACCTAATAATATCAATAACATTGTGCCGATGATTTCAGCTATAAATGGTGTCATTTTTTTGGTTTTTTAGTTGAGTTCAATAGTTAATCTTCAATCCAGTTGCTAGCTCTTCCGACAGCTCTATCCCAATTGTGGACTAATTGGTCTACTTCAGTTCTAGGCATTTTTGGGTTGAATTCGCGATCAATTGACCATTGATTTTGTAATTCATCAATACTATCCCAATAACCAACAGCTAGTCCAGCTAGATAAGCGGCTCCTAATGCTGTTGTTTCTAATGTTTTTGGGCGTATTACTTTAAAGTCAAACAAGTCAGATTGAAACTGCATTAATAAATTATTAGAAACAGCACCTCCGTCAACACGTAGTTCTTTACCTTTTTTTCCAAAATCTGCTTCCATTGCTTTTGCTAGGTCATAAACTTGGTAGGCAATTCCTTCTAATGTTGCTCTTGCGATATGCGCATTAGTGGTACCTCTTGTGATTCCTACAATAGCACCTCTTGCATATTGGTCCCAATGTGGTGCGCCAAGGCCTGTTAATGCAGGTACGAAGTATACACCTCCATTGTCCGGTACTTTTAGTGCTAATGTTTCGACATCTTCTGCTGATTCTATCATTTTGGCGCCATCACGCAACCACTGTACGGCCGCTCCTCCTACGAAAACACTTCCCTCTAAAGCATAAGTTGTTTTGCCATTGATTTTCCAAGCTACCGTAGTTAGTAGGTTGTTCTTTGAGTAAACTGGTTTGTCTCCAGTATTCATAAGCATAAAGCATCCTGTTCCGTAGGTGTTTTTTACCATTCCTGGCTCGGTGCATAATTGGCCAAAAAGGGCGGCTTGTTGATCACCTGCAACTCCTGCAATAGGAATTTTAGTAGAGAATAATGTTGTACAAGTTTCTCCGTATACTTCACTACTTTGTTTTACGTTTGGTAACATGGCTCTTGGAATGGTGAACAATTCTAATAATTCGTCATCCCACTCAAGAGTATTAATGTTTAATAATAAAGTCCTGCTCGCATTTGTTACGTCGGTCATAAATAAAGCACCACGACTAAGTTTCCAGATTAACCATGTGTCAACTGTTCCAAAACATAATTTTCCTTGCTCTGCTTTTTCTCGAGCGCCAGGTACATTATCTAAGATCCATTTTACTTTTGTTCCAGAGAAATAGGCATCTAAAACTAGACCAGTTTTCTTTTGAATCATCTCGGCATGACCTGCAGCTTTTAGTTCGTCACAATATTTTGCTGTTCTACGATCTTGCCAAACAATAGCATTGTAAATAGGTTCGCTAGTTTCTCTGTCCCAAACAATTGTGGTTTCTCTTTGATTTGTAATACCAATAGCAGCAATTTCCTTTCCGTTGATTCCTGTTTTTGCAATTACTTCGGCAGCAACACTAATTTGGGAAGACCATATTTCATTAGGATCATGTTCTATCCATCCTGGTTTAGGGAATATTTGCTCAAATGGTTTCTGAGAGATTTTTACAATTTCTCCGTCATGATTGAATACGATTGCTCTTGATGATGTAGTTCCTTGGTCAAGGGCTAAGATAAATTTGTTTTTCATGGTAAATAGTTTTTATAGTTAATTAATTTTTTTTAAATTCAGTTAATAGAAAGCCGTTAGCAAGTGTATTGAATTCTTGTATTTGTTTTTTTATCCAAGTTTCGTCGTGTCCAAGCTCTTTGGCAAGCAATTGTGCTACTTTTTCTGAAGCTTCAAGTGCTGCACGTGAGTCTAAGAATAAAAGTCGGACTCTTCTAGATAGTACATCGTCAATTGTTCTGGCCATTTCGTAACGAATAGCCCAAACAACTTCGGCTAATGTATAGTCGTAATTAGGATGCAATTTTTGTTTTAATTCTGGTTCTTGGTTTTGTAGTTCCAGTAATTTAGGTATGTCAGTTCCGTATATGTATAAATGATTTTCACGGTCCGCAGTAGTTGTCTTTAGATTTCCGTGTATTGAGATGTGTTCTGTTTTACATTCTCTCTTTGGTAAATTACGAGTGACGATTGCTTTGTCGATAATGTCTTCCGCAATTTTTCTATAAGTAGTCCATTTACCTCCGGTGATTGTAATTAGTCCAGTTTCGGAAACAATTATTTTGTGACTTCTAGAGACTTCTTTGGTGCTTTTGCCTTCTTTTTCTGGAGCTGCGAGTGGTCTAAGTCCTGCGAAAACAGATAGTACGTCTGCTCGAGTAGGTTTTTTGGACAAGAATCTTTGAGCGGTTTCTAGAACAAATTCTATTTCTTTTTCTAAAGCTATAGGCTCTAAACTGTGAGTTTTAATCAATGTATCCGTTGTTCCGACTACAATTTTATCATGCCATGGCACAGCAAATAGGACTCTTCCATCACTCGTTTTTGGGATCATCAGAGCATGATCACTAGGTAAGAATGATTTGTCGAAAACAAGATGGATTCCTTGACTTGGAACAATGTATTTTTTGTAGACTTTATCGTTCAGTTTCATTATTGAATTAGTGAAGACACCTGTCGCGTTAATGACCGCTTTTCCTTTTAATTCAAATAATTCACCAGTTTCTTGATTTTTTACTTGTACTCCTGTTACTTGGTTGTTATTGTCTTTCAATAGATTAACAACTTTAGTGTAGTTCAAAAGACAAGCACCTTTTTCAACAGCGGTCTGAGCTATGTTGATTGCTAAACGGGAATCGTCAAACTGTCCGTCTTGGTAGATTACTCCGCTTACTAGGCCTTTTTGCTCAATAGTAGGAAGTAGTTCAATTGTTTTTTTCTTCGAAATATATTGTGATTTTCCTAAACTCAATTTCCCAGCCAACATATCATAAATGGTAAGTCCTATCGTGTAAAAATAACCTCCCCACCAATTATAGTTAGGAATAACGAAAGATTGGTTTTTTACTAGATGTCCAGCATTTTGTGCCATCAAACCTCTTTCTTTAAGTGCTTCTCTAACAAGAGATATGTCTCCTTGTTCTAGGTAGCGTACACCACCGTGAACTAGTTTCGTGCTTCTGCTTGATGTCCCTTTTGCGAAATCTACTGCTTCTACTAAAATGGTTTTGTATCCTCTGCTGGCAGCATCAAGTGCAGTGCCGAGACCACTAGCTCCTCCACCAATGATGATTACGTCCCATTCTGGAGTTTGCTTTAGTTTTTGTAATTGTTCTGAATGTTTCATTGTTGTTATCTTTTAGTTTCGTTAGTTTCGATATGCAAATATAACGAAACAAAATGAAACTTTTGATTTTTTGTCAAAAATTTTGTTTTAAAATTGTATTTTTGAAAAAAAAATAGGTTCAATTGTTTAATTATAATTAATAATAATGGTATTGATTAATAGGAGGCAGGAAGAGATACTTAATGAATTAGAACAAAAAGGGTATGTGAATGTGGTCGATTTATGTGAAACCCATAACGTTTCAACCGTAACTATTCGAAAGGATTTGAATTTTTTAGAAAATGAAAAGTTATTGCATCGAACTCATGGAGGGGCTAGCAAAAAACCTTTATATGCTTTTGAGCGTAATGTAGCTGATAAGGAAGAATTGCAAGTGGAGCAAAAGAAACAAATAGCTAAAGAAGCACTCAAATATATTAGTAACAACGATTATATTATTTTGGGCTCAGGAACTAATATTCACTATTTATCTCGAATCATAAGTGGTTTTAATAAATTGACTGTTCTTACCTCTTCGTTAAAAGTTTCTTTAGAACTTTGTAAAGAGTCTAATGTAAATACAATTCAGTTGGGCGGAGATATTCGTAATAGTTCTACTTCTGTTGTTGGCCCAATTGCCGAAGCGACTTTGGGATATTTTTCATGTAATAAATTGTTTTTGGGTACAGATGGAATTCATCTTGATTTTGGGATGAGTACTTCAAATGCTTTAGAAGCTCATTTGAATCAAGCTATGATTGATGTTGCTGAAAAGGTTATCGTGTTGGCTGATTCGACCAAAATGAACGTTCGTGGATTTGGTAAAATTTGTAATTTGAATAAGATTGATATTTTAATTACAGATGAAGGTATTGATAATGAAACTAAAGCAAAGTTGGAAGAAGTTGGTATTGATGTAGTTGTTGCTGGAAAGTTGTAGTATTTTTGTTTTAGAAATGGATTTAAATAGGGCGATTTCCAGGAAGAAATTAGGTTTTTCGTCAAATTATAAAGTGTTTTTAGTGAGGGAATCTTTTTTTAAAAATCACCAAAAGCGTTATATTTAAAAAAAACTTCTACTTTTGTCTCAGAAAAATAGAGCAATGGCAAAGAATTTAGTAATAGTGGAGTCCCCTGCAAAGGCGAAAACAATCGAGAAATTTCTAGGAAGTGATTATCAAGTAGAATCAAGTTATGGGCATATTGCCGACTTGCCTTCCAAGGAAATTGGGGTAGATGTAGAGAATGGTTTTAAACCTAAATACGAAGTTTCGTCAGATAAAAAAGCCTTAGTTACTAAGTTAAAAGGGCTGGCCAAAAAAGCCGATATGGTTTGGTTAGCAAGTGATGAGGATCGCGAGGGAGAAGCTATTTCTTGGCATCTTGCCGAAGAATTAAAATTAGATAAAGCAAAAACAAAACGTATTGTTTTTCATGAGATTACAAAAAATGCGATTCTAAAAGCAATTGATAATCCACGTGAAATAGATTATAATTTAGTAAATGCACAACAAGCGCGTCGTGTATTAGATAGATTGGTAGGATATGAATTGTCTCCGGTTCTTTGGAGAAAAATAAAAGGCGGACTATCTGCGGGTCGTGTGCAATCTGTTTCTGTTCGTTTGATTGTAGAACGAGAACGAGATATTCAAAATTTTAATGCAGTAGCAAGTTATTCTGTTGTAGCTGAATTTACCAATGAAGCAGGAAAGACTTTTAAAGCCAAATTGCCTAAAAATTTCAATACAAAAAAAGAAGCCGAAGATTTTTTAAATAAAAATATTGGTTCTACTTATAAAGTTTCTGATTTAGAAACAAAACCAACAAAGAAAACACCAACCGCTCCGTTTACGACTTCGACTTTACAACAAGAAGCAGCTCGTAAATTGTATTTACCGGTTGGTATCACCATGCAATTGGCGCAACGTTTGTACGAGGCGGGATTGATTACTTATATGAGAACGGATAGTGTAAATTTATCCAAAGACGCGATGGATGCTGCTCAAGCTGAAATTATCACATCTTATGGTAAGGAATTCTCGTTTCCTCGAACATTTGTTAATAAAAGTAAAGGAGCTCAAGAAGCTCACGAGGCGATTCGTCCTACGGATATGTCCCGTCATACGGTGAATATTGATAGAGACCAAGCGCGTTTGTATGATTTGATATGGAAGCGAACTTTAGCGTCTCAAATGAGTGATGCTAAATTGGAACGTACCAATGTAAAAATTCAAGCTAATAATCATTCGGAAACATTTACAGCTTCTGGTGAGGTTTTGCTTTTTGAAGGATTCTTGAAAGTGTACCTTGAAGGACATGATGACGATGAAGAAGAACAAGAGGGGATGTTGCCGGCATTGAAAGTAAACGAAAAGTTAGTCAATAACTTTATTACTGCAACCGAGCGCTATTCAAGACCGCCAGCACGATATACAGAAGCTTCTTTGGTGAAGAAATTAGAAGAATTAGGAATTGGTCGCCCATCTACTTATGCACCAACTATTTCAACTATTATTAATAGAAATTATGTTGAAAAAGGGAATTTAGAAGGAAATGAACGTAATTATACGCAGTTAACTTTACAAGCAGGGAAACTTGTTGAAAAAGGACTAAAAGAGAATACAGGATCAGATAAAGGGAAATTAGTACCTACAGATATTGGTACGATTGTTACTGACTTCTTAGTTAAGAATTTTGGAAATATTTTAGATTACAATTTTACAGCCAAAGTAGAACAAGATTTTGATGAAATTGCGGAAGGAAATGTGGATTGGGCAGTAATGATGAAGGAGTTCTACGATCAATTTCATCCTACTGTAAAAGATGTTGAGGCGAATGCAGAGCGAGAAAGTGGTGAACGTATTTTAGGGACAGACCCAAAATCAGGGAAGCCAGTTTCTGTTCGTTTGGGTAAATTTGGTCCAATGGCTCAAATTGGAGACGCTGAAGACGAAGAGAAAAAGTTTGCAAGCTTAATGAAAGAGCAAAATATTGGGAATATTACGTTGGAAGATGCCTTAAATTTGTTTTTGTTGCCAAAAGCTTTAGGAACGTACTTGGATGAAGAAGTGGAAGTAAGTAATGGTCGTTTTGGTCCATATGTACGTCACGGAAGTGTTTTTATCTCTTTGCCAAAGGGAGAAGATCCATTAGGGGTTTCTAAAGAAAGAGCAGAGGAGTTAATTGATGAAAAAATCAAAGCCGATGCACCAATCGCTACTTATAAAGATGAAGGTGTGCAAAAAGGAGTGGGGCGTTTTGGTCCATTCATCAAATGGAATGGTTTGTTTATCAATGTGAGTAAGAAATATGATTTTGATAATTTATCTCAAGCAGATATTGAAGCTTTAATTGATGATAAAATTCAAAAAAACATAGATAAAGTACTTCATAATTGGGAAGAGGAAGGTATTTTGGTTGAAAAAGCAAGATGGGGTCGTTCTGTGATTTTGAAAGGAAAAATAAAAATTGAATTAGGAAAAGAGGTAGATGCTACAAAATTGACCTTGGAAGAAGTTAAAGAAATGATCGCTCTTAAAACACCGGCTAAGAAAACACCAGTAAAAAAAGCAGCTGCAAAAAAAGCACCTGTGAAGAAAGTAGCTCCTAAAAAGAAATAATAAACTATGGAATTTGAGTTTTTAACCCCTTTGAGTGAAAGTTTTATTGCTCATATAAATGAATTTTCGGTTCAAGAATTAGGAAGTAAAGTAGTTTTTCATACTAAAGATCAATTTCCGGAGATTGAAAAAATTAATATTGCAATAATTGGGGTGTTAGATAATAGGGGAGACAAAAGTGCAGTTCTGGATGTTAATTTGGATCCTATTAGGAAACAGTTGTACGCCATGTTTCCGGGTAATTGGGACGCTTCAATAGCTGATTTAGGAGATATCATCGCAGGGGATAGTATTGAAGATACTTATTTTGCATTGCGAAAAGTTGCGGCAACTTTGATAAAAAACAAGGTGATTCCAATTGTAATTGGGGGTTCGCAAGATTTGACTTATGCATTATACCGTGCTTACGACGATTTAGAGCAAATGGTGAATTTGGTTTCAATTGATAGTAAATTTGATTTTGGTAAAGAAAATGAATCGGTTTTGGCTTCTTCTTTTTTGACTAAAATAATTATTGATGAGCCTAATAACCTATTTAATTATTGTAATATTGGTTATCAAACATACTATAATTCTCAAGAAGAGATAGATTTAATTGAAAAGCTTTTTTTTGATGGATATCGATTAGGTCAAATTTCAAATAATATTTCATTAGCGGAACCTGTTTTTAGGGATGCTGATATAGTGAGTTTGGATTTGAATTCCGTAAAGTCTTCAGATTCAGGAAATTTTATTTCCTTTGAGCCCAATGGTTTTAATGGTAAAGAAATTTGTTCTTTGTCAAGATATGCGGGTATAAGTGATAAGGTTTCTATGTTTGGGCTTTTTAATCATAATAATTCTCTGCAAGAATCAGTTCTTATTGCTCAAATAATCTGGTATTTTATAGAAGGATATCATTATCGTTCTAATGAATATCCATTTGGAAGTAGAGAAAGTTATATTAAGTTTATTGTTCCAATTGAAGAGGAAACTTTGGTTTTTTATAAAAGTGATAAAACCGATAGATGGTGGATAGAAATACCATTTGTAACAAATGGAAACAATAAATTAAAAAGAAATACGTTATTACCTTGTTCCTATGAGGAGTACATAGGGGCGTGCAATCAAGAATTACCTGAAAGATGGTGGAAAGCGCAACGAAAAAATATCGTTTAATCTTAGTTTTGGTAATTTGATTTCTGTATTTTTAAAAAAAAAAATGTTTAGTTAAATAATTGTTTTTTAAAAAAATAATAAATACGTTTACACATTGAAAAATAATGAATATATATCCCGATTTTATATGAAGAATTTCATTGCATTTATGGCAATTTTGACGCTGTTAATTGGCTGTGGTAAATCAAGCGATAAAGGAGAATTGGTTGGTGTTAAAGGGGCGAAGTGGCATCCTGAGAAACCTTATGGAATGACTTTGGTTCCAGGAGGTGCTTTTATCATGGGTAAATCTGATGAAGATGTAGCTGCGGTTCAAGATGCTCCAACTAAAACAGTAACCGTTAGGTCGTTTTATATGGATGAAACTGAGATTACAAATAGTGAGTATCGTCAATTTGTAGAATGGGTAAAAGATTCTACAATGAGAGTTCGATTGGCTATTCTTGCTGATGAATTGGGAATTAAACCTGGTGATGGAAAGAATAGTAAGGCAGGAAGTATAGGTGATTTTGCGTTTAATGATACAGATCCGGCTAAAATGACAGCTTACGATAAGTACATGTATGATAACTATTACAGTATAGGAACAGATGATGATCCTTATGCAGGTAGAAGACTTAATCGAAAAGTTAAACTGATAAAAGATCCAAAAAAATATCCAGATGAATATTACGTTGAGGTGATGGATTCTATGTATTTGCCAATTGAAGCTTCATACAACGGATTGAGAACCATTGATGTAGACAAATTAAAGTTTCGTTATTCTTGGATGGATATTCAAGCTGCAGCTAAAGCTAAAGTTGGAAAAAGAAAAGATTTCATTAAAACTGAAGAGGTTAAGGTGTATCCAGATACAACAGTTTGGATAAAAGATTTTTCATATTCTTATAATGAACCAATGCATAATGATTATTTTTGGCATAAAGCATATGGTGATTACCCTGTAGTTGGTGTTAAGTGGACGCAAGCAAAAGCATTTTGTGCATGGAGAACTCTAAATAAAAATTCCTATATAAAATCTAAAGCTAAAGGTCGTGATTTGATTAACTCATTTCGTTTGCCAACTGAGGCAGAATGGGAATATTCAGCTAGAGGTGGTTTACAATCAGCGACATATCCGTGGGGAGGTCCTTATACTAAAAATGATAGAGGCTGTTTCTTAGCTAATTTTAAGCCAAGTAGAGGTGATTATGCTGCAGATCAGGCATTATATACTGTAGAAGCAAAATCATATGATCCAAATGCCTATAATTTATATAATATGGCAGGGAATGTTTCAGAATGGACTGATACATCTTACGATCCAAATGCTTATGAATATGTTTCTTCAATGAATCCAAATGTATTAGATTTATCTAATAAGCGTAAAGTAGTGCGTGGAGGATCCTGGAAAGACGTGTCTTATTTCTTACAAGTCGCTACTAGGGATTATGAATATGCTGATTCAGCTAGAAGTTATATAGGGTTCCGTACAGTTCAAGACTATATGGGATTGCAAACTACTGGAAATTCCTCTAGTAGAAAAAGATAAAAAACCAAATCTACTAAATAAATAAAAATCACAAATTATGGCATTACTAAGTAAAAAAGCAATGAATTTTGCATACGGAATGGGAGCTGCGGTAGTAATCGTAGGGGCATTGTTTAAAATTACTCATATCGAGTTAGGACCTTTAACAGGTAACTTGATGTTGACAATTGGATTATTGGTAGAAGCGTTAATTTTTGCATTGTCTGCTTTTGAACCCGTAGATGATGAGCTAGATTGGACTTTAGTATATCCGGAATTAGCTAACGGTAAAGCTCAAAAAAGAGAAGTTAAAATTAAACAAGAGTCTCCAGCTGAAGCACAAGGGTTATTGTCACAGAAATTAGATGCAATGCTTAAAGATGCTAAAATTGATGGTGAGTTAATGTCAAGTTTAGGGAATAGTATTAAAAATTTCGAATCTGCAGCTAAAGGTATTGCTCCGACAGTTGACTCAATGGCTTCAACAAAAAAATATAGTGAAGAACTATCTTTGGCTGCTGCGCAAATGGAATCATTGAACAGTTTGTATAAAATTCAATTACAAAGTGCTTCTAGAAATGCTCAAATAAATGAAGAAGTTCTTGAAAACAATGTAAAATTAAAAGAACAAATGCAATCCTTAACTACAAACTTGTCTTCATTGAACAATGTTTATGGAGGAATGCTTACAGCAATGAATAATAAGGGATAATTAGTTTCGAACGACTACAAAAATAATTTTAAACTAATTAGAAAAAATAATTATGGCAGGAGGAAAACTAACCCCTAGACAGAAAATGATTAACCTAATGTATTTGGTTTTCATTGCAATGTTAGCATTAAACATGTCCAAAGAAGTATTATCAGCTTTTGGGATTTTAAATTTAAAAATTGTAGAATCAAACCTAATTTCGGATAATCGTAATGAGTCATCTTTTCAACAGCTAGCACAAAAAGCAGTTGATCAACCGGGTCAATTTGGAGAAAAAAAGGCAAAAGTCGAAAAAATTAGAGCTGTATCTAGAGAACTTAATGATTACATAGAAAGCATTAAAACTTCTGTTACTAAAAATTTCGAAAGAGATGAAGAAGGTAATTTGCCTTACGAGCAAATGGATAAAGGAGATTTGATTGATAATATGTTCTTTACAGGTGATAAACTTTCGGCTAAAGGAAAAGAGTTTTTAGATAAAATTAATAGTTATCCTTCTCAAATAAAAAAAATTGGCGGAAGCTCAATAGCTGAATCAGAAGTAAAGAAAATTGAAAATAGATTTGCTACAATACCTGTTTTTTCAAAAAAAGCTGGAGCAAATTTACCTTGGTTAGAATATAATTATAAGGGATTCCCGATCATTGCAACAATAACTAAGTTGTCTCAGATTCAGGCAGACATTAAAACTACTGAAAGTGATGTAATGACTGGTATGTTTCAATCTGATCTAGTTGCAGCAGCTTCACTTACAGCATATCAGCCAATAGTAGTTTTGGATAAATCTGTTTTCTTTCAAGGAGAAGCAGTTTCGGGTAAAATTATCTTAGGAAAATTTGATCCATCATTAAAAGCCAAATCGGTTGTTGTTAATGGTTCAAGTATTCAAGCAATGGCTGGTCAAGCTAAGTTTTCATTTGGAGCGGGTAATATTGGAGAACATGCAATTGCAGGTTCATTTAATTTTGACGAAAATGGGAAAGTAGTTAGTTTGCCTATTAAAGATAAATATGTAGTTGTTGCTAGGCCTAAATCGGCTACTATATCAGCTGATAAGATGAACGTAGTGTATAGAGGTGTTGTAAATCCAATGACTATATCATTTGCAGGTATTCCTGCTGATAAAGTTTCGGCTTCAGCTCCTGGATTAAGTTCAGCTGGAGGAGGGAAATTTAACATGAGTCCTTCTTCAGGTAGTCAAGTTGTTATTAATGTTACTGGAACTTTACCAGATGGTTCTAAAGTTTCAGATAGTAAGACTTTTAGAATTAAAGGGATTCCTGGTCCAACAGGTACTATTAGAGGAGAAACAGGAGTTGTGAAAGGGCCTAAATCTAATCTTGAAATAGCTACTATTGGTGCTAAATTAGAAGATTTTGATTTTGAAGTTGGTTTAGATGTAGTAGGGTTTAATTTGAAATTAACTGGACAACCAACTGTGGTGGTTCAAGGTGATAAATTAAATTCACAGTGTAAGTCAGTTCTTTCTAAGGCAGTGAGAGGTGATCAGGTAACTATTTCTGAAATTAAAACAAGATTAGTTGGAGCAGGTAGTTATTTATTACCAAGAACTTCTCCAGTAATTTTTGAAATTCAATAGTAGTTATTAATAAAAGGAGTTCATTAAAATTATATAATGGCATCATGAAGAATATAAAAAACGGTTTATTGGTAATGTTTTCTGTAATATGGAGTGTGTCATCTTATGCGCAATCTAATTTACTTAACGCAAAAACACCTTCGCAAATAGGTCTTAAAACACCTGCTCAACTAATCTCGGATAATGATAAGCCATTGGCGTATGGTTATGTTCATGATAGAGATATTTTGATGGGTAAAACTGTGTGGGAAATTATTGATTTAAGTGAAAGAATTAATTTTCCTTTGTATTTTCCAATCGATGAAAACATTGGATCAGATAGACGTTCATTATATTCAGTTTTGACTACTGCTATTAAAAACGGAAAAATCACGGAAGTGTATTCAGATAGTTATTTTAATACTAAGAAATCTTTTAGAGATATCGAAGCTTCTTTGTCTAGAGTTGATACTACTGATGCGGGTCGGGAACAAATAAATGCAGGTAGAAAAGCTGTTTCTGCAGAATATATTTTACGTTCTGATTTAACGGCTCAAGATGTAACACAATACAAAATCAAAGGGTTTTGGTATTTTGATAAACGTCAAAGTGAATTAAAATATCGTTTGCTAGGTATTTGTCCTGTTACTCCAGATGTTTATACAATGAATAGTGATGAAAAAGATTATATAGAGTTATTTTGGATTTTCTTTCCTTCAGCTAGAAATGTGTTACATGAGGCGAAAGCTTTTAATGATAAAAACTCTTCTATGCCAATTTCTTTTGATCAAATCTTGAATTCTAGACGATTCAATAGTGTTATATATAAAGAAGAAAATGTATATGGCGATAGGGAGATTAAGGAATATATGAAAGACAATGCTCAAAATCAATTACTAGAGTCTGAAAGAATAAAAGAAAAGATACGTAATTTTGAGTCTGATATGTGGAATTACTAAGACATTAAAACTTAATAATATTAAACAAAAACTCTTACTTTTTAGTAAGAGTTTTTTATTGGGACTTGGTTTAGCTTTAAAAAAAATAGAATGATAGATTATTTAATTGTTGGTTCAGGATTAGCGGGTATTTCTTTTTCAGAAACTGCATTGGCACAGCATAAGACTATTTTAGTAATTGATGATGATTCTCAAAATTCATCTAAAATAGCTGGAGGGCTTTATAATCCAGTTATTCTAAAACGTTTTAGTGAAGTTTGGCATGCGAAAGAACAATTAGATTTGATGAAGTCATTTTATAGTAGTATTGAAACTAAATTGGATTCTAAATTTGATTTTAAAAAGCCTATATTGAGAAAGTTCTTTTCTATTGAAGAACAAAATAATTGGTTTTCTGCATCTGATAAACCTAGTCTAGCTCCTTTTTTATCACTTAATTTAATTACAAAAAAATATTCGGGAATTAATTCGCCATTTAATTATGGGGAAGTTTTACATACTGGATTTGTTGATACGGCTAGTTTATTGTCTTCTTATAGAGTGTACCTGAAGGTTAATCAATGGTTCCTTAATGAAACTTTTGATTACAATAAATTAATAATTAGTGATGGTTATGTTGAATATAAAGAGGTTCAAGCTAGGAATATCATTTTTGCGGAGGGTTTTGGAATACGTGCTAATCCTTATTTTAAACATTTGCCTCTAGATGGCACCAAAGGGGAGTTATTTATTATTAAAGCACCCATGTTAGGTCTAGACGTAATTGTCAATACTAATGTGTTTATTTTGCCTCTAGGTGATGGATTATTTAAAGTAGGGGCTACTTATAATTGGAAAGACAAATCTGCTGAACCCACAGTAGATGGTAGAGCTGAATTAATAGATAGAATTCAAGAGATTATTGATTGTGATTTTGAGATAGTTGAACATTTTGCAGGAATTCGACCTACTGTTCGTGATAGGCGCCCTTTGGTAGGTACCCATCCTCAATATACGAGAGTGCATGTTCTTAATGGATTAGGGACACGTGGCGTTATGATTGGCCCTGAAATGGCTAAAGCATTATATGATTCTATTGAAAACGGAATTCCTTTAGATGATGAAATTAATATTAACCGTATAAAACCTAAAAATTATATTTAATTATTGTAGATTAGATTTTAGGTATAGTATTTTTTTTCTTTTTGTTGAATGTAGGGTCGTACGAAACAAACATGTTTATGTAAATATTTCTTGACCATCTCAATACTAAAGGGGCCGTAATAATTAAGGCAACAATTATAGATATGAAAGAAGTTTTTAGACTACTATTAAATAATAACTTAGATATGATAAAGGTAGCAATACCAACTGCAACATTCAGTCCGTAGCTTACATACATAGCTCCATAAAAAAACGATGGTTCTATTTGGTAATGTAATCCACAATGGCTACAATCTTCATTCATTTTTAATACTGAGCCTAAATGAAGTGGGTTTTTATCCACATACATGCTTTCATTTTGGCATTTAGGACAACTTCCTGTTAAAATACTATTTAGTTTGGATCCTTTTTTTAACATTTGCAAAAAATTTTAAACAAAGATACGGTTTTAGGATTGTAGCCTTTGTAACTTTAGTCACAATATATGCTTAATATACACAATTTATCCGTTTCATTCGGAGGTACTTATTTGTTCGAAGAAGTAACATTCCGATTAGGAGCTGGAGATCGAGTTGGTCTCGTTGGTAAAAATGGAGCTGGTAAATCTACTATGCTCAAAATGTTAGCGGGAGATTTTAAACCAGATTCGGGTGTTATTTCACAAGAGAAGGATGTTCGCATGGGGTTTCTACGTCAAGATATCGATTTTGAACAAGGAAGAACAGTATTAGAAGAGGCCTACGAAGCTTTTGTAGAGATTAAAATTGTAGAAAAAAAATTAGAAGAAATAAACCATCAATTAGTCACCCGTACTGATTATGAAAGTGAAGAATATTCTAAAATAATTGAAGACCTTTCTGATTATACGCACCGATTTGATTTATTGGGTGGATATAATTATGTTGGTGATACAGAGAAAATTCTTTTAGGTTTAGGTTTCAAAAGAGATGTTTTTAATAATCAAACTGAGACTTTCTCTGGAGGTTGGAGAATGCGTATTGAATTAGCCAAGTTGTTATTACAAGCCAATGATGTTTTGCTACTGGATGAGCCTACAAATCACTTAGATATAGAAAGTATCATTTGGTTAGAAAGTTTTTTACGTAATTATCCTGGAGTCGTGGTAATTGTTTCGCATGATAGAATGTTCTTGGATAACGTAACCAATAGAACTATCGAGATATCATTAGGAAAAGCTTATGATTTCAATAAGCCTTATACACAATACCTAGAATTGCGTCACGAAATTCGTGAAAAACAATTGGCTACTCAAAAAAATCAAGCCAAGAAAATTGAAGAAACTGAAAAGCTAATTGAAAAATTCCGTGCCAAAGCTTCTAAAGCCTCCATGGCACAGTCTTTAATAAAAAAATTAGATAAAGTAGAACGTATCGAGGTAGATGAAGATGATAATTCAGTCATGAATATTTCCTTCCCAGTTTCCAAAGAACCGGGTAGAGTAGTGGTAGAGGCCGAAAATGTAACCAAAAGTTACGGGGATAAAACCATATTGAAAGACATTAATTTATTGGTAGAAAGAGGAAGTAAAATCGCCTTTGTTGGTCAAAATGGTCAAGGAAAATCAACTTTCATCAAAGCTATTGTTGATGAATTTGAATACCAAGGAAATATAAAATTGGGGCACAATGTACAATTGGGTTATTTTGCTCAAAACCAAGCGGAGTATCTTGATGGTGAAATCACATTGTTGCAAACAATGGAGGACGCTGCAATGGATACCAATCGTAGTAAAGTTCGTGATATGTTGGGGTCTTTCTTATTCCGTGGGGATGATGTTGATAAAAAAGTAAAAGTACTTTCGGGAGGGGAACGTAACCGTTTAGCACTTTGTAAATTGTTATTGCAACCCATCAACGTTTTATTGATGGATGAACCTACCAATCACTTGGATATAAAATCTAAGAATGTATTGAAAGCTGCATTGCAAAAATTTGGTGGGACTTTACTTCTTGTTTCTCACGATAGGGATTTCTTGCAAGGGATGTCAAACCTCGTTTATGAATTCAAAGACCAAAAAATAAAGGAATATTTGGGCGATATCAACTACTTCCTAGAGCAACGCAACCTTGAAAACATGCGTGAAGTCGAGAAGAAAGATGCTCAAAAAGCAGCAGCTCCAAAAGAAAGTAACAAAGCGTCCTATGAAGATCAAAAGAAAGGGAAGTCTCTAAATAACAAATTGAGTAAAATTGAAAGTCAAATCAAGCAATTAGAAAAAGACATTCAACATGATGATAAAATGTTGGCTTCTAGTTATGATAAGCATATTGAAGATGCTGCTTTTTTTAAGGCGTACAATAAGAAAAAAGCAGATTTAGACCAGTTTTTACTAGACTGGGAAGTTGTGCAAGGAGATATAGATAAATTGTAGCTAATCCAGCTGACCATTACAATTTTGTACTTACAAAACTTTTTTTGCTAGCCAGTTACAGGAACTTGTCTCGAAGCATAGAGATTCGTTCTGCAACTGGCGCAAAAAAAAATCATAAAAGGATTTTCTTCCGACGCTTAGGAACCATCTAGGCTACTTAGTGTTGTAAGGATATATTAGGAAATAATTCCAATTGATTTAGAATGTTCAATTGCTTGAGCACTATGTTCAAAATAATAAACAGACACATTCAATGTTTTTATATTATCCATAACAGCGATAATTCTGTTTTTTTTTGAATTTCCAGTTTGCCTAATGTAAACTGCTTTGACGCTTAAAGGAAATATTTTGCAAATTGCTTCATATAAAAAGACATCTTCCTGAGAGTCGTCACCCAATAAAACATATTGTAAGTGTGGATAAAATTCTAAAATGTGTTTTATTTTTTCAAACTTATGGTTGTGACGTTCGGGTTTTAAAGACCAGAAAATCTGACGCAAGTTCGTTTTAATATCTTTTAGTAGTAAAACGGCTTTGGGTAATTGATGGATTTCAGTAAATTTAATGATAAATCGATATAAGTTCCATTCACTACTAGATACATAAAAGAATGTATTTCGTTCTTTTTTATTTTCTCTTCCTGCCAAGCTAAGTGCTTGATAATGAAAGACAACGTCTTCAAATACCTTTCTTTTAGTTACATTTTTAAATAAAAGATGGTATATTTTTTTAAGTGGATTTTTAGTGTAAGACACTAGGAAAGTATCATCAATATCAGATATGATTCCTAGATCACCTTCCATTGGACGGTTGTAACTTTCTTGACTTTCGATTTTTTGATCTTTATAAATAATACTTACTTTATAATCTACCCAGCCATATTCATTTTGCTGTAAAGGAATGCAGAATTTAAAATAACCATCATTTAGCGTCTTGGTGTGTATTTTTTCATTATTATGCTCTAGATATACATCCGCATTCGTTTGTGTTTTTATTCGGAACATATTAATTGTTGCGGAAGCATTTTTAAACTTCTTAGATAGAAAATCATAATCTTTCTTATTGGTAGGTTTAAAAACATGCCCCATGACAATCAGCTCTTGTTCATTGGCATAACCTCGATATAATTTTAAAATAGGCTTCATAACAGTGATATCTTTTGGAGTACAACTAAATTTAGTTAAATTTAAGCAATTAAAGGAATGAAATTTTGAAAAAGAATGTATTGCTCATAGTGAATCCAGTTTCAGGAGGTGTCAATAAATACCAGTTTATTAAGGCTACTAGAGATTTTGTATCCGGTAATAATTGGAACCTTGTAATATATAAAACTACAGGTATTAATGATATTGATGTGATACGAGATTTATATGTTGCTAGTCATCCAGAAAGGATTTTAATTGCTGGAGGGGATGGAACGATAAAGATGGTAGGGGAAGCCATGGCAAAAGAAGATGTTGTATTTGGGATATTACCAGTAGGTTCTTCTAATGGTTTGGCAGTCGAACTGGATTTGATGAAAACATTGGAGGAAAATTTAGAAATTGCGCTTCATCACGATTTTATAGAAATTGATATGGTCGTCATTAATGAAATAAGAAGTTTGCATTTGAGTGATATTGGTTTAAATGCCGAACTGATTAAGAATTATAAAAAAAGTAAAATACATGGAAAGTGGGGTTATGCGCTACAGATATTTCACACGTTACTACACGCTAAAAAGCCTTTTATAGCTCATATAACAACTGCTAATGAATCGATAGAATGTGAAGCTCGTATGATTGTGATGGCTAATGCTAAAAAATATGGAACTGGAGTTGTTATTAATCCTTTAGGTGTTCTAAATGATGGTAAATTTGAATTGGTGATTATAAAAAAAATGAGCTTACTTATTTTTTGTAAAATAATAATGGGAATAAAAGTAATAAATCTAAAAGAAGTCGAAATTATATCGACTGACTCAGCCGTAATCAAAACTAATTTTCCAGTCAATTTTCAAATTGATGGCGAATATTTAGGAACTGAAGATGAATTACATATTTCTATTTCGACAGAGAAAATCAAAGTAGCAATTGCTTAGTCTTTTAGTGATTATTTAAATGGATTGCGCTCTTTCCACTCTGTTTTTGGTTCAAAATAAGCGAAACTCTTAGCCATTAATAAATTAATAAAATAATTTTTATGTTTAATCAGCCCAATCATTTCGACAGGAATAGCGCCTACGGAACTTTTTATTTCCAAAGCTGTTCGAGCAAAAATAATACGCTTGTATTTTTTATTAATAGAATAACCAATCATGTCATATAACATATTGAGGTATAACATTTTTTCTCTTTGGCAACTTTCATCATAACCTAAGAAGTAAGTATCTATATCTTCTCCGTTTTTAATCAAAGTATTGAACCCTATCAGTTTTTCATCTATAAAGTAGCCATAGAATAAAAAGTTGTCATGGAGTTTCTTTTTGAATACTTCAAAATGATTTTCAGATAAATAGAATGTATTAAAGGGAGCATTTTGCGCTACATTTAAATATAGCTCGTTGATTCGGTAATGAGATTTTTTTATTTCATCTAGAGATAGTTTTCTCTTATCGATTCCTATTGCTTTTTTTCTTGCACGCTTGTATTGGTCTCGGTATTTTTTATTTAAATCTCCAATATAATCATCAATGGAATTCCATGATTCTTTAATGTTGAAAACCATATTCGGTTGCGTATTAAAATGATAATACGATTTGAATTTCGAGGTTTTAAATAATTGAGTATTGGTAGTTAAGAAGTCTTTGTAAACCGTAAGATGTATTTTCTTCTTTTGGCTTTTTAATTGGTCAGTAAGCGCATGTGTGGCTTCGTGTAATGCAGTAATTCCATCTTCTAAATTGATTTGGTCACTAAAACAAAAACAATTTTGGCCCGTGAGCATATTGTTTCCAATGACTAAAACGTTAGAAATGAATTTTTTAAATAGGAAATTCTTGATCATTGTTTTGAAACAATGATCTCTTTCTCCTAATGAGTTTACTTTACTTAAATTGATTTTTTGTGCTAATGAAATCCCAACCAATTCATTTTCTTTGAAAATTCCAATAAAGTAACAGACCATATTGGTGGGGGCCGATTTTTCCAGAATACTCAAATAGTCTTTACTCAGAAAAATATTCTTAGGCGTTAAGCTATCCCAGTTGGTTGGAAGATTTTGAGTAGAATAATAAATTTGAAAGGATAAATTTGGTTTCAATGTGAAGTTGCCATTTTAAAAGGTCTAAATTACTATTTAAAGTTAAAATAGAAAGCCAATGGATAAATTTTAACTAATTTTATGATTACTAAATTATAATACTTATGGAAATCTATACAGAGACAACAGCACAACCTTTACTGAAAACCTTAAATGATTGGGAATTCAATAATAATGGTATCGAGAAGAAATTTGTTTTTAAAAATTTTAATCAAGCGCTTGGATTTATTGTGCAAATTGGTGTTTTGGCCGAAAAAGCGAATCATCATCCAGAATTGTTTAATGTGTATAATAAGGTGAATGTTCGTTTGTCAACTCATGATGCTGGGGGATTGACGGATAAAGATTTTTTATTAGCGAATGCAATTGAGAAATTATAAAAAAAAACTCGTCCCACTATTTTGAAACGAGTCTGTCGTATGTGTTTTTATTAATTTAAGACCAAGCGCAGATAATTCCACCCATTATCATAAAACTAACAATCCAATATCCAGCTGTGACTAAAGTGTATTTCCAACTTCTTCTTTCGTAGAGTGCATTTGTTCCTATAATAGGTAGTGCCATAAAAACTCCTGTCAGAATACCATGAAAAGCACCATGTTTAAATGTGCGGAAAGTAGTTCCGTAATCAGCCATAAAGGCGTAATAAGAAGGTTTAACAATACTTGGATCTCCACCGATCATGCTTACCGCTCCCCATTGATGAATAGTGATCATTTGTAAGGACATCGAAATTAGGAAAGCATAAACTAATGACATTCCAAATATAAGTACCATATTAGCACCTTTCATCTTTTCTTCTGTCATTCCTGATTCTGTCATCCAAATTGTTCCAAAAACCTTTGGATTGTACCAAATAAATCCAATAACCATAGTTGATGATGCAGCAACTAACAAAACAATAAAATTAATTTCCATGTGATTAGTTTTTAGGTTAGTATATCAAATATAGTTTTTTTATTTAGTTCCTGTAGATCTATTTTATGTAGGTTATGGATTACTATCGAGTAAAAAATACGTAGTTTATCGATTATTTTTACCTTTTTGTGTTGTTTGTGCCTATATTTGAGTGTAAATAAAAAGTAAATCCTACTGTTATGAAAAACTTATTCACATTTATTTTGACTGCTTTAACTTCTTTTTTGATGGTTGCAGAAGTTACTCCGTCAGATAAAGCAACTTTAGTAAAATTATATAATTCAACTAATGGTGTTAATTGGAATACGAAGTGGGACTTAACTTCTCCAGTAACTACATGGTATGGAGTGAAATTAGTTAATGACAAGATTGTTTCAATTAATTTAAGAAATAATAATTTAGTAGGTGAGATTCCAACTGAAATCCTTAGTCTTATTGATTTACAAGAATTAAATTTATATAAAAATAAACTTTCAGGAGTAATTCCTGCAGGTTTAGGGAATTTGAAAAAATTAGAGGTTCTAGATTTATCTTTTAATAGTCTTACAGGTTCTCTACCAGCTTCAATAGGAGATATGGTTAATTTGAAAAGCATTAGTTTGTTTATGAATAGATTGTCTGGTGAATTGCCGTCTCAAATTGGTAATTTGAAAAATCTTGAAACATTATCACTTTTCAACAATGAAATAGAAGGTCAAATTCCAACATCATTATATAATCTTGCTTCTTTGAAAGTAATGCTTTTAAATAGTAATAAATTATCGGGTGAATTAAGTCATCACATTTCAGAAATGAAGTCTTTAGAAAACTTAAGTTTATTTGAAAATAATTTTGTGGGTCAGATACCTTTGGAGTTAGAAAAGTTAAATAAATTGAAAGAAATGAATGTTTCTTATAATAAATTCAGCGGATTAACCTCTAGAAGATTAGCTGTGTTGGATACTTTAAATATGACTATGTTTAATGATAAGGGAGTTGCAGTACTATTAAATATAAAAATGGATAGGAGTACAGCTATTGTTTCGGAGGATTAATTAAATATGTTTTTTCATAATGTTAGTAAATAAATTTAGTTGAAAAGGCTGTCTTGATAAGGAGGGCACTGAAAAACCTCGCTTATTTCGATTTGTGTTATTTTTCAAAGATTAAAAAAACGCTTATAACAGGATTTCAAACATCCGTTATAAGCGTTTTAAATTTTACAACTGTTTTTATTTTAGATTTTAGGAGTCTATTTTTTGGCTTAAAATGAGTGTATTTTAGACAATACGCAAGTAGAACGCATTTCCTACATTAGTTTTATGATTCTTTTTAAATTTACTGTAAAAATAGCCATTGCTCCTTGCATTTGCATATTGTTTATGCCATAAGATATCGCTCTGTCAAAACCATGTGCATTTTTTAACTCACTATTCTTCGCTTCTATTTTGTATCGGTGCTTTGCTTTTTCTTTGTAATAGTCTGTTTCTTGAAAGGATATTTGCTCTTGATGTAAATCTGATTTTATGGATACCGAATATGTTTTTGTTTTTGCTCCCTCTTTATAACAGCCTTCTGTTAAAGGACATGATTTACATTTTTCAACATCAAAATAGTAAGTGTCGACTTGATTTTCCCCGATATCTTTGGTTCCACCTCGTGCTTTTCGTATTGCCATATGACCCGCAGGACATACAAACCTATCGGCATCTTTATTGTAATCAAATTTATCCTCGTCTTTTCTAAATCCTTGTGTTATGGATGGGTTTAGTCTGGCCACTACTTTAATATTTTGCTCACTTGTGATTTTAAGATTTTCTTTCCCCGAATAGGCACCATCGCCAATAATAGTATCTACCTCAATTCCATTTTCTTGACTAATTTCTAAGAGTTTTGGCAACTCCGGTCCATCTCCTTTTTCTCCCGATGTTACTACGGCTGCTGTTATGATGCGCTCTTCGGTCATAGCTAAATGAGTCTTGTAGCCAAAGAAAGAACTCTCGGCAGATTTATGCCCAGTTTTGGCATCGGTATCTTTTGATAAAATTAAATTTTCTTGTGTATCTTCGATGGTTTCTTTTAGCAAGTTGAGTTTTTCTTTTACGGCCGGTATCAAACTCACCGAAGGATCTTCTTCTAGTCTTTTCTCTAACTCTTTGCTATAAGCCAACTCCTTTTCTAAATCATTCTCGTTGTTCTTCTCTGGCATACGTTCTTTCCATTGTTCATCAAATGAATAAACCACTTTACGAAGTTGTTTGGAATGTTCTCTCAGTACGTCTATAGCTAAAAATGGATTTGACCTTGATAAAGTATGTGTGGCATCAACTATTATAGATTTAGAACGAATAACACCTTTTTCAATGGCTAAGGCTACCGTTTTGTTAATCAATAAATTCAATAAATCGGTGTCTTTTAAGCGGAGTTTTCTAAATTTTGTCAATGAACTTGGGTTGATAACATCGGCTTCGGGTGTCATATCCAAAAAATATTTAAAGGACATGTCAAAACGAGAGCGATCAACAACATCAACATCCGAGACCGTATAAATCGTTTTCAAAAGTAGATACTTGAACATACGAATAGGACTTTCTGCCATACGACCATTATTTACACAATAGGTATGTATAAGTTCATCGGTGATAAATGAAAAATCAATTAATTCATTGATTTTTCGAAGAAGATTATCTTTAGGAATGATTAAATCATATAACGAGGAATGCTCGCTGAACTGAATTTGTTGTTGCTGAACTAACATCTAAAAAGCCTTATAATTACAGTTAAATATAACCAAAAAGAAGCAGTAAATAAAATTTTACTGCTCCTTTTTTATGCTGATTTTTTGTAAATGACTTTTTCAGTGCCCTCTTGATAAGACAGCCTTTTTTTTGGTTTTTACCGTTAAAAACACAGTAAGAGCTTTAAGTTTTTATAAGCTTTTACTTTTCTAAATGTTTAAAGATTCAAATCTATGAAACCTGCAACTTCTGTAGAAGCTTCTCCTGTTGAGCTGTTTTCTGCGCGATTAGAATTGTAAACTTTTACAAAATCAACCCCTTTTAACTGTACTGCTTTCCCATCTTTATTTACTGCCCAACTAATATCAATTTGCGCTTTCGCATCTTTATTAGGCCAGTTGTCTACATAGCCCCATTCATAAGCGGGAGTTATCCAATAACTTACTTTTGCCATATTTGATTTTAATAAAGCTTAGATTCAAGTAATAAATGCAATACTTAGGTGTTTATTAAATAAAGCCTACTGATAAGTCTTTAAATTTAGTGCTATTTTCTTTATTAATAAAATGCAGGACTACTCACTATTTTGTTGTTATACATAGCATCTAGTCCCATCTGAATACAAATAGCAGTATTGGCGCCAGTAATTACATCGGATATAGTTTTTTTATTAAGTACAATACTATCTTTGAAGTCAATTAAAGCTTGTTCACTAGGTTCAAGATGTTCTACAGTAATCGGGATTCCAAGTCCTTTTTCCCAGATTACGGTTGCACCCGAAACACCGTCAACCGTACCGTACTCTTTTTTATCTTTACCCTCAGGATAGAACCAAGCTTTGGTATAGTCTAAAATAATGGTGCCTTTATCTCCCATGACTTTAATTTGGTAATCATCTTTGGCATTGCTAGTCAGGCAAGTAAATTTTGCTTTTACGCCCGATGGATAATTGTAAATTAAATGAATATTATCATAGGTTTCTCGACCATCTTTATAATAATCAACACCACCAGTTCCCATGACTTGGTTTGGTTTTTCGCCCAATACCCAGTTGGCAAAATCAATTTGATGCGAACACAATTCGGCAACCAATCCACCTGAAAATTCGTGATACATACGCCAGTTAATTTGTTTTTCTAATTCTGGACTCGGTACTGGTCTTCTCCAGTTTCCATGACGATTCCACTGACAGTCAAAGGCTGTTATTTGGCCTATTTTACCCTCTTTTATAAGGTCCACCACATGAGTATACAATCGAGAACTATGGTACTGATGACCAGTTTGAAATACGTTTTTTGATTGATTCACTTTGGAAACCAAATTATGAATACCATCGTAGCCCTTAGCCATTGTTTTTTCGCAATATACGTGCTTACCAGCGTCCAATGCATCCATTGCAATTTGGGAATGCATGCTAAAAGGTACCGAAACTAATATGGCATCAATATCCTTATTGTCTAATAATTTACGGTAATCGGTATATCCTTTGGCTTTTCCATGGGTGGATTTTAGGCCCTTTTCTAATCGAAAAGGTAAAACATCACACACACCAATTGCATTAAAATTTTTAATCTTATTGATGTTCGCTATCATTCCTGTTCCTCTATTTCCCGTACCAATAATCCCAATATTGACAGAATCATTGGCTTGGCTAAAATTAAGAATATTTCCAAAACCCACTGCAGTAGTAGTTAATGCTGCAGTGGCCATGGAACTTTTTAAAATAAAATCTCTTCTTTTCATTCAATTTTTTTATGCTTGTGAATTAATTAAGATACAATGAATATCTTAATTTTAAACTGGTTTAATTTCCCAACCTGGTTCGTATGTTCTTGACCATAATTTCATGGCTTCTCTATTAAAAATGCGTCCTGTTGTTTCATCCACTTCAAAGGAATCCTCTATTCTAGAAGCTATGTTGGCGTAATGTGTCAACATTTGGCTAATAGCCCCTTCATCAATAGGAGAAGTAAGTGCAGCTTTCCCTCTGATAGCTTCGAAAAAGTTGACCGTATGTGCTGCAGAAAGTTGTCCTCCACCACCTAGCGCATTTCCATCTTCGATACCGGGAACCATGTTTTCTTTGATGACTTCGCCTTTAAGATTAAATAATTTATAACCATCCCTACCAATCATCGTCGAACCTTTCGAACCATAAATAAGGGTTCCTCTACCCATACCATATTTATCGTATCCATTTCTACTTTGTCCGTCCCACTGAATGATTTTATTCCCTGCAAAACGGAAAGTGGCTTCCATGGTATCGTACATTTCCCAACCGTCTTCTTTGAATTGAAATTTCCCTGCATTTACACTTACATGCTCTGGATATTTAACATCTAAAGCCCAGCGTGCAATGTCAAGTTCGTGCGTGGCATTGTTTCCCATTTCGGCAGTACCATAATCCCAACCGTACCAGTGCCAATTGTAATTCCAAGTATTATCGGTATAGGCTCTTCTAGGGGCAGGTCCTTGAAAAAGATCCCAATCCAAGCCTTCTGGTGGAGCCGCGTTTTTTTGATTCGGTACTTCACCACGTTTACTTGTGTAAAATGCTGTAGCTCTATAAACATCGCCAATCAAACCTTCATGAATGGCTTTTATGATTTCTTGCGATTGCAATGAAGAACGTTGTTGATTCCCCATTTGCACCACTTTGTTGTATTTTTTTTGATAAGCAACCAGCAATTCTCCCTCCTGCGGGTTATGACTACATGGTTTTTCAAGAAACACATGCTTTCCTGCTTGCATCGCCATACAAGCTCCAGGAGCATGCCAGTGGTCAGGAGTAGCCATAAAAATAGCATCTACATTTTTATCATTTATTATTTTTCTAATATCGTTTTCTAGCTTTGGTTTAGAGCTCAGCTTATCGGAATATTTAGCTGCGGCTTTATCACGCTGACTCTTCATAACGTCGCATAAATAATGCAATTCCACATTGTTATTCTTATCTAAAATCGCTGGCATATACGCTCCGTAACGACGTCCTAATCCTTGAATGGCGATATGCAGTCTGTCATTGGCTCCTATTATTTTTGAATAACTTTTGGCAGACATTGTATTTGCATTCGTGCTAACCGATGCTGTTCCTAATGCCACTCCTACGGTACCAATTGCTGCTTTTTTTAAAAAATCTCTTCTATTTGACATGATCTTGTTTACTGTTAGTTATTTAATAGGACGTATTTTTACATTTTTGAAAGAAACCAAATCCCCATGGTCTTGCAATAAAATTTGGCCTTTGTCTAATTCTCCAAAATTTGGCCATTTGGCATATTTACTTTCAGAAACTAATTTCCTATAAGCAGGACTCTTTCTTTCGTATTCTAATACTTTTACTCCATTTAACCAATGTTCTACATGATTGTTTTTGGAAATAATATAAGCAGTATTCCATTCCCCAATTGCGTTGATTGGTTTGTTGACATCCGCTTTAATCAAGTCGTATAAAGAACTAACGGTTCTACTTCCTTCCTTGTTTCCTAATTTCGCATCAGGATGTAAAGCATCATCTAAAACTTGATATTCTAGTCCAATAGATGACCCTTCTCCTTTATTGATGTTTGTATCTACATAATATTTAATTCCGCTATTCGCACCAGGTGTTAACTTGAAATCAACTGACAATTCAAAATCACCATAATCTTTAGTAGTTACAATATCTCCGCCTGCGTTAGATTCAGCTCCTCCAGAAGACAAAACACTTAATACACCATTTTCAATTTTCCATCCTTTGTTTGGAAATATTTCTAATTTAGCACCTCGCCAACCATTAGTCGTTTCACCATCCCATAAAAGATGCCATTCATTTTTATTCTCATCAATCGTCAATTGATTTTTAGTGATGATTGGTTTTACAGATGATTTTTGAGAATATTTAGTTACATTGTTAGAAATGATTTTAATGTTTTTCCAAATAATTTCTGTTCCTTCTTTTTTACTGCTATGTACTTGTAAACAAATAAAACCTTTAGCTGTTTTTTCATCTACCAAATGTGCTGCTGCAACACCATTCACCCAAGTTTTTATCGTATCACCAATGGCTTCAATGCGATAATGGTTCCAATCATTTTGCTTAAAAGCATTTTGTGCAGTTGGGTTTTTATCCATACTATTCAACCAGCCACGTCTCGCCTCATCATAAATACCACCACTAAATGCACGTGCAGAAGGATCAATTTCTACTTGATAGCCATGTACTCGGCCATCTCTATAATTTGGAAAGCTATTGCTACGTATTTGAATTCCCGAATTCATACTAGGGTCAACTTTAAAATCTAGTTCTAAAATAAAATCGCCATACATTTTATCAGTCGTTAAGAAGGAATTTGGTGAATTAAGAACTGTGCTACCTACTATAGTTCCACTTCTTGCCGAATACTTTGCTTCCCCTCCTAATTGGTGCCATCCCTTTAATGTTTTACCATCAAATAAATTAGTCCATGGGGTTTTGTCTTTTTATGCTATGGCACAATTTCCGAAGCTAATTGTTATTAAAAGTGTAACTACCTTTAACATTGCGGTCTTTTTAATCATAAAAATTAGTTTTAGTTATATTTTTTTAAATTAGTATTTTTATTAGCGATTTCTATAGATTAATTATTCAAAATTATAGAGAGAAGTGGCAGACTATTCGCTTTACAG
This sequence comes from Flavobacterium ovatum, assembly GCF_040703125.1. Lineage (NCBI taxonomy): Bacteria > Pseudomonadati > Bacteroidota > Flavobacteriia > Flavobacteriales > Flavobacteriaceae > Flavobacterium > Flavobacterium ovatum. Next base: position 1,732,972 of record NZ_CP160035.1, read on the forward strand.
CAATCTGAGACTTATGCTAACTATTTTAAAAAAATTTCAACTAATATACCATACTATTTTGATTATTTTTTACTGTAAGAAATTTTTGTTTTGTTTTGAAGCAGTTTTTATCGTGTTTAAAATTGAAAACTTTTTTCGTTTGGCCTGTTGTGCAGATAAGAGACCTATTAATTTTGGCTTCTGTATTTCTTGCTAATGGAGATAAACGAAGATGTCGGTTTTGGATGGAGACAGATTATATGTTTTGATGATTATAATAGGTCTAGGTCTTGGAGTTTTTTTTTTCGAGCCAATTTTATATTATCCCCCATTTGCTCTAAAGGGCGTTGGTGAATGGGGAATAAGATTTGTTTTTTTGCGCTCATTTCTATTGTTGTTCATTAATATGAACAATAATAGCGAATATGTAAATAATAATAAACATTCTATCTTGGTTGCTTTAATTGCTGTTTAAGCTCTCCTGTACTAAATGCTGTTATTAATTTTGTTTTGTAACTTATTCTAGATTGCATTTTGAAGAATATGCGCTGGGAAAAAGTAGTTAGAAAAAGAGATACTCTCAAAAGGAAACAGCAACAGGTCAATAAATAACCTCAGATTGTAAAACTTACACAGTTTATGAGATAGTGCTTGTCTTTTTAATAAAATATTATTTCAAAACTTTAGATTTTACTCTGCTCAATGTTTCTTGAGAAATATTTAAATAGGAAGCAACAATTTTATTTGGTAGTCTTCTAACAATATTTGGATTTATCTGGAATAATTGGCTGTATCTCTCTTTTGCATCAAGTGCTGTAAAGGACATTAATCGCTTTAGATTGTTTACATATGCTTTTTCTAAATAAATGTTGTAAAAATCCTTCCATTTTGGGACCTCTAATAAAAGTTGTCTAAAATCCTCGTGACTGATGCTTAAAAGTTCACAATTTTCGATGGCTTGAATGTTTTCTTCTGCGGGTTCCTTTGTTATAAAACTGACCAGAGCAGTAGCAAATTGATTTTCAAAAGCAATGTATCTTGTAATGTCTTTTTCTTCACCATTTATAAAAAAAATTCTTAGGCAGCCTTTGTTGACAAAATAACTGTATTTGCTTATTTGTCCTTGAGAAAGTAGAATTTCTTTCTTTTTTGTTTCAATAATTTTAAAATAGGGAAGTATGATTTGTAAATCTTCTTCTGTAAAATCAACTTGTTTTTTGAGAAAAGTAGTAAGGCTGTGGGTATCGTTCATTTATTTATAATCTCTGACAAATTTACGATATTGAACGATATCTTCTATGGTTAATACAATCAAATCATGTTCTTCGGCAAATTCTATAATAGTATTAATTTGAGCCATGGTTCCGTCGGGATTCATCAATTCACAAAGTACCGCTTCTGGGTGTAAATCGGCTAATTTCATTAAATCGATACTACCTTCAGTATGTCCTTTTCGCTCAAGTACTCCATTATCTTTACCTCTTAATGGAAAAATATGTCCTGGCCTTGATATATCAGTACTCACTGCGTTTATATTGCAAGCCGTTTGAATCGTTTTTAATCTATCAGAAGCTGAAACACCAGTAGTTATTCCTTCTTTTGCCTCTATTGAAATGGTGAAGGGTGTTTGAAAAGTACTCGTATTTTCCTTTACCATATAAGGCAGTTGAAGTATGTCCGCTTTTTCGTTACTTAAACAAAGACAAACAATACCACTACACTCTCTAATCATCAATGCCATATTGGCTACTGACATAGTATGCGCTGAAAAAATTAAATCTCCTTCATTCTCTCTGTCTTTATCGTCTAGTAAGATAATTCCTTTTCCGTTTTGAAGATGCTTTAATGCTTTATTTACACGTTCTATACTTGTGTAATTTAAACTGGCCAATGGTCTTGTCGCTATAGCTGTCATTTTTTATTTTTTTTACAAATCTAGAATAGTTACGTATCAAATTGTTTGACCTAAGTCAAAGAATAAAACTTTTTTTATTTCAAAAACAGGAGAATATTTTGTCTGGGATTCAGGTGTTGTTTTAACTTTTGGTTCTTACTGCTTAGCTATCAATAAGGAAATAGCTTAGTGTGTTTTGTCGATTTTGTAAGGAGTTGTTTTTGTCGATTTCAAGTATATAGAGATTTTAACAACTTATCATTATTTTTATCAACTAGTAGTAAGATGTGGATCTATTCTACTGTTTGTTTTAAGATTTAGTTTAATAGCTTTAAAAGTTTAGAAGTATATTAAATTTTTTTTACTATTTGTAAAACATCCTATTTTGAAGCGAGGAGTATTAAAATGATCTTAAAAGTTATCGAGGGTTAATCAGTGGTGATTTTAGAGCATAAAAAAAGCTTCATATTTCTATGAAGCTTTCTTAGTAGCGGGAACTGGACTCGAACCAGTGACCTTCGGGTTATGAGCCCGACGAGCTGCCTACTGCTCTATCCCGCGATATACGGTAAATTTAATAAACTTAGTAGCGGGAACTGGACTCGAACCAGTGACCTTCGGGTTATGAGCCCGACGAGCTGCCTACTGCTCTATCCCGCGATATATTATAAACTTGTGTTTTTTAAAACAGTGCTAGGCTAGCTTTGTTTATTAGTATTGCACAAAATGTTTTCAGAACTTATTTCCTCTTAAGGGATGTGAATCAGTGAGGTTGCTAATGTATTTCCTCGTTGTTTCGGGTGCAAAGATACATATAAATTCTAGATTTACAACACAGAATTTTAAAAAATGTTTTATTTTATCTATTGACTTGATATGACTACCTTTGCAGCATTAAAAAAATAAGGAAATGGCACACAAGGCAGGTTTTGTAAATATTATAGGGAATCCTAATGTAGGGAAGTCAACGCTAATGAATGCGTTTGTTGGGGAAAGATTGTCTATTATTACCTCAAAAGCACAAACAACACGACATAGAATTCTAGGAATTGTAAACGGAGAAGACTTTCAATTAATACTTTCGGATACTCCTGGGATTATCAAACCCGCTTACGAAATGCAGGCATCGATGATGAATTTTGTGAAATCGGCTTTTGAAGATGCTGATATCTTGATTTATATGGTTGAGATTGGAGAGCAAGATTTGAAAGATGAAGCTTTTTTTAATAAAATTATCCATTCAAAAATTCCTGTATTGTTGTTGTTGAATAAAATTGACAATTCAAACCAAGAGCAATTAGAAGGACAAGTAGCTTTTTGGACGGAGAAAGTACCAAATGCCGAAATTTATCCAATTTCTGCTTTGAAGAATTTTAATGTTCCTGAGGTTTTTGGACGTATTTTGGAATTATTGCCGGAATCACCAGCGTATTATCCAAAAGATCAATTGACAGATAAGCCGGAACGTTTCTTTGTAAATGAAACCATTCGTGAGAAAATCTTATTGAACTACAGTAAAGAGATTCCGTATGCAGTAGAAATTGTTACAGAGGAATTTGTAGAAACAGAAAACATTATCAAAATCCGTTCGCTGATTATGGTGGAGCGTGATACACAAAAAGGTATCATCATTGGTCATAAAGGTGCTGCTTTGAAAAAAGTAGGAGTGGAGTCTCGTGAGGATTTGGAGAAATTCTTTGGAAAACAAATTCACATCGAATTGTATGTGAAGGTAAATAAAAACTGGAGAAGCAACGCTAATATGTTGAAGCGTTTCGGATATAATCAATAATAAAAGAATGTATAGGCGTAGGGACACGACCCGTTCGTATCTTGATTAAATAAAAATTTAAAATCAGTATTGGAATTTATTTCGAATGCTGATTTTTTTTTTAGCCCAGATCGAAATGGAAGCCCCGCAGTGAAAAAAGGTTGTTGTTGCTGGGGTTGCAGAGCGACCGGAGGAAGCTCCTGCAAGCGCATTGCAACAACTCCTTTTTGAGCGAGGAGTTGTAATGGAGAGCTGGATTGGCTTCTAATTATTAAGATGCAATAATGTCTTGGTATAATTTTTCGAGTTCTTTCATTTGGTCGTTGCCGTTATGTCTGATTTGGCGAGCGATGAAATACAGTAGAAACCAGCAAAACACCATAAGTCCTAAAACGATAAAGTCTAAGGTTAGGGAGTTTTTTAAGATATAATTGGAATACAGTATGCCACAGAAAACGAGAAAAACCCCCGCAATCATAAAGTGAAGGAACATAAAGAAAGTCCACAGCATTTGGTCGGGGCCATAAAGACCGCGAATATGGGTTTCGTTTTCGGATGTGCTTTCGAATTCGAGATGTAAATGTGGGGAGTAATACCTTTTTTTAGGTCCGATGATGTGTAGCCAAGCATGGTTTTTACTCGTTTTTACAAAGTAGTTTTCGTTTTTGATTTTACCGAAATCTTTGAACTTTTGTTCTAAGTCCGTTGCTTTTTGTGGTAGGTCGTTGTAAAAACGTAACAAGAGTCTAACTTCCTTATCGACTTCCATATATTGGTTGGGTTTTGGTTGAAAATGCTAATATATCAAAAAAAATGAAACTCAAGGTTTTAAACACTACCTTTGCCGAATAATTGAAAAATAGATTATGAATAACATTGTTGCGATAGTAGGAAGACCTAATGTAGGGAAATCAACCCTTTTTAATAGGCTGATACAAAGAAGAGAAGCTATTGTAGATTCAGTTTCGGGGGTTACCCGTGATAGAAACTATGGTAAAAGCGAGTGGAACGGAAAAGAGTTTTCTGTGATTGATACAGGTGGATATGTGCGTGGATCTGATGACGTGTTTGAAGGAGAGATTCGCAAGCAAGTAGAATTAGCTATTGACGAAGCAGATGTGATCATCTTTGTAGTTGATGTTGAGGAAGGAATTACGCCGATGGATGATACTGTGGCGAAGTTGTTGCGTAAGGTGAAAAAACCTGTAATTTTGGCCGTTAATAAGGTTGATAATGCCATGCGTGAGAAAGATGCGATTGAGTTTTATAACCTTGGATTGGGTGAATATTACACATTTGCAAGTATCTCAGGTAGTGGAACAGGAGATTTATTGGATGCTTTGATTAAAGCTTTTCCGGAGAAACCAGAGGTTGAAGAAACTTCTGATTTGCCACGTTTTGCAGTTGTAGGACGTCCAAATGCTGGGAAATCAAGTTTTATCAATGCATTGATTGGTAAAGAAAGATATATTGTTACTGATATTGCAGGAACAACTCGTGATGCAATTGATACTAAATTTGACCGTTTTGGATTTGAATTTAACTTGGTAGATACGGCGGGAATTCGTCGTAAGGCTAAGGTGAAAGAAGATTTGGAGTTTTACTCGGTGATGCGTTCAGTACGTGCGATTGAGCATGCCGATATTTGTATTTTGATTATTGATGCGACTCGTGGGTTTGAAGGGCAAGACCAAAGTATTTTTTGGTTGGCTGAGAAAAACCGTAAAGGAGTGGTGATTTTGGTAAACAAATGGGATTTGGTCGAAAAAGAGACTATGACTACCCGTGATTACGAAGAGCAAATTAGAGAGCAATTGATGCCATTTACAGATGTGCCAATTCTTTTTGTTTCGGCATTGACAAAACAACGTTTATTGAAAGCTTTGGAAGCGACTGTAAAAGTATTTGAAAGTAGACAGCAACGTATTCCGACTTCAAAATTCAATGAATTTATGTTGAAGGTAATTGAGGCTTATCCTCCGCCAGCAACTAAAGGAAAGTATGTGAAAATTAAGTATTGTATGCAATTGCCAACGAAAACACCTCAGTTTGTGTTTTTTGCCAACTTGCCTCAGTATGTAAAAGAGCCTTATAAACGTTACCTTGAAAATAAAATTAGAGACAACTGGGATTTTTCTGGTGTGCCAATTGATATTTATATCAGAGAGAAATAGGAATAATTATTTTGAAATTACCCTCAAGAAGCAAAAGTTTTTTGAGGGTTTTTTTTGTGATTTAAATTTTTTACAATTTAATTAAACCTTTGGCGTTTTTTAAAGTCATAGTCTTCTATTTATATAACCAAAAATCATGTTTAAAAGCCATTTTTCAGTACTCTTCTTATTTATTTCATTTTTTACATATGCTCAGGAAAGCTATTTTATTCAGGGACAAGTACTGGATATCAATACCCAACAGCCTCTTGAAGCTGCCAATGTTTACTTTTCTGTTGTAAAAGATTCCTTGAAATTAGGTGCTACGACAACTGATAATTCAGGGAGATTTAAACTTAGATTAAAAAAATATGAAAACACGGCTTTTTTGAATGTATCATATGTAGGGCATGAAAATTACCGAGATGAATTAGCGGGAATTACGGAGAGTAAGGATTTAGGAACTATATATTTATTCAGTACTGAAAATATATTGAAAGATGTGGTTATTACAACGGCAGCACCTCCAATAAAGATTAAACAAGATACTTTGGAATATAATGCCGCGTCATTCAAGGTGCGTCCCGATGATAATGTTGATGCTGTGTTGAAAGAATTGCCTGGCTTTGTGATTGATGATGAAGGTAAAATTACAGTTAATGGTAAGGAAGTAAGTCAGATTTTGGTAAATGGGAAAGCCTTTTTCGGAAAAGATGGAGCGGTAGCTTTACAAAATTTACCAGCTGATATTATCAATAAAATTCAAGTTTCGGATTTTAAGACAAAGAAAGAAGAGTTGGCTGGTGATGATGCAGCATCTGATTTTTTGAGTGTGAATTTGACTATTGACGAAAAGAAAAATAAAGGGTATTTTGGGAAATTTCTTGGGGGGTACGGAACTGATGATCGGTTTGAAGGTAGCTTTTTGGTTAATCAATTTGACAACAAGCAACGAATTAGTGCGGTAGGTGCGACAAACAATATCAACTTGTCTGGTTTCTCCATTGATGAGGCATTTGGTGATGATAAAGGGAAATCCAATGGTGATGTAGGAGCTACGATTTCTAGAAAAGGGATAACCACGACTAATTTAGCAGGATTGAATTACTTTAATGAATGGTCTGATCAATTGGAAACCACAGGTGATTACTCCTTTAATAATAGTGTAAATAACAATGCTAAAAAATCTACACAAACTCGTTTCTTGCCCACAGGGAATATTACGACAATATCTGATTCTGATGCTAAAACAGAAAATACAAATAATAAATTAAATTTTGAATTAGAATATAGTCCTTCAAAAACAACACAGATTGTAGTGGAGCCAAGGTTGCGTAAATCAACTTATGAAAATAACGGATCTTCATCAAGTATTTCGAGTAATGAGGCAGGTGATTTGTTGAATGAGAACATAGGTACATCCTCTCGTAAGACAGACCAGCTCAGTTTTGATAATGAAATTACAGTCAATAAGAATTTTATAAAAAGATCTCGAAATTTAAACTTTTCATTAACCAATAATAATTCCAAAAATGATCTTTTGGGTTTTAATAACAACTCTATAAAGTCATTTACTAGTGGGATAACTAAATTGCGAAATCAATTGAATGATAATACAATTCAACGAGATTATTATTATGCGCAAGTAGAGTTTACAGAGCCTATATCTAAAGTGGTAAGAATGAGAGTAGGGGCGGATTATAAATGGGATAAGAGAATTACAGACGAAAAAACTTTTAATTACGATAGTACCGCGGTAGCTTATTCTATTTTTAACGATTCGCAATCGAGTTATATAGCTTCCAATCAAAGGACAATTGCCCCAAAAATGGGCTTTTATTATGATGATAAAGTATTTTCATTCAATGTGAGAAATAGTACTGCAATGGTACAATATGATAACTCATCTTTTTACCGGGGTAATAATACGGACTTAAAATCAAATTATTTTATACCAGAATGGCATACTCAGTTCAAATATAAGGTTGATAGATCAAACTACGCCCAATTGAAATACGATTATAGGGTCAATTTGCCAACTGCGTATCAATTGCTACCGGTGTTAGATATTAGTAGCACAGTAAATACAGTTATAGGAAATCCAGATTTAGATCCTATAAAGAAACATAGTTTTAGTTTCAATTTTAGAAATTATAATATGAAAAAACGCTCTGGATATTATGTTTATATGAAAGCTGATATAATTGATAGCGATATAATTTCGGCTCGAGTGTATGCTGATGACGGAACAAGTTCTACTACATTTATTAATATTAATGATATTTATAAAACAAGTTTGGGTGCTAGCTGGAATAATTACATCAAGAAAAACGGAAATACGTTTCGATACGGTGTAGGTTTTAAAACAGATTATTCTTTTGACAAAGGATTTGTAAATAATGTGTTTTATGACGCAAAGATATTGTCTTTTAGCCCAAGAGTTTATTCTTCTTTTAATTATGGAGATTTATTTACTGTTGCTCCTTCATATAGTTTTAATTATGTAGAGTCTAAGTATAAAAATTATTCTATTGATGCTCGTGCTAATGTAGTTCATAAATTAAATCTAAGAACTACTAATTACTTTGGAGAAAAATGGGTTTTGAGTAATGATTTTGGATACAGCTATAATTCCAATTCAGGAAATGGTTATCGTAATGACTACAAATTATGGAATATGAGTTTGGGTTACACCTTCCTAGATAAAATGTTAACTGCAAGAATGAAAGTCTTCGATCTTTTGAATCAAAATCAAGGATACACACGTTCAATTACAGATACCTCAATACGTGATGAAGAAAATACAGTTTTGAAGCGATACGCCATGTTTTCATTGATTTATAAAATAAAGAATTTTGGAGGTATGAAACCACCGAGTTTAGATGGTAATAGAAATTCAGGAGGTAGGAAAAGAAATAGAGACGATTAATTATTTTATGAAAGGGTATAAAAAAACAGGCTTGATTGCCTGTTTTTTTTTCACCCTTTTTTTGAGTTTTTAAATCTGTTTTTTAGGATTGAGTTTATAGTTAGATGTTGTAGAGTCAAACCTACCAGCTTCCTCCAGAACCACCACCTGAGAATCCTCCACCGCCAAATCCACCACCGAAGCCTCCGCCTCCGCCGAATCCACCACCAGAAGATCCACCACCGAAGCCTCCGCTGCCACGACCTAGACTACTTAGTAGGATGACATCGAGTAGGCTGGGGCCTCCGCTTCTATTACCAGAGTTGCCGCCACCACTGCCGCCACCTTTGTTTTTGGAAGCTAGTATGATAATGAATACGATGATGATGATAAATGGAAGTATGGGGAAGTCTTTGCTTTCAGCTTGTTTTCGTTGTCCTTTGTATTTGCCTTTGAAAACATCTATAATAGCATCCGTACCTTTGTCAAGTCCATTGAAATAACTGCCTGCTTTGAATTCAGGAATGATAATGTTACGAGTGATTTCTCCACCGATTCCCGCCGTCAATCGGTCCTCAAGTCCGTAACCTGGTGCAATCCATATTTTTCTTTCGGCTTTAGCCAATAAAATCAAAACTCCGTTATCGTCTTTTTTGGTTCCTCCAATTCCCCATTGTTGTGCCCATTTTGGAGTTAGAATTCCAATGTCTTCCCCTTTTAAACTTTCAATGGTAATGATTACGATTTGGGTCGTAGTGCTATCAGCATAGTGAACGAGCTTTTCTTCCAGTTGTGCTTTCTCGGTACTGCTCAATACATTGGCGTAGTCGTAAACCGAAGTTTGCATTTTCGGAATTTCAGGAATGTCATATTGCGCAAACAGAAAACTACTGTTTAGTAAAAAAAGGAGTGCTATAACTAGATTCCAATCTTTTTTTGCCAATTGATTTTTAATTTTTAAAAGTTGATTTTTGATATTTGTCTTTTGACTTATTCTCATTCTCCTTTGGATATTTCGTTAGATAATTCGTTAGTGTCATCTGAAGCCCAAGGAAAATGTTTTTTTAATTCCTCACCTGCACTCAAAATACCGTCAATCAACCCTTGTTTGAAATCGTTTTTTTTGAATTGTGCCAGCATCAAGTCTTTAGTTTTGTCCCAAAATCCATCAGGAACGATGTTGTTAATTCCTTCGTCCCCTAGAATCACAAAATTTTTGTCTCCCACTGCAAGGTAAATTAATACGCCATTTTTCAATTGGGTTTGATCCATTCCGAGTTGGTGAAAAACTTCCAAAGCACGATCGTAATGATCTAATTCAGTTGTGTTCTCAATATGCACCCGAACCTCACCCGAGGTATTCAGTTCTGCTGTTTGGATCGCTTCTACAATGGATCGTTCTTCATCTGAGGTTAAAAAATCTTCTACTTTTGACATGAGTTTGTTTTTTATAAAATAAAAATTTCACAAATCGTTACCAGTTTTATTTTGTAACAATTTGTGAAATTTGCTTTATATTGTGTTTTTATTAGAATTTTACTTCTACGGGTTTATCTGCGCCTTGTACAGCGTTGAAATATGCTTTTTCTTGGAATCCAAACATTCCTGCAAACAATGTATTCGGGAACGTTTTGATATGTGTGTTGTATGGTTTTACTGCTTCGTTAAAACGAGTACGAGCTGTCAAGATTTGGTTTTCTGTACTAGCTAATTCATCTTGTAATTTTAAGAAATTTTGATTTGCTTTCAATTCAGGATATCTCTCCACAGTCACTAATAATCGAGATAAAGAACTACTTACTCCACTTTGTGCTTGGTTGAAAGCAGCTAACTGTTCAGTAGTAATGTTAGAAGGGTCAATAGTCGTTTGAGTTGCTTTTGCACGAGCCTCAATAACAGCCGTCAAAGTGCTTTTTTCAAAATCAGCCGCACCTTTAACGGTGTTTACTAAATTTCCAATCAAGTCATTTCGTCTCTGGTAAGCCGTTTGTACATCACCCCAAGATTGTTCTACATCCTGACCCAGGGTCACCGCAGTATTATTGATTCCTTTAATCCAACTATATCCTGCGAAAATAACTACAGCAACAATTATCCAAGGTAAAAATTTTTTAAAATCCATGTTTGTGTTTAATTTAATGTTTATTATTTATATTTTATTTTTAACTCATAACCTTTAACTCCTAACTTATAACTCATTCTTAATATTCGTCAACTGTACTTTAATTGTTTCTAGTTTTCGAATAATATCAAATTTGTCTAAGGTTTTCTTTTGACCTTCCTTCAAATGCGTTTTGGCTCCTTCTAGTGTAAAACCTCTTTCTTTTACCAAATGATAAATTAATTGCAAGTTGGTTACATCCTCGGGCGTAAACATGCGATTTCCTTTGGCATTTTTCTTAGGTTTCAAAATATCAAATTCACTATCCCAAAATCGGATCAGCGATGCATTCACATTAAAAGCCTTGGCTATTTCACCAATGCTGTAATATCTTTTATCTTTAGAAAGCTCTATGTGCATATTCAGTATTTAATAATTATTTTGTTCAAAAATCAATCTTCATTTTTACTTAACATCAGCAATCAATCCCGAAGCGTCGGGACGTTAATCGACAATCGTTAATCAAGCGACTGATTCTCTTGATTTGCAATCTTCGATATTGCCACATATTCCACTGCTGAAATATTGCCGTAATAAAAATTCAAGGGATTCACGACTTTACTATCCTTATGCACTTCATAATGTAGGTGTGGTGCTTCTGATCGTCCCGTACTACCTACAAAACCTATTACATCTCCTCTTTTAATCCGTTGTCCAGGACGGCAGTTGTATTTACTCATGTGCGCATACAATGTCTCGTATCCATAACCGTGCCTAATCACCACATGGTTTCCATAACCTGAAGCATTCGCATCTGCTTGAGCTACCACGCCATCCCCTGTGGCGTAAATTGGAGTCCCTGTTTGAGCAGTGAAGTCCATGCCTTCATGCATTTTTCGCGCTTTGGTAAAAGGGTCGGTACGGTATCCAAAACCTGATGCCATTCTTTTTAAATTCTCATTTCGTACTGGCTGAATGGCAGGAATGGCTGACAAGAGTTTGTTTTTTTCTTTTGCTAATTTCAAAATCGCATCTAAGGATTTGGATTGAATCACTAATTCGTTAGATAAAATATCTACCTTTTTTGTAGTGTTCAAGACCAGTTTTGTATTGTCATAGCCTTGCAATTCCGCATAACGATTTGGGTCACTAAAACCAGATTTACGTTCTTCGGTGGGAATAGGGGAAATATTGAAATAAGTGCGGTACAAATTATTGTCTCGGTCTTCAATTGTTGAAGTTACAATTGTGAGTTCCTCAATGCGTTTATTCAAAACTTCGTAATTAAGTTTTAAATTTTCAATTTGACGCATCAAGAGTCGGTCTTTTGGAGTGTCAAAATAAGGCGTATTTAATAAAGCCACAAAACACAAAAAACCAAACAAGGAGGAAGCAACTAAAAATAACACCAAATACGCAAATTTGTGTCTTTTTTTAGTTTTAATCTTCCGATAAGCTAGATTTTCAGAATCGTAATAATATTTTACTTTCGCCATATTTTAAAATACCCTATTTTTGCACGTCCAAAAAGGTTAGTCGAACAAATTTAATAAATGTTTCATTCGTAACACTGCTTTTTTTGGAATAAAAAATAATTAGGGCCTTATCCAGCTGTTCGTTGCAAGTTCTCGATAGGTACTCTTTTTTTCTATAGAATCCACAGGAGCTTCTCCCGACGCTTCGGGACAAGCTCTGCCGCTTCAAGAAAAAAATAGAGTCCCCATTCTCGAAGCTTTCCACTACCATCTGGGGCATGAAAAAATAGATGATATGGTTATTCGCTTATTTGGTTATTTGTATTTTATACTAAACGATTAACCACATAAACGATTATCCGATTAACAGAATAAAAAATAAAAATGAAATCACAAGACATTCGCAAAGCATATTTACAATTCTTTGAAAGCAAAGGGCACTTAATTGTTCCTTCAGCACCTATAGTTCTAAAAGACGACCCAACCTTGATGTTCAACAACTCAGGAATGGCGCAGTTTAAAGAATACTTCTTAGGAAATGCCACTCCAAAGAGTAATCGTATTACTGATACGCAAAAGTGTCTTCGTGTTTCAGGAAAACACAATGACTTAGAGGATGTAGGTTTTGATACCTACCATCATACCATGTTCGAAATGTTAGGAAACTGGTCTTTTGGTGATTATTTCAAAAAAGAAGCTTTGCCTTGGGCTTGGGAATTCTTGACAGAGGTGTTGAAATTAGAAAAAGACCGTTTGTATGTTTCTATTTTTGAAGGTAACGAAGCAGAGAACGTCCCTTTTGACCAAGATGCATTTGATATTTGGAAACAATTTGTTCCCGAAGATCGAATTATCCTTGGAAATAAAAAAGACAATTTCTGGGAAATGGGAGATCAAGGTCCTTGTGGTCCTTGTTCTGAAATCCACGTTGATTTGCGTACGGATGAAGAAAGAGCTGCTGTTTCAGGACGTAGCCTTGTCAATGCTGATCATCCACAAGTAGTAGAGATTTGGAACAATGTATTTATGGAATTCAACCGTAAAGCGGATGGTTCCTTAGAAAAATTACCAGCACAACATGTAGATACAGGAATGGGATTTGAGCGTTTATGTATGTCGATGCAAGGTGTCACTTCTAACTATGATACCGATGTATTTACACCGCTTATTGCTAAAGTAGAAGGAATTACAGGATTAAAATACACTTCAAACGAAATCAAAAACGTTTCTGAAGAGCAGAATAAAACCAATATCGCTATTCGTGTAATAGTGGATCACGTGCGTGCCGTAGCCTTCGCTATTGCCGACGGACAATTGCCGTCAAACACAGGGGCAGGATATGTTATTCGTAGAATTTTGCGTCGTGCCATTCGTTACGGATTTACATTCTTGGATACCAAAGAGCCTTTTATCTTTGAGTTAGTTGCTGTTTTGGCAGACCAAATGGGAGAATTTTTTCCGGAAATCAAAAAACAACAATCTTTGGTTACCAATGTAATTCGTGAGGAAGAAGCTTCTTTCTTGAGAACACTTGACCAAGGATTGCAATTGCTAGACAAAGTAATTTTGGAAACGAAAGGAAAAGAAGTAGCAGGAAAAAAAGCATTCGAATTATACGATACTTTCGGTTTTCCCATTGATTTAACTGCTTTGATTCTTAGAGAAAGAGGATTTAGTTTGGACGAAGCTGGTTTTGATAAAGCCATGCAAGAACAAAAATCACGTTCTCGCGCTGCCTCTGAAGTTTCTACTGATGACTGGAAAATTCTAGTCGAAGGAAATACAGAATCTTTTGTTGGTTATGATCAAGTAGAAAACGAAGTAAAAATCACTCGTATTCGAAAAGTAGATTCTAAAAAAGATGGTGTTTTGTACCAAATCGTTCTAGATGCAACACCTTTCTACCCAGAAGGAGGAGGTCAAGTGGGCGATAAAGGAACATTGATTTCGGCAAACGAGACAATTGAAATCATCGATACCAAAAAAGAAAATAACTTAATTTTGCATTTTGCAAAGCAATTACCAGAAAACGTAAATGCCAGCTTTGTTGCCAAAGTAAACACTGATTTAAGAGTGTTGTCTTCCAAAAATCACTCGGCGACACACTTAATGCACGAAGCTTTGCGTGCTATCTTAGGAACGCATGTGGAACAAAAAGGATCTTTGGTAAACCCAAACAACTTGCGTTTTGACTTCTCTCACTTTTCAAAAGTAACAGATGAAGAATTGCAACAAGTAGAGGATTTTGTAAATACAAGAATCCAAGAGCAATTACCATTGATCGAAAGAAGAAATATTCCAATTCAACAAGCGTTGGATGAAGGTGCAATGGCTTTGTTTGGAGAAAAATATGGGGATAATGTACGTGCGATAAAATTTGGAAATAGTATGGAATTGTGCGGTGGAATCCACGTGAGCAATACTGCTGAAATTTGGCATTTCAAAATAGTTTCTGAAGGAGCTGTTGCGGCAGGAATCCGTCGTATTGAAGCCATTACTAGTGATGCAGTGAAAAAACACTATGCATCCCAAGAAAGTTTGTTGAGCGAAATTAAATCAACTTTAAAGAACCCTCAAGATACTATTAAGGCAGTTGTAGCGCTTCAAGACGAGAATGCTAAGCTGAAAAAACAATTGGAAGCCCTGTTGAAAGACAAAGCCAAAAATATGAAAACCGAATTGGCACTAGAGATACAAGAAATCAACGGTATTCGATTTCTAGCAAAACAAGTTGATTTGAATTCAGAAGGAGCAAAAGATTTGGCGTATGAATTAGGAACATTAGGAACGAACGTATTTTTAGTTTTGGCTACAGCCGAAGAAGGAAAACCAATGCTGACGTGCTATATTTCGAAAGAATTGGTTGCCGAAAAAGGATTAAACGCAGGACAAGTAGTTCGTGAATTGGGTAAATTCATCCAAGGTGGAGGTGGAGGACAACCGTTCTTTGCTACTGCAGGGGGTAAAAATCCAGCGGGTATCCAAGAAGCATTGATTAAAGCAATTGATTTTGTGAAATAGAAGAAAAAAATAAAAGCCAAAGCTATAGTTTTTTTATATCTTTGGCTTTTGTTTTTATAAGGTAATTATAAGGTTGCCAAATTCATAGCTTAAATTTTAATATCAGTTGATGCCAAAAAGAATATATATATATTGGTTCTTATCAGTTGCTTCTTTGCTTCTTTTTTCTTGTACTAATGGTCAAGATGATGAAGTAAAGTATTTAAAAAATGTTGTAGAAACTACTGAAGGGGGAAACGTTAAAACGTCTACTTTTTTATACAGTGGATCGCAACTATTAAGTATTGAAGATGATTTTACTATAAAGAAATTCACTTATACATCTGCTTTTATCACAGAAATAGTAACAACAAATAAATCTAATAGTGTAAAAGCAACAGTGAGTTATACCTATGATGATGGAAATTTAAAGACGGTGAAATCAATAGGGGATTATGTAATTAGATACACCCACAATACAGATGGAACTGTTTCATATGAGAAATTTGATATCAGTATTTTGAATCTAGAAATTAAAATTCATCATGGGGTTTTGTATTTTAAAGAGGGTAATATGATTAGAGAAGAACGTATTTTAGATGATGTTGCTCCAAGTATTATTTCTAAATACAATGTGAATTATGATTATGATTTTAATAAAAACCCACTTCATTATATACTCGGATATGAAAAATTATTAGATCAAGAAGGAGTTATTTCGACCAATAATTATATAATAAGTACGGTAGAGACTACAATTGAAAAAGACAATCAAATTATTTCTTCAGCGAGTTTTTATAAAAACACTTTTAAATATGATGCAGGAAATTATCCTGTTGAGAAAACATCTTTGGTAAGTATTCCTCATAAAGGTATTTCATATAATTTGAAAACCACTTATTATTACTAAATTACAGATGGATTTTAGACTGAGAATACCGATTCAAAAAAGTAATTATCCAATAGACTATAATTCGGAAATTGTGTCGTTGGGTTCTTGTTTTGCAGTAAATATTGCCAATAAATTAGATTATTATAAGTTTCAGAATTATTGTAATCCATTCGGAATTGTTTTTAATCCTATTTCTATAGAAAAGTTGGTCGAAAGAGCAGTGAAAAAAATATTTTTTACTGAAAAAGATGTTTTTTTTCATAACGATTTATGGCATTGTTTTGAAGTGCATTCGGAACTTTCGAATCCTGATAAGGAAACATTTTTAAGTTTGTTAAATCAGTTAGTTGATGCAACAAATCAACAATTAACCCAAGCAACACATTTCCAAATCACCTACGGAACCTCATGGGTATATCGCAACAATGAATCCAACCAAATAGTTGCTAATTGTCATAAAGTACCGCAAAAGCAATTTTTGAAAGAAATACTTTCAACAGCTGCAATTCAATTGGCAATCGATAATACGGTTTGTTTGATTCAGTCTATCAATCCACAAGCAAAATTTACTTTTACCGTTTCGCCAGTTCGTCACATTAAAGATGGTTATATAGAGAATACCTTGAGTAAAGCACATTTGATAACTGCGATACATAGTTTTATTCAGAATGACGCTTTATGCACGTATTTCCCATCGTACGAAATTATGATGGATGAATTACGTGATTATCGATTTTATGAGTCGGATATGTTGCATCCTAGTACTCTAGCGATTGATTATATTTGGCAGCTCTTCAAAGAAACGACAATATCTCAAGTTGCTTTTGATGTCATGGATACAGTCGATACGATTCAGAAGAGCTTAGCTCATAGACCTTTTAATCCAAATTCAGAAAGCCATATAAGGTTTACTGTCAAATTGCAAAATAAAATCAATAATTTAGCAGTCAAATATCCTCAAATTCAATTTTAATGATGCCTGCAGAAAAAAATAAACTCTCGTTTTTTACCGAAGTTAGAAAATGGACTGTGATGCTTTTAGTAGCTTTGGTGCTTTTTTTTGGCTACCAATATTTCACCAAAAAAGACGATACTTCAACAGTTGAGTACGACACTGCGCTAATCCAACAACAAATCAAAAACGTGGGTAAATTGGTTGTTACCGAAGGTCATTTTGCTGAGGTATTGACGTATAAAGACAATAAAAAATATTTAGGAAATTTGATCGCTTTTGAGAAGAAAGCTTTAGTGATTGTCAATGCTGATGTAACTGTAGCTTTTGATTTGAGTTTGGTCAAATACGATATAGATTCCATTAATAAAATCGTCAATATTGTAAGTATTCCCAAGGAAGAAATCAAAATTAGTATTGATATGAAATATTACGATACGGAATCCAGCCGATTCAATGAATTTTCAGGTGATGACTACAATAAAATTGCGAAAATTGCGAAAGCTAATATTGCCAAGAAAATAGAGAAATCACCCTTAAAGAAAAATGCGAATAATCGTTTTGTATCCGAATTGTCTAAGTTGCTAATTGTAACCCAAACCATGGGCTGGAAATTGCAGTACAATGGAGACCCCATGGAACAAGAATCTGATTTGAATCAAAAGATTAAAGGATAATCTTATTCAATTTTACTACTTTTTCTAAATCTTCCATTTTGAAGTTGTTTTTAGAAATTAATTACGACTTCCTTCATTCCTAAAATACTCAATTTTATAATGAAACATATCAGCCATATTTTTGGCTCGATATTTAGCTTCATCAGCAATTGGACCGGCAAAAAGTGTATCAACGGTTACGATAAAAATTTCCATCCAACGATCAAAATGTTCTTTCTCAACGGGCAAATGTTTGTGAGGAGGGAAAGGGCTGCCAGAATAAGAGTGAACTTCCAATAATATAGTTTGCCAAAAACGGTACATTTTTTCCAAATGGTCTGGCCAACGATTCATTATTTTCTCATTAAAAATAGGACCAATGAATTCGTCTTCTTGAACTTTAGAGTAAAAAGTATTGACTAATAATTTGATGTCTTCTATATCGGTAATGTCTGTTAAAGGCATGAGTTTGTATTTATTATTTTGCAAAAGTAATTATTATTTTGTCATCGGCACAAATTTGTGGAATTAGACTTTTAGAGTCTTTAAATTTGTGGCAATTTGTGTAATTTATGTCAAATTTTTTTTAATTGAGATCCTTTTTTCCATTGTCCAAAATCTTAGCAATCAATATTACCCAATCAACTGTGTGTATAATTCTGGTAATTCGTTGAGGTATTTGTACGCAAAACCTTTGGCGGTCATGTTGGATTTTACGGCCTCTATATCATTTCTGTTTTTTAATTCCAAACCAACTACCACCGAACCGACTTCACGATTGGTTTTCTTGTTGTATTGAAAATAGGTAATATCATCATTTGGTCCCAAAATATCATTCACAAATTCCTTTAAAGCACCAGGGCGTTGCGGAAACTGAATCAAGAAATAATGCATCAATCCTTCATACAATAAAGAACGTTCTTTTATTTCGGCAGTCCGTTCAATATCATTATTACTACCGCTCACTACGCAAACCACGGTTTTACCTTTAATTTCTTTTTTATAAAAATCAAGAGCCGCAATAGTCAAAGCTCCAGCAGGTTCCACCACCATAGCTTCTTCATTATACAATCGTAAAATCGTAGTACACACTTTTCCTTCAGGTACAAGGACGATGTCGCTTAGATTCTTTTGACAAATTTCAAAAGTGTGATGTCCTACTTGTTTTACTGCGGCGCCATCAACAAATTTGTCAATAGTTTGCAATACGATATTTTGTCCTGCTTTAATCGAGTTTTTCATTGCAGGTGCGCCCAACGGTTCTACTCCTATGATATGCGTTTGCGGACTCAACTGCTTAAAAACAGTAGAAACCCCAGCCGACAATCCGCCACCACCAATAGGTACAAATAAATAGTCAATTGGTAAGGAACAGCTGTCTAGTATTTCTAAACCGACTGTACCTTGACCAGCAATCACTTTAAGATCATCAAAAGGGTGAACAAATACTTTATCGTTTTTTGTAGCATCTTCTATGGCAGCGGCAAAAGCATCGTCAAAAGTATCTCCTATCAATACAATTTCGACAAATGACTTCCCAAACAACTGGACTTGTTTGATTTTTTGTTTCGGTGTTGTAATCGGCATATAGATTTTGCCTTTTATTTGCAGTAAGTGGCAGGAGTAAGCCACGCCTTGAGCATGATTTCCGGCACTGGCACAAACAATTTCTTTGGATTTATCAGTTTCAGGAAGACTGCTTATTTTGTTATAAGCGCCTCTAATTTTATAGGAACGTACAATTTGTAAATCTTCTCTTTTTAATAAAATGGTAGCGCCAAATTCGGCTGATAAATTCAAATTATGTGTCAATGGAGTAGTAGGAACTACATTTTCTAATTGTAGTTTGGCAGCTTGTATGTCTTTGAATAAATCCATTTGTATTTATTTTTGAGTATAAAAAAACCTCTCAAGTAGAGAGGTTTAGGTTATTAAGTTTCTCATTTATAGTAAAAATAACGATAAATCAGGAATTAGTGTCTTGTAGTGTTATTTTTTTGTTTCAGAAGGTGGAAATTGTTCCAGAATTTTAGAGACAAAGGCATTAATTTGTTCTTCTTTTTTGGCTCGGTTTTCAGTTAGAACGCCAACACCTTCACCTTCCCAAACCAATTCTTTTTTCTTGGCATCAATCAAGTCGATGTATAAAGTTCCTTCTGTATTAGAACTTACAAAAGTATTTCCTCCCATAAAAAAGGGATTCCATCCCCATCCCCAACCGTAACCCCATCCAGCGTTGAATTGGTTTACGTTCAATTGTTCTCTTTCTTTAGTGAAAATATTGACAAGCATGTCTGGGTTTTCGCTTTTAGTAAAACCTTTTCGAGTCAATTCGGCATCAATAGCTCGCAGAATTCGTCTTTTATCCAATTCTGATATTTGTGCTTTATCTACTCCGTTTTTATGAAAGGCATAGGTTTTATATTGGTTAAAGTCTGCTTTTGAATCATAATCAGCATTTACATGAATACTACTGCAGGCACTCAATATAAAAACCAATAATAGCGGTAAAAGTTTAAGTGTTTTCATGATGTAGCATTTTTATAGATTAAAATTATTTTTTAATAGATTGGTATTTAGTTGAATAGCTCAAAAATCATGCCGATTCAGCTTGGTTTTAGGGAGAGTTAGTTCTCGCTATTTTTTCTTTTTGATGGTTCCTGTTTTTTTATCAAATCCATAAGGACAATGTCTGCAACCACTTTTACAGCAATAGCCTCTTTTGAGGTGGTGTTTTTCTGTAAAACATTTATAACCTTCAGGAGTATAATAAAAATCTTCTCCTTCAATCAATTTATTTTCATTACTTTGGTCAATCATAGTGGTCTTTTTGTTCTCAATTTAGAGGTCTTCTTTACAAATTTATAACTTTTATAATTAATGTTTTTTGTTGTTACAAAATATTTAACGCCAAAGGGTTTTCGGGGAATAACCCTGTATCCGTTTGTATTTATAAAATATGCAAAGGATAAATTAAATCCAGTTTTTGTAAACCATGAAAAAATTCACATTCGCCAACAGTTAGAACTTTTGATTTTTCCTTTTTATATCTGGTACCTATTAGAATATCTCATTCGAATCATTCAATATAAAAATTCCTATTTGGCCTATAGAAATATAAGTTTTGAAAGAGAAGCCTACGCCAATGAAGCCAATCTGAAATATTTGAATCAAAGAAAATCATTCGTTTTTCTAAACTATATGCGATTAAAGAGGTAGTTGTTTTTTTTGGGCGCACCCCTCCGTGAAAACTACGGGTCAGGCTTTCTGCTATATCTTTTTTAGCTGGCAGAAAAAGCCAGCTAAAAAAGGATGCCGCTTCAATCCTTTACGCAAATAAACCACAATCAAATTTCGATTAAACCACAATATTTTCAGAATAATTTGCAAACCCAGTTTAAAAGAGCAATAAAGCTTTTGTCTTTTGCGTTTTGATGATACCTTTGCAAAAAAAAAACTTTCCCAGTTGAATCAGTCCTTAAAAATAGCGTTTCCAAAAAATATTTCCGTTTCTATAAAACGCGAAGATTTGATTCATCCTTTTGTTTCTGGAAATAAATTCCGAAAACTAAAATACAACCTACTTCAAGCCAAAGATGAAAATGCAGCTACCTTATTAACATTTGGCGGCGCCTATTCCAATCACATTGCGGCGGTTGCTTTTTCAGGAAAAGAGCAAGGTTTCAAAACCATTGGAGTCATTCGAGGCGAAGAATTAGCAAGTAAAATTCAAGAAAATCCCACTTTAAAATTCGCTCAAGAATGCGGAATGCAGTTTGAATTCGTTTCTAGGGAAAACTATAGGCTCAAAGAAAATCAAGATTTTATTTCGAACCTAAAACAAAAAAGGGGGAACTTTTACCTAATTCCCGAAGGAGGAACCAACGATTTAGCGATTCAAGGTTGTCAAGAAATTCTAACCGATGAAGATGCTGAATTCGTCTACATTTGTTGCGCAGTAGGTACAGGCGGAACCATATCTGGATTAATCAATAGCGCTTTGCCACATCAAAAAGTTTTGGGTTTTCCGGCCTTAAAAGGCGATTTTTTACAAGATGAAATTCGTACTTTTGTAAAAAATCAAAACTGGGAATTAATTCTCGATTATCATTTTGGTGGTTATGGCAAAATAAACAGTGAATTAGTCCGTTTTATAAATGATTTTTATCAAACAACTCAGATTCCATTAGATCCAATTTATACTGGGAAAATGGTTTTTGGAATAATAGATTTAATCCAAAAAGACTATTTTCCAGAAAATGCCAAAATATTGCTTATTCATACAGGCGGTTTGCAAGGTGTTGCTGGAATGAATACAAAATTGAAAAACAAAAAATTACCTTTAATAGAAATTCATGATTAAGAAAATCATTTTACTTTTTACTTTTGCCGCGTTTGTAAGTTGTCATTCGTCCAAATCGACGACTTCGACTTCAAACTCCAATAGAGTTAGAAAAACCAACACAAGTTCCAATACAGCTTCCAGAAACGAAGTAGTTAATTCCTATGTAGAGCAATATAAAGGCGTTGCTATGAATAATATGAAGCGGTACGGTATTCCTGCGAGTATCATTTTGGCACAAGGAATCTTGGAGTCTGGGGCAGGTAGAAGTGAGCTTTCAGAAAACGCCAACAATCATTTCGGTATCAAGTGCCATAACACTTGGTTGGGAGAGAAAATATATCATGATGATGACAAAAGTCAAGAGTGTTTTAGAAAATATAGAAATTCTGCAGATTCTTATGAGGATCATGCCACGTTTTTAACAAGTGGTAGTAGATACGCTAGTTTGTTTAATTTGAAAAAAGATGATTATGAGGCTTGGGCCAAAGGACTTCGCGCTGCAGGTTATGCCACCGACCCAAGATATCCTAATAAACTAATTTTGTATATCGAAACTTATAATTTGGATCAGTATGACGCCCAAGTTTTAGGAAAAAACTATGTAGCATCATCAACTAGAAGTACAAGAAATGGTTCAACTCATGAAGTAGAAAAAGGGGATACTTTGTATTCTATTTCCAAAAGATACAATGTTTCGATTGATGATTTAATTAGAAAAAATAGTCTGCCAGACAATACCATTTCGATCGGACAACAATTAAGAATAAACTAAAATAACTTTTCAATAATGTTATATCAAAGAAGTAGTCAGCTTTTTGCTGATGCAGAAAAAGTAATTCCAGGAGGGGTGAACTCTCCAGTAAGAGCATTTAAAGCCGTAGGCGGAACTCCTATTTTTGTAAAAAGCGCCAAAGGGGCTTATTTATACGATGAAGACGGAAACCGTTTGATTGATTATATCAATTCATGGGGACCAATGATTTTGGGTCATGCTTTTGAGCCCGTTGTTCAAGCGGTAATCGAAAAGGCCAAATTGGGAACTTCTTTCGGAATGCCAACAGAATTAGAAACTAAAATTGCAGCTTTGGCAGTTGCAATGGTGCCGAATATTGATAAAATTCGTTTTGTTAATTCAGGTACAGAAGCTTGCATGAGCGCTATTCGTCTGGCTCGTGGATTTACGAAAAGAGATAAAATCATCAAATTTGCAGGTTGTTATCACGGACATTCGGATTCGTTTTTAATTCAAGCGGGGAGTGGAGCCATTACTTTTGGTTCGCCAAATAGTCCAGGAGTTACTGCGGGTACAGCCAAAGACACTCTGCTTGCTAATTACAATGACTTAGAAAATGTAAAGACTCTAATCGAAGCCAATAAAAACGAAATAGCAGCGATAATCGTAGAGCCAGTTGCGGGAAATATGGGTTGTATTCCGCCTGTTAAAGGATTTTTGGAATGTCTAAGAACTTTGTGTACCGAAAACGGAATCTTACTTATTTTTGATGAAGTAATGACAGGTTTCAGGTTGGCGAAAGGTGGTGTTCAAGAATTATTCAATATCAATGCGGATATTGTTTGTTTTGGGAAAGTAATTGGTGGCGGTTTGCCAGTTGGTGCTTTTGCTGCTCGTGCTGAAATCATGAATTATTTAGCACCACTTGGGCCAGTTTATCAAGCAGGTACCTTGTCTGGTAATCCGTTGGCAATGGCAGCAGGATTAGCTATGTTACAAACATTGAATGAAGATACCGAAATTTTTCAGCGTCTAGCTGATAAAACGGCTTATCTAGCAGCTGGAATTGATAAAGTTTTGAAAGCGAATAATGTAGTCTTTACTATCAATACTATTGGTTCTATGATCTCTGTACATTTTGATGCTTCTCCCGTAGTTGATCTCAAAACCGCTGCAAATGGGGATAATGAGACTTTTAAGAAGTTCTTTCACGGTTTGTTGCAAGAAGGGATATACATTGCGCCATCAGCTTATGAAACTTGGTTTATTACTGATGCATTGACTTATAAAGACTTGGATTTTACTATTCAAGCGATTAATAGAGTGTCTAAAACCTTTTAATTAAAGTTTAAAACAAAAAAACTTCCGATTTTATCGGAAGTTTTTTTTTCATTAGTGAGTAAATGAGAATTGATTATTCTTCAGACTCACCACCTTGTTTTTTCTTTTTTCCTTCTCCTTGACCTTTTCCTTTGCCTTTAGGCATGTTTGCTTGCCATTTTTCGAATTGCTCAGGAGTTAAAATTCCTTTAATTTTTTTTCCGTTTTCTTTCATTTTACCTTTGTTCTCTTCTTTGGTTTCAGGATCTTCTTTCATAGCCTTCATGATTGAAGCTTGCTCTTCAAGAACAGGAGTCAATTGTTTTTGTTGATCTGCATTTAGAGATAACTCTTCAGTCATTTTTTTTAATCTCATTTCAGTGCTAGCTTCTCCACCACCTTTTTTCTTTTTTCCTTCTTGTGCAAAACTTGTGAATCCAATTGCTAATAAAGCAATGATAATTAATTTTTTCATTTCAATTTTTTTAAGTTATTTGATAGAGATAAGATTATTAAAATCTAAAAAGGTTTAATGATTAATTAAAAATTAACATTTGGGGTGTGTTTTTGTAAAGTTACTTTTAGTTTCAATCAAAAAAAATCCCGTTATATAACGGGATTTTCTTTAAATGAGGAGAGTTAATGGATTATTGTCCAGCTTCTTTCGCTGCTTTTGCTTTTTCTTGCAATTCTTTTCTTAATTGCTTTTGCTCAGCAGTTAAAATAGCATTCATTTTTTTTCCAATTTCTTTTCCTTTTTCTTTGTTTGCATCAGCATTGTCTGGATTGTCTTTGCTGTCTTTTTTAAGCGCATCTTGTTCTTCCAAAATTGGTTTTAATTTAGCTTGTTGATCTGCAGTCAATGACAATTCAGTAGTCATTTTTTCCAAACTTTTGTCAGCACTTGTTTTCTTTTGTGCAAATCCAGTTAAACTAGCAACTAATAAAGCTGCGATAAATAATTTTTTCATTCTTTAAGCTTTTTCTTGAGTTAGATTGTATCTTAAAAGATTTACAGAGTGGTATAAATCCTTCTAAAATAGGATGTAAATATATAAATATTTTGAATTGAAATATAAAAAGAGAAATTTTTTTTTAAGCAGCTTTTATGAATATAATTGCTGATTTTTAACTTAATTTATAGTTAATATCTGTTGTTAATTTAAAAAAATTATTCTTTATGTAAAAAAAGAATAATTGTCTATTTTGAACTGGTTTTCTAAAGGTTTAAAAAAAAGGTGAAAAACGTTTTATACCTGCTTAATATTGTTGTGCAAATCAAGATTTGATGTGTAGAACTCTTAAATGATGATAAAAACTTTTAATAATTGTATTTTTGAAAGCGAATAAATAAATATTATCATGGTTACCATACAAGAAGCTTTTTCAATTCTAAAAAATAACCTCCCTCAACCCAAAAAGGAAATGCTACCATTAGCGAAAGCTAAAAGGCACATTCTAGCCGAAGATTTAGTAGCGCCCATCAGTATGCCTCCATTCCGACAATCGGCGATGGATGGTTTTGCTCTCGGACTTCATGACGGATTAGATTATGAAATTATTGGCGAAATCAAAGCTGGTGATGCGCAACAAGTGGAATTAAAAGGGGGTCAAGCTATAAAGATTTTCACAGGTGCTCCCGTTCCAGATTCGGCAACTGCGGTAATGCAAATAGAAAAAGTAATCGTTTCAGGAACTGTTTTACAATTGCAGGAACATCCCAAGCTCCAAATGAATATTCGTCCTATTGGAGAGCAAAATCTAAAAGGAGATTTAGCGCTCGAAAAAGGAACGCTACTCAATGCTGCCTGTATTGGTTTTTTGGCAGGACTAGGATTCACAGAAGTAAACGTATATAAAAAATCCAAAATCGGAATTTTGGTAACGGGGAACGAATTGGTGCAGCCTGGATTGCCTTTAGATTATGGTAAAATTTACGAAAGCAATTCAATTATGTTAGAAATTGCATTACAAGAAGCTTTCTATGAAAACACTAAGATATATTATGTCAATGATGATTTTGAAAACACCAAGAACAAAATAGCAGAAGTATTGGCAGAGAATGATGTTATCCTTATTTCTGGCGGTATCTCAGTTGGCGATTATGATTTTGTGGCAAAAGCACTAGAAGCTTTACAGGTAGAGACGCTTTTTTATAAAGTCAAACAAAAACCCGGGAAACCACTTTTTGCTGGGAAATTAAATGATAAAATGATTTTTGCTTTACCAGGAAATCCTGGTGCTTCACTCACTTGTTTTTACATTTATGTGTTGCCAACTTTACAAAACATTTCAGGATGCAATTCTGATTACGGACAAACAATCTCCAAAAAACTCAGCCATAATTTCACAGTAAGCAATGCTCGAAATCAATTTTTAAAGGCGCATATCGTAGGAGATGAAGTCACCGTTTTAACGCATCAAAATTCTTCTATGCTCAACACTTTTTCTGTATCAAACGGATTGATGTATGTAGAAGATGGTGGATATAAATTGGCGAAAGGTACTGCTGTTGAGGTGTATGTGATTTAAGGTTATAATCTTTTTTTAGGTTAGGAATCAATAGGAACGGGCTTTAGCCCGTTTTTTTATGATTTTAAATCAAAAGGTAATTGCTTTTCATCTTTTTTATAAAAATCCATTTCGTTATATTTGCAAAAGTATAACGGTAAAAACGCCCACTTTGAAAATAAAAAGTAAAATTTGGATTGAGACTGATGAAGGAATTCTGATCAGTGAAGGACGTGTCAAATTGTTGAAGCTAATTGCCGAAACAGGTTCTCTCAATAAAGCAGCCAAAGCCATGGAATTGTCCTATCAAAAAGCGTGGAAATTGGTCGATGTTTCGAATAAATCTGCAAAACATCCTTTGATAGCAACCCAAGTCGGTGGCAATAAAGGTGGTGGAACAGTTTTAACCCCTTATGGACAATCTCTAATTGATGCCTTTGAAAGTATCAATGCCAATTGCTGGGAATTTTTGGATACCGAATTTAAAAAATACGATTTATAGTTATGGTAGATTTATTAGACATGCCTTTGTTGCTAGTGTTGTTGCCTATAGTGGCTTTTTTATATGCTAGCGTTGGTCACGGTGGTGCCAGTGGTTATTTGGCTTTGATGAGTGCTTTTGCATTTCCAGAAACGTTTATGAAACCAACTGCTTTGGTCTTGAATATCTTGGTGTCCGGTGTTTCATTTTATTTTTATTTTAGGGAAAAAAAGTTTAAATGGAATTTGTTTTATCCTTTTGCGATAACGTCGATACCCTTTTCGTTTTTAGGTGGTTATTTGACGGTTTCAGGCTATTATTATAAAATTATTTTGGCAACCGTTTTGATTTTTGCAGTCATGCGATTGCTAGGACTTTTAGGAAAAGAAAAAACAGAAATCAAAAATCTAAATTTATATGCCGCCTTAATCGTTGGAGCTGTAATCGGATTTTTATCAGGATTAATCGGAATTGGCGGCGGAATCATATTGAGTCCCGTGATTATCCTGATGGGTTGGGGAACGATGAAACAAACAGCAGCGGTTTCGGCTTTGTTTATTTTGGTGAATTCCATTTCTGGAATAACAGGTTTCTTGTCCAAAGGGGGAGTTTTACCAGAATCATCTTTACCACTTGTCGGAATTGTATTTGTCGGTGGTTTTTTTGGAGCATATTACGGTAGTAAAAAATTCAACTCGGTAGTATTGAAAAATGTATTAGCAACTGTTTTGGCAATAGCGATTTATAAATTATATGTCACGGCATAAGTTTGAAATGAGAGGTTAGAGGTTAGAAGTGGAAAAAACAAAGCGATTTAGTTACAGTATCCACACTTATAATATAAAAAGATGGAAAACAATTATACGGCATACATTTTAGCAGGTGGTAAAAGCCAACGAATGGGTACAGATAAAGGTTTACTCATGCTTAACGGAAAAACATTTGTAAATCATATTTGTGATGCTTTAAAACCTATTGTTGGAGAAAATATCGTCATTGTTTCTGCTAATGTAGATTATGATGTTTTAGGTCATGCTAGAATTGAAGATTTAATTGATGATAAAGGACCAGTGGGTGGAATTTATACCGCTTTGAAACATTCTAAAACCAAATTTAATTTTGTTTTGAGCGTCGATGCACCTTTAGTCTCTACTGATTTGCTACAATGGTTGGCCGATAAACATGAAGATGGTTATATGATGACACAAGTGCAAGTTGGGGATAAAGCCAGTCCTTTGATTGCTGTTTATGATCGCTCTTGCAAAAGAGTTTTTGGAGAGCATATGGCTGCAAAACAATTAAAATTAAGAGAGGTGGTAGAAGATATGATGCATCAAACGCTTGTTGTTCCTGAAAAATGGAGCAAACAAGTTCAAAATATTAATACTCCCGAAGAATATAAAAATATACAATCATGATTATAAATACAAAATATTTTGGTTTGATTGCTGATATAACGAAAAAGAAAGAAGAACAATTACAATTGGAGGAAACTCTGATTTCAGTTGCTTCTTTGAAATCAATCATGGAAAATAATTATCCTGATTTAAGAAAAACATCCTATTCTGTTGCAGTCAATCAAGCTTTGGTGGGAGTTGAAACCAACCTAAAAGAACAAGATGTAATTGCGTTTTTACCACCGTTTGCGGGAGGTTAGCAAAAATCAAAGATCCAATTTCAAAAGGCAATGCCAAATTAAAAATAAATGAGATACAATCGTCAAATCATCCTTCCTGAAATAGGGGAAATAGGGCAGCAAAAATTAGCTGAGGCTCGTGTCTTGGTGATTGGTGCGGGTGGTTTGGGATGTCCGGTTTTACAAAATTTGGCTGCGGCAGGTGTTGGTTTTATTGGAATTGTTGATGGTGATATTATCGAAGAGACTAATTTACACCGTCAATTGTTGTATAATTTAAGTCATTGTGGTAAAAGCAAAGCGGAAACCGCCGCGCAAGTGATTACTCAAATGAATCCGGATGTTACTGTTACTGTTTACAATCAATTTTTTAATCGAAAGAATGCATTCGAGATTGTAAGTGATTACCAAATCATAGTGGATTGTACCGATACGATTGCAGTACGTTACTTGATTAATGACGTGGCGGTCTATAAAAAAATCCCGGTTGTCTACGCATCAATTTATCGATTTGAAGGACAAGTTTCGGTTTTTAATTATCAAAATGGTCCGAGTTACCGCTGTTTGTTTCCCGGAAAAGAAGGTTTTGAGCAAACGCCAAATTGTGAAACAATGGGTGTTTTGGGAGTTTTACCAAATACATTAGGTGCTTTTCAAGCAACCGAAGTACTAAAAATGATTTTAGGAGTTGGCGAAGTTTTGTCAGGAAAACTGATGATTTATGATGCTTTGAATTTTCAAACGCAGATTATCACTTTCGCTAAAAACCCAAAGGCTATTGAAAAAAGCGTCATCAACGGAAGTTTGCTTTTTAACCAAAAACAAATTGTGGAAGGACTAAATGCAGTAGCTTTTTTTGAGAAAATAAATCAAGAAAAAGTAATGGTAATAGACGTTCGTAAACTGAATGAAAAACTCACATTTATAGAAAATAACGTTATTCAAGTACCGCTAGAAAATTTAGAAACATACAGTCAAAGTATTGACAATAATATAGAAATTGTGTTGTTTTGCAACTCGGGACAAAGAAGCTTATTAGGCTTGAATTATTTAAAAAAACAAGGATTTGAATCGGTTTTTCATTTGGAAAAAGGGATTCAGTCGTTAGAAAAAAATAAAGAATAAAAAATTATGGCAGCAGACAAACCAAAGAAAAGCTCCTTCATTCAAGGTCAAATCACATCGGACTTTATAGGGAATTCGATAGCGAAACATCAAACCAAAACGTCAATAGGCGCACACAACATTTTTTTAGGACAAGTTCGTGCCGATGTTATTGATGGTAAAACTGTTGCAGCGATTGAGTACACCGCTTATGAAGAAATGGCGGAGCAATCTTTTTACGAAATAAGAGAAACGGCTTTCGCCAAATATGACTTGACTTGCATGCACATTTACCACAGTTTGGGGACTGTAAAAGCGGGCGAAATCTGTTTGTTCGTTTTTGTTTCGGCTCCAAGACGAAAAGTGGTTTATGAAGCTTTGGAATTTTTGGTGGAAGAAATTAAAAGGAGTGTCGCTATTTTCGGGAAAGAAGTTTTTGAAGATGAGAGTTATAGTTGGAAGGAAAACAAGTAAGGAGGTTAGGGGGTAAAGGTTAGAGGTTAAAAAAGAGGTTAGAAGTTATCCGTTAAGAAAGAATACAGAGACTAGAATAAAGAGGTTAGAGGAAAGATATTAGAGTATCGAAAATAGAATAGAAAGAATTATTTTTACAACTACACTAAAAGCCAAGAGCCAATAGCTAAAAGCAACAAAAATGGTAGACATTACACATAAAATTATAACCCAACGCACGGCTACGGCTCAGGCGGTTGTGAAAGTTGGCGTAAAAGCCACGATGGAAGCGATTCTAAATAAATCCGTTCCCAAGGGCGATGTCCTTGAAGTAGCACGAACTGCGGGACTTTTTGCGGTGAAAAACACGTCGAATTCGATTCCGGATTGTCACCCTATGCCGATTGAGTTTACGGGAATTGAATATGAATTTATGGAAGATTCTATTTTGATAAAAGTAACCGTGAAGGCAATTTACAGAACAGGTGTTGAGGTGGAAGCCATGCACGGCGCTTCGATTGTGGCTTTGACGATGTATGATATGTTGAAACCGATTGACAAACAGGTGGAGATTTCGAGCATTAAATTGTTGCACAAAAAAGGAGGGAAGTCGGATTTTGGAAAAAACGATGTACCTGATTTAGGAGTTTCGGTAATTGTATGTTCGGATAGCGTTTCGAGCGGTAAAAAAGAGGATAGAGCTGGAAAAGTAATTTCAGAAAAA
This sequence comes from Flavobacterium ovatum, assembly GCF_040703125.1. NCBI lineage: Bacteria > Pseudomonadati > Bacteroidota > Flavobacteriia > Flavobacteriales > Flavobacteriaceae > Flavobacterium > Flavobacterium ovatum. The sequence goes on from NZ_CP160035.1 coordinate 1,764,060, forward strand.
GTAAAAAGCCTAGGTTTAAGAGTGGCTAAATATACAGTGATTCCAGATGAAATTTTGGATATTCAAGCGACAATAACCGATTTATGCGAAAGCAAGATTGACTTAATTATATTGACTGGCGGTACAGGATTGTCCAACCGTGATGTCACTCCCGAAGCGGTGATTCCGATGCTAGACCGTCGTATTCCAGGGATTGAAGAAGCGATTCGTGCCTATGGTCAGGACCGTACGCCTTATGCGATGTTATCACGCTCGGTGGTTGGTTTTAAAGGCAATACGTTGATTATGGCGTTGCCAGGTTCAACCGCTGGAGCGAGTGAGTCTATGGACGCTGTGTTTCCTTCGATTTTACATTTATTTAAGATACTTAACGGATTCAATCATGGTGCCTAACAAATTCATGCAGGACACGCACGGTCGCGAGCACAACTACTTGCGCATTTCAATTACAGAACATTGTAATTTGAGGTGTACGTATTGTATGCCTGCTGAAGGGATTTCGTTGACGCCAAAACCACACTTGATGACGGCAGACGAGATTGTGACCATTGCACAAACGTTTGTCAATTTGGGTGTAACCAAAATTAGGTTGACAGGTGGCGAGCCATTGGTTAGGAAAGATGCCAAAGATGTTATTGCTCGTTTGGGGAAATTGGGTGTTGAATTGACTATAACCACTAACGGAATTCTAGTTCACGATTTTATTGGTACCTTCAAAGAGGCTGGAATTACGGGACTGAATGTGAGTATTGATAGTTTGGTAAAAGAGAAGTTTAACCTGATCACGCGTCGGAATTATTTCGACCAGTTTTGGAAGAATCTAAATTTGCTAGATGAACAAAATTTTAAATTGAGACTGAATGTCGTGGTCATGAAAGGATTTAACGATAACGAAATTTTAGATTTTATCGAATTAACCAAAGACCGAAATATCATGATTCGGTTTATCGAATTCATGCCTTTTGATGGGAATAAATGGAATAAAGACAAATTGGTTTCTTATGCCGAAATCATGAATCAAACCAATGATAAATATGGAATAACCAAGGTCGAAAGGTTGGTTGATAAACCCAACGACACAGCCAAAAATCATAAAATTTCGGGTTATAAAGGAAGTTTTTCGGTGATTAGTTCGGTAACGAATCCTTTTTGTAGTACGTGCAACCGCATCAGGTTAACGGCAGACGGAAAATTAAAAAATTGTTTGTTTTCGAATACTGAAACTTCGCTGCTCGAAACCTTGAGAGCAGGAGATTCTATAGAACCTTTGATTGCTCAAAACATAAAATCCAAACATGCCATGCGTGGTGGGATGGATGATGATGCCAAATTTCAAAACCCAGATTTGTTTTCGAAAAATAGAAGTATGATTAAAATTGGGGGATAAAATCAAGTCACACGAATTTCACGAATTTACACAAATCAGGACATGATTTAATTACTCGAATACCAAAAGAACGATGAACAATTAGTGCAATTCGTGTCTGACCTGAAATCAGTTGTTGTGCACTGGCTAAAACAAAAAAGGAAGCACGTGATTGGAGGGCACTGAAAAACCTCGCTTATTTCGATTTGTGTTATTTTTCAAAGATTAAAAAAACGCTTATAACAGGATTTCAAACATCCGTTATAAGCGTTTTAAATTTTACAACTGTTTTTATTTTAGATTTTAGGAGTCTATTTTTTGGCTTAAAATGAGTGTATTTTAGACAATACGCAAGTAGAACGCATTTCCTACATTAGTTTTATGATTCTTTTTAAATTTACTGTAAAAATAGCCATTGCTCCTTGCATTTGCATATTGTTTATGCCATAAGATATCGCTCTGTCAAAACCATGTGCATTTTTTAACTCACTATTCTTCGCTTCTATTTTGTATCGGTGCTTTGCTTTTTCTTTGTAATAGTCTGTTTCTTGAAAGGATATTTGCTCTTGATGTAAATCTGATTTTATGGATACCGAATATGTTTTTGTTTTTGCTCCCTCTTTATAACAGCCTTCTGTTAAAGGACATGATTTACATTTTTCAACATCAAAATAGTAAGTGTCGACTTGATTTTCCCCGATATCTTTGGTTCCACCTCGTGCTTTTCGTATTGCCATATGACCCGCAGGACATACAAACCTATCGGCATCTTTATTGTAATCAAATTTATCCTCGTCTTTTCTAAATCCTTGTGTTATGGATGGGTTTAGTCTGGCCACTACTTTAATATTTTGCTCACTTGTGATTTTAAGATTTTCTTTCCCCGAATAGGCACCATCGCCAATAATAGTATCTACCTCAATTCCATTTTCTTGACTAATTTCTAAGAGTTTTGGCAACTCCGGTCCATCTCCTTTTTCTCCCGATGTTACTACGGCTGCTGTTATGATGCGCTCTTCGGTCATAGCTAAATGAGTCTTGTAGCCAAAGAAAGAACTCTCGGCAGATTTATGCCCAGTTTTGGCATCGGTATCTTTTGATAAAATTAAATTTTCTTGTGTATCTTCGATGGTTTCTTTTAGCAAGTTGAGTTTTTCTTTTACGGCCGGTATCAAACTCACCGAAGGATCTTCTTCTAGTCTTTTCTCTAACTCTTTGCTATAAGCCAACTCCTTTTCTAAATCATTCTCGTTGTTCTTCTCTGGCATACGTTCTTTCCATTGTTCATCAAATGAATAAACCACTTTACGAAGTTGTTTGGAATGTTCTCTCAGTACGTCTATAGCTAAAAATGGATTTGACCTTGATAAAGTATGTGTGGCATCAACTATTATAGATTTAGAACGAATAACACCTTTTTCAATGGCTAAGGCTACCGTTTTGTTAATCAATAAATTCAATAAATCGGTGTCTTTTAAGCGGAGTTTTCTAAATTTTGTCAATGAACTTGGGTTGATAACATCGGCTTCGGGTGTCATATCCAAAAAATATTTAAAGGACATGTCAAAACGAGAGCGATCAACAACATCAACATCCGAGACCGTATAAATCGTTTTCAAAAGTAGATATTTGAACATACGAATAGGACTTTCTGCCATACGACCATTATTTACACAATAGGTATGTATAAGTTCATCGGTGATAAATGAAAAATCAATTAATTCATTGATTTTTCGAAGAAGATTATCTTTAGGAATGATTAAATCATATAACGAGGAATGCTCGCTGAACTGAATTTGTTGTTGCTGAACTAACATCTAAAAAGCCTTATAATTACAGTTAAATATAACCAAAAAGAAGCAGTAAATAAAATTTTACTGCTCCTTTTTTATGCTGATTTTTTGTAAATGACTTTTTCAGTGCCCTCCGTGATTGTACTTCCTTTTTTGTTAGTTTAAAAGTGGAATTACAATTTAATCTTCAAACCACCATTCACTACAAAACCATCCACAGGAGCATAAATGTCCCTGAAAGTGGGATTAGTAATGGTTCCTGAATAAATGTTGTCAAACTTAGTTTGGCGAGTATCAGTTATATTTTCGAAATTGATAAAAATGGAGAAATGTTCCCAAAGTTTTTCAATCATAAATCCGCCTAGCCAATACTGCTTACCAGTTGATCCATCGTTAAGTTTTTGTGGACTAAAATAATACGCTTCCAAACCAATTTTCAGTTTATCTTCAATTTCATACATCAAAACATTGTTGAGACGGTGTTTGGCAACCAATGGAAAAGTAGTGGTATTGCCATTGTAATGTTCATTTACGTCTGCTAAAGTGTATCCGATAAAAAGTTTAAAATCTTGGTAAGATAGTTTGATATTAGTTTCAATTCCTTTGGTGTCAATATTTCCGTCTGGTTGTTGAAATTCATAATTGTTATCACTATTTTGTACTAAAACTAAAGGCTTGTTGACCTTGGTATAGAAAAACAAACTGTTGATACTTAATGACAATTGGTCGGTAAGATGCGTTTTGTAGTTTAAATCAAAATTCCCTCCAATTGATTTTTCCGCTTCGGTGGTGTTGGTTGCAATGGGTAATACATTTTGAAACTGAATCCTTTCTGCATCTTCGGTAAATACGGTTGGTGTTTTGTATCCTAATCCTCCACCAATTCGAGCACTCAGTTTTGGGCTAATGGTGTACAAAGCTGATATTCGAGGCAATAGAAAAACCCCATATTCATTTTGGTAATCCAAACGTAATCCTGTTTCTAGAGCGATATTTTCTTTAGGGTTCCAAGTGTTTTGAACAAAAGCTCCAATAGTAGTATGTTTGTAATCCACTGCATTTGTCGAGGCTATTTTCTCTTGTGTAAATTGGTCAGTCCAAAGATTTAGTCCACCAATCCATTCCGTTTTATCAGTGTTTACGTTATAATTGGCTTCAACAAATGAGGAGAACTGTTTACCTGAAAATTCATAATTGGGAACGGTAATATTACGGTCATAGAAACTAAAACTATTTTTGAACGTGAATTTAGTTTGCTCATCAATTATTCGATCAAAACCCAATTGGGTACTAAATCGGTTGGTTTTGTTCTCTTCAAAATACGAATGGTTTGCGTCTCCATTTCCTTTAATATATTCTATATCACCACCAATTCGGTTTTCTATGACATTGTTAAAACCTAAATGTAAAGTTGTCTTTTCATTGAAATACAAATACAATTTGGGGTTGATCGTAAAGCGGTTAAACTTTGGTATTGCTGTTAATCCAATGTCAGCTGGATCATATGCCGTTCCGTGGTTATAAGAAGCAAATACGGTCGTACCTACTTTGTTAAATTTCTGCGAATAAAAACCGCTGACATCCAATCCCAATGCTGAAGTCCCGTTCAGGATAAAGTTTAATTCCCTTTCTTCCTGTGGCGTTTTCGAAACTAAATTTACTAATCCTGCAATCGCTCCTCCACCATAAAGCGTTGACGATGCACCTTTGATCACTTCGACTTGTTTTAAATCTAAAGGGGCAATTTGCATCAAGCTTAAACCGCCAGAAAACCCAGAATACAAAGGGAAACCGTCTCGAATAATTTGCGTGTATTTACCATCTAATCCTTGTATTCGAATCGAGGAGTTGTAACTCGTTGCCGAAGTTTGTTGGGTTTGAATTCCTGTACTTTCGTTAAGCAACATTCTAATGTCGCCAGGTTTCATATTGCCTTTTTCGTCTAATTCTTCGCCTGCAATCGTTTCTACTCGGGTAGGAATATTGGAAATGGTGCGACTACTACGCGTACTTGTAATAACGACGTCGTCTAATTCTTCGCCTTCACTTTCGAGAAATACGGCTACGATAGCGTCGGAATTCAAAGGAAAAGTTAGTTGTTTCGTCTTGGGTTCATAACCAACAAATGTAAATAGAATGGTTTGTTGCCCGTCAGGAATATTTTTGATTTCGATGTTTCCATTTCCATCTGTGATTCCACCTAGGTTGGTGTTTTGAATAACGGCTGTTACACCAATTAGGATTTGATTGGTTTCACTATTTTTTAGAATAGCTTTGAAGTTATTCTGCGCAAATAAAACTGTAAAGTTGCCTAAAGCAACCAACAGCAAGATAAAATTTTTCATTATCGAATGTTTAGTTAATGTCTTGTAAATAAGTAGTGAAGGCAATAATCACCTCCAGAAAATAAATAGTGCGAAAGCACAAAAAGTGTTAACTGATTTTTGGGGGTTGCCAAATGGCGTGTTTGAATTGAGATTGAAGCTCTGGAATGTAGGTAGAAACTAAATTGGTTTCTATAAATACAAAACTGTTATCGGGAACCGAAAAGGTATAACTTGGGAAAGTAAAACCAACACAACTGCCACAGCTAAAGAATGGACAACAGCTACCTTCACAGCTGTCATTGTGATGATTTTTGCCGTTTTGAGTTTGCGAAACTTCATCTTCACAATTATCTTCACCGCAACATCCTTGACTAGAAATTGCCAAAATGAAGATAGATAGTATGATGTATAATATTTTCACAATGCAAAGGTAAAAGCTTCTTAGGACTTTTGGGTTCTTAATTTAGAAAAAGAATTCTTTTTAGTTTGAAATGCTAAAAAATTAAAGATAATCCTTTTAATTTTGTTCGAAAAAAAGAGCAAACTTTAAATAATCACTTTCTCAATTTTTACAAATTTACCTTTGTTGTTATTGCGAGCAATGGATTGTATTACTATTATATTCCAATAATAATAATAATAATAATATGAGTATCCAACTCCCACAAATTAGTATTTAATGGGTAGGTTTCGGTCGCTTTTTTTATTTGAGCTTCCGTGACTTCCAGTTCCTCCTGTGTCAATTTTAGATCAATGTCATTTCGAACAATACCTGTATTTTGACGTATCAAAAGTTGTAAGCCTTCTTTGGTTTTGGTTATAAATCGGAATCAATTCTAGGTTTTTTGTTTCACCCCAGTCGTAGATTTCGCCCTCAAATTGGGTGGCTGTAAATTGATTATCATTCCAATAATCATATTGTCGAAATGCGTCTCAATAGCTCACCTGTCAACACTTTTGTTTTGGATAAGAGATTGTAAGTATTCAAATTTGGTTGCTGTACGCATCATTGATTTTGTTTTTAATAGGCTTTAGTTGGTTGTGTTATTTACCGACAGGAAATCATCCTAAAAAATAAAATTCAAACAAATTACTTAAACAAAAAAAGGAACTTCGTCACGAAGTTCCTTTTTTTGTTTTAAAAATATATTGAGTTTATAATTATTTAGAAATAATTATTTTCTCGAAAACCTTCTTGTTTTCAGTATTTGGAATAGAAATAAAATACACACCAGAATTCAAGTCGCCCAGAGGAATTGTGATTGAAATATTGTTTGTTGTTGCACTCTTTACTTTTTGCCCTAACGTATTATATATTGTGTATTCACCTGCAATTATGTTTTCTATAGTTACCACGTCTTTTGTTGGGTTTGGATAGATTTTATAAGGCTTATTTATGACTTCAGTAAAGGTTTTTGTTGCTAATGTAACTCCGGATTTTACTAGCAGCACATCATAAGGTTTCATTACAATTGTCTCACTTACAGTGGTTCCGTCAATCATATTGCTGTATGCAACACCCGAAGTAGGGAGTTTAATTTGCTGGTCAATTAAACTCATATTTATAAGGGAAACAACTGCTTTTCCATCAGGAGTATTTCCTTGTGATGCTAAAACCCCAAAAGACTCTGTTGTGCTTCCTACTACTTGAATTTTAAAATCAATTACAGGAGTAGGAATCGTTAAATTAGTTCTTAAACTAGTTATTAATGTGTTTAGGATTGTGTTTGCATTACCGGAATTGGTTGTAATTTGTCCAGCATCCGGAGTTGTATTCGTTCCAAGATAAGTAAACGAACCATCATAAGTAAAGGATTTTGTTGCAAAACTAGTGCTTCTTGAAGTGTTTGAAGTTCCTTTCTCATCTTTTATAAAATTAGTAGTTCCAGTACGTTTAATTTCAAGAATGCCAACAGTGCTATTATTACTTTTGAAAGTATTCAATGCAGTAATACTACTAGTTTTGATGAATAAAGTAGGCGGAATTATAATTGCTTTTGGAGTGTAATTTAGACTATTTATTTTGTTTTGCGTGGTGAATCCGACTTTTACATTCATTAATTTCAAGGCCTCATAAATTTGTGCCATTTGCTGGATATAATCAAAATCTTGTAAAGCTGCTTCATTACTATAGTAGATTAAAAAATCCCTTTTAGTAGGTGATAATGTCGCAACAGTTTCGCTAAGGGCATTTATTTCTTTCATGGCTTTACCAAAATCTTCAAAAGCAATTGGTTGGTGTTGTGGGGACGACATTGTGTTTCCAACTGTATTGGTTTTGCCTTCTAAATCTCCTTTGATGCTTCCGTTAGTTCCGTCTTCCCGATACCACCACCAAGCATTAACCACACCTAAACCAGTAGTAAATCCGTGCCATAAACCGGAATGAACAAAACCTTTGTCAAGGGTGAAATTATGCCAAGCATTACTGGAAACACCATGCCATTCGGAGTCAAAAATAGGTTTGTTAGGGTATAAGGATTTAAAGAAGTCAATATTTATTGCTTGTTCTCTCCATTCCGTAATATAACGTCCAAGCCACCAATCTCTGTAAAAACGTGCGTTTCTTCCGTGCGTTTTATTAGGTGTTATTTGGCTGTCAAAACTGATGATGTCCATTAAATCACCGGAAGCTTCTAGATCAATACCACTATCTCTATCTGGTGCTTCAACCTCGTTTCCGATTATTTTTATAGATACTTTAGCTGTTGGATCTGATTCTAAAGTGTATTGCTTCAAGTTAGAATGCCATTTTGTAGCTCTATTTTGATTGAACCTTAACCAATCATACCAAATTGGTGTTCCTTGTAAATTTCTTTGGTTTTCTGTGAAAAGTGCCAAAGGTGAGGTTGTAGAAGTTTGCGTAGGAACGGTTTTTAATTGGTCAAAGGTACTGTAGGTAGCATTGTAAACTGTGTTTAAATTAGCAATGGTGACGTATTCTGTTGTTAAATACTCGGCAAATGCTGTTCTTGTATAAGGGGATAATCCCTTTGAGGCATCATCTGACCCTGAATTTGATATTAAATCCCAATGTGGTTCATTAGATAATACATAGATAAGCGGACTAGAACCTGCGGCTGATTTTATACTTGGTATGTAGGATTGTAGCATATTTTTATTCCAGTTATTAGCAGTGTTGTCTGCAATTACTGGATAGTCAATGTCATAAGCTGCAAATGCTCTTTTGTAATCTGCAATTTTGTAGTGCGGAGAGTTTGGATCATTGGATGCTGTGGTCATCCATCCTGCCAGTGGGTTGTGAGTAATTTGAACCTGTACTGGAGTTTGTCCGTTAGATACATTTGTCGAAACTAAGTTTACTTGACTTGAAAGTTGGCCAGAAGTGAAAACTGCGTTAGGAGAATTAGTGGTTTGTGGCGACAAAAAACTAGACCCTAAGTAGCCTATTGTTTTCATTAAATCTGATTCAGATTGCATACTCCACATCGTACTTGGAAAAATTACTTTTCCGTCTTTTTTATAATAACTAGAATTGGTGTCAAGCGTGGGGTATGTCGTTGTAGAATAAGCAAGTACTTGTGGAAGGATTATAGTTCCGTTTATTTGTTTGTTAGCCTCAGTAATGGCATTGTCTAAAATTTTCACACAGTCATACAGTATTTGAAAAGGGTCAAATATAGAAAAATCAGCTACTGTTATTCCTTCTTTTGGTAATTGTGCTTTAAAATTATTATGAAACCCAAGGTATCCAGTTCCAATATACTTTGCTTGCAATACAGTTGCATTAGCTCTATCTCTTGTCGCATAGACAACAAATTCATCTGCTGTAACGATAGTTCCTTGTGCGTATCTTGATTCTAAATTGGCGGTTTGTAATTGTGTAACCTGACTAGAAAGGGTTGCTCTTCTACTGCTAATTTGAGAAATTAATCCATCCCATGCTGTTTGGTTTAGCGTTCCGGGATAGAAATTTTGCGAAAAACCATATAAGGACGTAATTAATAGCAGGGCTACGAGTATCGTTTTTGAATGTAAAATTTTTTTCATATTTGGATAGGTTTATTTGGAATAAAAATCAAACTATTTTGTCGTTGAAATAGATTAATTTTTAACCATATAAAGTTAGTCTTAATTATTGTGCATAATTAAATGAAAATTACCCTCTATTGTTAGTAAATTACCCTTTAACTAGGGGTTTGTATTTGATTTTTTGATCAATAATCAGAAATATTAGTTCTGTTTATTTATTAATAATGTCGGCCTTGTGAATTAATTATTACCTACATTTAGACATGATTTTAATCTAATGTTTACAGTAAATATGAAGCAGACAAAAATTTCTTTTTTTTCAACTCAGCCATATGATAAAGTGTTTTTCGAAAAGTATAATGCTGATTTTGGCTTTCAATTAGATTTTATCGAAACACAATTGAATGAGCAAACTGTTCAAATGATTCAAGGCAGTGTAGTAGTCTGCGTCTTTGTTAATGACGTGGTTAATGCAGTAGTGATTCAAGAATTATCCAGCAAAAAAGTAAAGGTAATTGCCTTACGTTGTGCAGGTTTCAATAATGTAGATTTGGCTGCAGCCAAAAAAGCTGGAATACGAGTATGTCGTGTGCCGTCCTATTCTCCCGAAGCTGTTGCAGAACACGCCATGGCAATGATTTTGACTTTAAATAGAAAAACACATAAAGCTTATAATCGGGTACGCGAACAAAACTTTTCGCTCAACGGATTGCTAGGTTTCGATCTTCACGGCAAAACAGTTGGCGTTATCGGAACTGGAAATATTGGAAAAGCTTTTGCCAAAATAATTTTAGGTTTCGGTTGTAAAGTCTTGGCTTTTGATATCGCTAAAGACCAAGATTTAGAAAAATTGGGAGTGCAATACGACTCTATAGAAACAATTTTTAAAACGGCAGATGTGATTTCGCTTCATTGCCCTTTAAATGAACAAACGAAGCATCTTATTAATACAGCATCACTTTCGTTAATGAAAAAAAACATCATGGTCATCAATACCAGTAGGGGTGCTTTGATTAATACACCGGATGTTATCGACGCCTTAAAAAATTCTAAAATAGGCTATCTCGGAATTGATGTCTATGAGCAAGAAGAAAAATTATTTTTCAAAGACTTGTCAGAAGATATTATTCAAGACGATGACATTCAGCGATTAATGAGTTTTCCGAATGTTTTGGTGACAGCGCACCAAGCCTTTTTTACCAATGAAGCGCTGACCCAAATTGCTATTACGACTTTGCAAAATGTAACTGACCTGCTATCAAATAAGGATTTTGAAAATAAAGCAGCTTTGTTGAATTAAATAAAAAAAAGGAACTTCCGTCATGAAGTTCCTTTTTTTTTGTTTGTACGAGTGAATTACTATAGCAGTCGAATCATTTCTGAAGAATGTTTTTTTTCTGTTTAAAATTTTATTTGCCCGACTTTTAAGATAATTATTTTTACTAAATCATTTTGAGTATTGCAGTTTTAGTTTGTTAAAACACCAATCATAGCATCAATTTTAATTTATTTTTTTTGCGAGGAAAACCATTTTTATTTTGAATCATTTCATTTTTTTTATCAAATGTGCTCCATATGAATTTATTCATCAAATAATAAGGTGTAATTACTTTCTGAATATACTTTTTCAGTGACCTCCATCGGGAAGGACTTTTTTTTTAAAACCAGCGAATTACTCCACCAATGCTCCAACTGTAAATAATAGAAATAGTCAAAAAACAATTCGTTTAAGTGAAGTTACAGTAAATGAGAATACAACAGTTACTATGTCTAGTGTTATGGTGTTTATAAATAGACATCTTTTTGATTACAAAAAAAAAAACCTGCAAGTCCCTAAAATTAGGTAAACTCACAGGTTTCATTATTGGTATGCTATGGTCAATTTACTTTTATTTGATTAACTCAAAACTTCTTTTTACAAAAGCAGTTAAAGCCTCTCCTTTTAATAAATTTTGAGACAATTTAGCCAAATCCAAAGCTTGTTTTACTAAACCTTCTTGAGCATTTTTATCTGTATTATTTAAAATGTTAGTAGCTAATTCCGAGTTAGTGTTTACTACCAAATTGTACATTTCTGGCATATTTCCCATTCCGAACATTCCGCCGCCACCTGATTGACTCATTTCTTTCATTCTACGCATGAATTCTGGTTGCGTGATGATAAATGGAGCCGATTTGCTGTCTAGAGCTTGTAATTGAACTGTGTAGTTTTGTTTGGGTACAATAGCTTCCAAAACTGTTTTTAAGCTTGTTTGCTCTTCATCAGATAATTTTGAAATTGTAGTTTCATCTTTTTTGATTAAGTTATCAATATGGTCAGAATCTACACGTACAAACGTTAAGTTTTGATTGTCTCCTTCCACTTTTTGAATTAAATGAGAGATAATAGGAGAGTCAAGTAATAAAACTTCGTATCCTTTTTCTTGAGCAATTTCAATATAAGCGTGTTGTTGTTCTTTGTTTCCAGCGTACAATACAACGGTTTTTCCGTCTTTGTCGGTTTGTTTTTCTTTGATTGCTTCTTTTAACTCTTCAAGTGTAAAGAATTTATTGTCTACTGTTGGATACAATACAAAAGCACCTGATTTTTCGTAGAATTTATCATCAGAAAGCATTCCGTATTCAAGGACAATTTTGATATCGTTCCATTTCTTTTCAAATTCGGCACGGTCTTCTGTGAAAAGAGATTTTAATTTGTCGGCAACTTTACGAGTAATATAGTTTGCTATTTTTTTCACCGCACCGTCAGCTTGCAAACTAGAACGTGAAACATTCAAAGGAATATCTGGAGAGTCAATAGCTCCTTTTAACATGGTCAAAAATTCAGGTACAATTCCTTCTACGTTATCAGTAACGTAAACTTGGTTTTGGTACAATTGAATTTTGTCTTTTTGCATTTGCATATCATTACCTAATTTAGGGAAATACAAAATACCAGTAAGGTTAAATGGATAATCTACATTAAGGTGAATGTGAAATAATGGTTCTTCGAACTGCATTGGATACAATTCATGGTAGAATTTTTTATAATCCTCATCAGCTAATTCTGTTGGAGCTATCGTCCAAGCAGGATTGGTGTTGTTGATAATGTTGTCAAGTTCAATAGTTTCTGCAACAAAATCTTCAGGAGCATCTTCAGGTTTTGGTAAAGTTTCTGTTTTAGTTCCAAATTTAATCGGAATAGGCATAAACTTATTGTACTTGTTTAAAAGTTCATTGATTTTAAACTCTTCTAAAAATTCTAATGAATCTTCAGCAATGTGCAAGATGATTTCAGTTCCGCGAGACGTTTTATCTGCTGGTTCCAATGAGAATTCAGGACTACCATCGCAAATCCAGTGTGCAGCCGGTTCGTCTTTGTATGATTTAGTAATGATTTCAACTTTAGAAGCCACCATAAAAGCAGAGTAAAAACCAAGTCCAAAATGACCAATGATTCCAGAATCTTTAGCAGAATCTTTATATTTTTCTAGAAATTCTTCTGCTCCAGAAAAAGCCAATTGATTGATATATTTTTCTACTTCGTCAGCAGTCATACCAATACCTTGGTCGATAATATGCAGTTTTTTGCCTTCTTTATCAACTTTTACTTCGATGATTGGATTGCCGTATTCAGTATTAGTTTCACCAATACTTATAAGATGTTTTAATTTTGAAGTTGCATCAGTCCCATTTGAAATTAATTCACGTAAGAAAATCTCGTGATCACTGTATAGGAACTTCTTGATTAAAGGGAAGATGTTTTCTACTGAAACATTAATTTTTCCTGTTGTCATATTTAAATTTTATTAATTGGGTTTTACAATCTGCCTCAGTTCTCTCAAATAAAATACCAATTATATATAAAGTGACAAAATGGCGTACTGATAATTATGGAATAAAAAAAGTAAATTTTGAAACTATTATTAGTTTCTATGATTGTATCTTTGTCTGAGTTTAACTATAAAGCGTGATTTAGATGAAAAAAATTATTTTATTAGGTGCAATGTCATTAATGATGTTTGCGTGTAAAACAAGTTCTGTTACAAATAGTAAATTGGATAGAAGGGCTGAAGTTGCCATGAAGGGAAATTGGGTTATTAGTTCTGTAAGCTATCCGGGTTCAGAATATATTAAAGTAAATTCATTTCAACTAGCAGATTCTAAATGTTTTGAAGGAAGTGCTTGGAAATTGGTTTCGAATAATAACAAAGGAACAATGGATTTGACTAGTGCTAATTGTGCGGCATTTAGTTCACCTATTACTTGGTTTGTAAACCAAGAAGGACAGTTTGTTTTGAAAGTCTTAAATGCAGGTGAAAAAGCAAAAAAAGTTAGAGATGGTTATGTTTTGACTGTAGCTAATCAAACAGAATCTTCATTTCAATTGATTGATAAAATCAATGTAGGAGGGAAATTAACTGATGTTGTGTATCAATTTCAAAAAACAAACTAATTAAAATAAAGTAAGATATGAAAAAGTTTTCAGTAATAGCATTGGCATTAATGATGTCAATTGGAACGTTTTTTACAAGTTGTGAATCAATTAAAAACACGAATAAAACTCAAAGAGGTGCTGGTATTGGAGCGGTTGCTGGAGCAGTTATAGGTGGTGTTTTAGGGAACAATTTAGGTAAAGGTGGTAATGGTGCAATGGGTGCTGTACTTGGTGGAGTTGTTGGTGGAGTTGCCGGTGGAGTTATTGGTAATAAAATGGACAAACAAGCGCGTCAAATTGACCAAGCACTTCCTGGTGCTGAAGTAGAAAGAGTAGGAGAAGGAATAAAATTAGTATTGAATGAAAATGCAGTACGTTTTGACACTAATAAATCTTCTTTGACTGCAGCAGCCAAAACTAATTTAGATAAATTAATTCCTGTTTTTCAAGAATATGCAGATACTAATATTACTATTTTTGGTTATACAGATAGTACAGGTTCAGCAGATTATAACTTGAAACTTTCAGGAGAAAGAGCTGCATCTGTAAAAAGCTATTTAGCTTCAAAAGGATTGTCTTCTTCTAGGTTTAAAGTGACTGGTTTAGGAATAGCTGATCCAATTGCATCTAATGAAACAGTTGAAGGTAGAAGTAAAAACCGTCGTGTTGAGTTTGCTATTACTGCCAATGAAAAAATGTTACAAGATGCGCAAAAAGAAGGAGGGAATTAAAAAAAAATATCTTTCTTGTTATAGATAGAAAAGGATTCTCATTAAGTTGAGAATCCTTTTTTTTTGTGAAAATTTTCATTTAACAATTAGTGATAATTGTTAAAAGGATACATTAATCCAAAGCTTAAATTAAGTTAAAACAAAGTATTTTAATGAAAGTAATCTATCTTTGCAAACTCAAAAAATAATAATTACAATGCTTCAAGTTCAAAATATTTCTTTTGCTTATATCAATAAGCCTGTTTTAAAAAATATAAATTTCACCATAAATAAAGGGCGAAATATTGCGGTAATTGGTGAAAGTGGATGTGGTAAAAGTACACTTCTAAAATTAATTTATGGATTATTCGACCTTGATCAAGGTGCTATTTTTTGGAATGATAGTGAGATTTTGGGGCCAAAATTTCATTTGGTTCCGGGTATGCCCTATATTAAATACTTGTCTCAAGATTTTGATTTAATGCCTTATGTTACTGTGGCAGAAAATGTGGGTAAATTTCTTTCTAATGTACGTCAAGATCTAAAAAAAGCTAGAATTAATGAGTTGTTAGAAATTGTCGAAATGACAGATTATGCTAACGTAAAAGCTAAATATTTGAGTGGGGGACAACAACAACGAGTAGCATTAGCAAGAGCATTGGCATTAGAACCAGAAATTTTGTTGTTAGACGAGCCTTTTAGTCACATCGATAATTTTAGGAAAAATGCTTTACGTCGTAATCTATTTGCTTATTTAAAAGCTAAAGGTGTTACTTGTATCGTGGCTACTCATGATAGTACGGATGCGCTTTCATTTGCCGATGAAACGATAGTCCTTTATGATGGTCAAATGGTAGAAATGGCTAATTCAGTAGATTTATACAATACACCAATTAATAAATATGTAGCTTCACTTTTTGGGGAAGTAAATGAATTGCAATTATCCAATTTAGTACCTATTGATGGCGAAGATGAGGAGGTTCTTTTGTATCCACACCAACTTAAATTGGTGGAAAATGGACTGATGAAAGTAACTGTGAAAGAATCTTATTTTAAAGGGAGTTACTATTTAATCAAAGCTGTTTTTAATAGAAAAGTGGTGTTTTTCGAACATGAAATCGCTTTAGAGCATAATCAAGAAGTAAGTTTGATGATTGCTTAAAAGTTTTTATTTGTTTGAAAAATATAAATGAATAATTGCTTAAAAAGTAGTAATTTGTGTGCTACTAACCTTTATTCTAGTAAATATGTTTCACTCCAAAATAGCAGGTTTGGGATTTTATGTCCCATCTAATGTCGTTACTAACGATGATTTATCAAAATTAATTGATACGAATGATGAATGGATTCAAGAGCGGACTGGGATTCAGGAGCGTCGTCATATAATTAAAGGGGAAGACACCACTACTTCGATGGGTGTGAAAGCTGCTAAAATAGCGATAGAACGTTCTGGTGTTGCCAAAGAGGATATTGATTTTGTCGTTTTTGCAACCTTAAGTCCAGATTATTATTTTCCAGGGCCAGGTGTTTTGGTACAACGGGATTTAGGATTACGAACTGTAGGTGCATTGGATGTACGCAATCAATGCTCTGGTTTTGTTTATGCACTATCGGTGGCGGATCAATACATTAAAACAGGTATGTATAAAAATGTCCTAGTGATCGGTTCCGAAGTTCATTCGACAGGATTAGATATGACTACTCGCGGACGTGGAGTTTCTGTGATTTTTGGAGATGGAGCGGGAGCAGCAGTATTGAGTCGAGAAGAGGATTTGACCAAAGGAATTCTATCTACTCATTTGCATTCAGAAGGAATTCATGCCGAAGAATTAGTCTTGAAGGCTCCAGGAATGGGAGGTCGTTGGGTAACCGATATTCTCGAAGATAATAACCCTGATGACGAAAGTTACTACCCTTATATGAACGGACAATTTGTTTTTAAAAACGCAGTGGTTCGCTTTAGTGAAGTCATTAATGAAGGTTTAGAGGCAAATAATTTACAAGTTTCGGATATAGATATGTTGATTCCACATCAAGCTAACCTCAGGATTTCACAATACATCCAGAAAAAATTTGGATTAAGTAATGATCAAGTACATAATAATGTCCAAAAATACGGAAATACAACCGCAGCATCCATTCCAATTGCTTTGACCGAAGCTTGGGAACTCGGTAAGATTAAAAAAGGAGATACCGTTGTTTTAGCTGCTTTTGGTAGTGGATTTACTTGGGCTAGCGCCATTATCAAATGGTAGAATTCACTGTTTTTTAATACTATAAAAAGACACTCATTGAGTGTCTTTTCTTTTTTCGATAACCTTGTCGTTTCTCATTTTCAAATTGGCGCATTATACCTATATTTGCACCCATTAAAAAAAGCAATAAAATGACATTATCAGATATTCTTACACCCTCAATCCAGAAAGCCGTTCAAGACCTGTTTGAAGTTACGATCGAAAAAGTAGAATTTCAATCGACTCGTAAGGAGTTTGAAGGAGATATTACTATGGTGATTTTTCCTTTATTGAAATTGGTCAAAAGTAATCCAGTGGAATTAGGGAATAAAATAGGGAGCTATTTAGTTGAAAACGTAGATGCTGTTAGTAAATTTAATGTTGTTTCAGGATTTTTGAATATCGTCATTTCGGATGGTTATTATTTAAGTTTTTTCAACCAAATCAGAAATGTAGAAAAATTCGGATTTCAATCTCCAAAAGCTGATGATTCAGCGGTAATGGTCGAATATTCTTCGCCAAACACCAATAAGCCGTTGCATTTAGGTCATGTTCGAAATAACTTATTAGGATATTCCGTTGCAGAGATTATCAAAGCATCTGGTAAAAAAGTATATAAAACTCAAATTATCAACGATAGAGGAATCCATATTTGCAAGTCGATGTTAGCTTGGCAAAAATTTGGAAATGAATCGACTCCAGAATCGACAGGTTTAAAAGGAGATAAATTAGTAGGTAATTATTATGTTGCTTTTGATAAAGCGTATAAAGAAGAAATTAGCCAATTGATGGCAGCCGGAAAAACCGAAGATGAAGCCAAAAAACAAGCGCCAATTATTCTAGAAGCACAAGAAATGCTTTTGAAATGGGAAGCAGGAGATGAGGCTGTAATCGCACTTTGGAAAAAAATGAACCAATGGGTTTATGATGGTTTTGCCGCAACCTACGCAACCATGGGCGTTGATTTTGATAGTTATTACTATGAAAGTAACACTTATTTATTAGGTAAAGATGTCGTGCAAGTAGGATTAGACAAAGGAATTTTCGAAAAAGATCCTGATGGTTCTGTTTGGATCGATTTAACTGCCGAAGGTTTGGACCGTAAAATTGTTTTGCGTTCAGACGGAACAGCCGTTTATATGACCCAAGATATTGGTACAGCTATTCAACGTGTAAAAGACATGCCCGATGTTGGCGGAATCGTTTACACTGTAGGTAATGAACAAGATTATCATTTCAAAGTTTTATTTCTAATTTTGAAAAAATTAGGTTTTGATTGGGCTGCCAATCTATTCCATTTGTCCTACGGAATGGTTGATTTACCTTCTGGAAAAATGAAATCTCGTGAAGGAACTGTCGTAGATGCCGATGATTTGATGGAAGAAATGGCGACTACAGCTCAAAAAATCGCCGAAGATTTGGGTAAATTAGAAGGCTATTCAGCCGAAGAAAAATCCAAATTGTACAAAACAATCGGTCTAGGAGCTTTGAAATATTACATTTTAAAAGTAGATCCAAAAAAACGAATCCTTTTCAACCCCGAAGAATCAGTAGATTTTGCAGGAAACACGGGGCCGTTCATTCAATACACATACGCTCGTATTCAGTCGATTATTCGTAAAGCCGAATTTGATTATTCGCAAGACGCAACCATAGTTGATTTGCATGAGAAAGAGAAAGAACTCATCAAACAATTAGAATTGTTTTCTGAGGTGATTCAAAACGCAGCTCACAATCATAGTCCCGCATTAATTGCTAATTACACCTATGATTTAGTTAGAGAATATAACTCATTTTACCAAGCCGTACCTATTTTGGGCGAAGCCGATTTACAAAACAAATCCTTTAGAGTACAGCTTTCCAAGCGAGTTGCCGACACCATTGCCGACGCTTTCAGTCTCTTAGGAATCAACGTTCCAGAGAGAATGTAAAATGATATTTTGGGCGTGCCCACAAAAAAAAATGGCTAAGCAGTTTGCGCTTAGCCATTTTTTTTTGTGGTCGGGCTATTCGTTGCAAGTCCTCAACAAGTTCCGCTATCGCTACACTTGTTTGTGGGCTTTTCACTGCTATCCCTCACGCAAGCAAACTGAAGATTGAAATTGATTTGTTTTCACAAAGTAGATTTTTTAGAGCATAATCTTTAGTAATAAAACAAAGCTTCAATCATTCAAATAAACTACTTTTGGCGACGCATATTCAAGAAGCTTTGGTGTTAAAATCAATACTTCCAAAATCTTTAAATAATAATTGTCCTCCATGAAATTACTATCTCAACTATTTCTTTTTTTGTTGTTCACACAACTAAGTTATTCCCAAAATAAAACCCAAAAAACAGATGCCTCACAAACAGAAGTACAAGAGGTAGCTGTTGCCAAACAAGTGGATTCTGCCAACACAGTTGTGTTTAATGCGTATAACAAAAAACTGCAAGAACTCGAAGTGCTGCGTCTCAAAGACTCTGTAGAACAAGCAAAACTACAAACGAGATTAGATAAATTAAGCACGACGGATAATATTCAGAAAGACAAACTGCTAAAGCAACTTCAGGAGTTTGCAGACAAAGACAAAGAACGATTTGAATTCAAAAAACGTGAAATCGATTCTTTGAGAAAAACAGCAAAGTCTTATCCTGTAATGGGTTTTTTTAGCGATAGTTTGTTTGTGATTTACAGTAAACTAGGAAGTTTTTCTGTAAAAGACCGTGCAGAGGCGATTTCGAATAGAATTCAAAAACTAGCGGATATTTATCAATTCAAAAAAGAGGATATTAAAGTAGTACAGTCAGAAAGTACTGCCGATGTTATTGTGGGAGAAAGCATCATCACAAGCGTCTCCGAGAACGATGCGATTTGGAACAATTCTACCAAAAAAGAATTGGCTGACAAATATAAAATTTTAATCGAAAATGCAGTCATCAAATACCAAGAGGAAACCAGTTTTGAAACCTTAGGAAAAGAAATTGCGATAGCGCTTTTGATTATCTTGATTGTGGGGATTATTATTTATTTCATTCGAAAAGGATTCCGATTGCTAAATGAAAAAATCAAAGAGAAAGAAGGGTCTTCTCTAAGTGGAATTACTATTAAAAACTACACATTATTCGATGCTAGTAGACAAGTTAAAGTTTTTGTTGCAGTCAGTAATTTTGTAAAATGGATATTAACCATTCTTACTGTTTATCTATCCTTACCCATATTATTTGGAATTTTTCCGTGGACCAAACATTTTACAGATACTCTTATTGAATACATAAAAAGTCCAGCAGTCAAAATTGTAATGGGAGTTTGGGATTATTTGCCCAATTTAATAACCATTATAGTTATTGTGGTATTTTTTAGATACGTACTACGTTTTGTTTATTTTCTAAAGACCGAAGTAGAAAACGAAAATTTGCAACTCTCCGGTTTTTACCCCGATTGGGCAAATCCAACCTATCAAATTATAAAAGTGGTTTTATATGCTTTTATGGGGATTGTAATTTTTCCGTATTTGCCTGGGAGTGATTCCCCTATATTTCAAGGAGTTTCGGTTTTCTTAGGAGTCTTGTTTACTTTTGGTTCATCGGGATCGTTGTCCAATGTAGTGGCAGGTTTGGTATTGACCTATATGCGTTTGTTTAAAATTGGTGATCGTGTAAAAATCGGTGAAGTTTTTGGCGATGTAATCGAAAAATCAATGTTGGTAACTCGGGTTAGAACCACTAAAAATGAAATTATATCGATTCCAAATTCAACCGTAATGAATAGTCATACTATCAATTATAGTAGTGATGCGCCTACTAATGGATTGATTTTACATACAACGATTACGTTGGGTTATGATGTGCCTTGGAAAAAAGTACACCAAACATTGATAGATGCTGCTAACCGTACTGAGTGGTTACAAAAATCACCGTCGCCTTTTGTCTTACAAACGAGTTTAGATGATTTTTACGTATCTTACCAAGTAAATGCATACACCAAAGAAGTCAATAAACAAGCGCTGATCTATTCTTATTTGCACGCTAATATTCAAGATTGTTGCAACGAAAATGGAATCGAAATACTTTCTCCTCATTACAGAGCAGCAAGAGACGGCAGTCAGGTAACCATTCCTGAAGATTATTTGAATAAAAATTACCAAGCACCAAAATTTAATGTATCTATTTCAAAAGAAGATTAGTCATGAATGATACCATAGAAAAATATTTGTACGACCCAACTATAGGCAAAATGTCAACCATTGTAATTGGTGTTGCCGTTATTTGGCTTCTAGTTCGAGTGATTCAACGCAATTTATTATCCAAAATTCAAGGCAATGATAATCATTATCGTGCCAAAAAGTTTAGTAATTATGCAGGTTATTTTTTAACTATTGTATTAATTACCATTGTTTTTAGTGATAAATTGGGAGGGTTTACGGTTGCTTTGGGAGTGGCTGGAGCAGGAATCGCCTTTGCTTTGCAAGAAGTGATTGCTTCATTTGCAGGTTGGTTAGCAATTATGTTTGGCGATTTTTATAAAACAGGAGACCGTGTGCAACTTGGTGGAATAAAAGGAGATGTCATGGATATTGGTGTGCTACGTACCACAATAATGGAAACAGGGCAATGGGTAGATGGCGATTTGTATAATGGACGAATAGTTTTAATAGCCAATAGTTATGTTTTCAAAGAACCTGTTTTTAACTATTCAGGTGATTTTCCTTTTTTATGGGACGAAATTAAAATTCCAGTGCAATATGGTAGTGATTATGACAAAGCAAAAGAATTGTTATTAGAAATAGGAAATAAAGTAGCAGGAGATTTAACTCAACAATCCAAAGAAAAATGGGAGCAATTACAGAATAAATTCCGATTAGAAGAAGCCCAAACTGATCCTATGGTTTCGCTTATTGCTAATGATAATTGGGTCGAATTTACCTTGCGATATGTAGTAAGCTACAAAAAAAGACGTGCTACAAAAACTGAATTGTTTATCCAAATATTAAAATCATTTGAAGCAACAAATGGAGCGATCAAATTTGCATCGGCTACTTTTCAACTGGTGGAAGCACCCGATTTTAATGTGAATATTAAAAAATAGTGTTGGAATATGATTATTCAAAAACTAAGAAAGACAAAACAATTGAATTTGAGTTTTTTATGAATAATACTTTTCATAGTTATCAATCAAATGCTTAAATTTGCACTTCATAAAAAGATAAAAAATTATGTTTGATAATTTAAGCGATAAACTAGACAAAGCCTTTCATGTACTTAAAGGGCATGGGAAAATTACCGAAGTAAACGTTGCCGAGACCTTAAAAGAAGTGCGTCGTGCCTTGTTAGACGCCGATGTTAACTTTAAAATTGCCAAAGATTTTACTGCCAGGGTAAAGGACAAAGCAATTGGTCAAAACGTATTAACTACTTTACAACCAGGTCAGTTATTGGTTAAGTTAGTCAAAGATGAGTTGACTGAATTAATGGGTGGTGATGTTGCAGGAATTAATCTTTCAGGTACGCCAACAGTTATATTAATGTCGGGACTACAAGGTTCTGGTAAGACGACTTTCTCTGGAAAGTTGGCCAATTTTTTACAAACAAAAAAGAATAAAAAACCACTTTTGGTGGCTTGTGATATCTACCGTCCAGCTGCGATTCAACAGTTGTATGTGGTGGGAGATTCGATAGCTGTTGAAGTATATTCAGAGCCTGAAAATAAAAATCCAGTTGAAATCGCTCAAAACGCAATCAAACATGCTAAAGCCAATGGTTTTGACGTCGTGATTGTGGATACTGCAGGTCGTTTAGCAGTAGATAAAGAAATGATGGATGAGATTGCTCGTGTTCACAAAGCAATTCAACCACAAGAGACTTTGTTCGTTGTCGATTCGATGACTGGACAAGATGCGGTTAATACTGCAAAAGCTTTCAATGATATCTTAAATTTTGATGGGGTTATTTTAACCAAATTAGATGGAGATACTCGTGGAGGAGCAGCCCTTTCGATTAAAACGGTTGTAAATAAACCAATCAAATTTGTAGGTACTGGAGAAAAGATGGATGCGATTGATGTATTCTATCCAATACGTATGGCAGAACGTATCCTTGGAATGGGAGATGTTGTGTCTTTAGTAGAAAGAGCACAAGAGCAATTTGATGAAGAAGAAGCTAGAAAACTTCAGAAGAAAATCGCTAAAAACGAATTTGGTTTTGATGATTTCTTGACTCAAATTCAACAAGTAAAAAAAATGGGTAATATGAAAGACTTGGTTGGTATGATACCAGGTGCTTCAAAAGCCATGAAAGATGTTGAGATTGAAGACGACGCTTTCAAACATATCGAAGCGATTATTCACTCAATGACACCATTAGAAAGAAAAAAACCAGCTACAATTGATGTCAAAAGAAAAGCTCGTATTGCTAAAGGTTCTGGGACAAAAATTGAACAAGTGAATCAATTGATGAAGCAGTTTGACCAAATGAGCAAGATGATGAAAATGATGCAAGGGCCAGGCGGAAAAAATCTAATGAAAATGATGGGTGGTATGAAAGGTGGAATGCCTGGAGGTATGCCGGGAATGAGATAAGAAAAAGTATTCAGTATTCAGAGTTTGAGTTTTCAGTTTTGAAATATAGAAAAATAGTAAACAATTAATTGTGCCAAAAGCTAAAAGCTAAACGCCAAAAGCCAAAAAAAGATGCAAATTTTAGACGGAAAAAAAACATCAGAAGATATAAAGAAAGAAATCGCTGCTGAGGTTCAAGAAATCAAAGCAAACGGTGGAAAAGTTCCTCATTTGGCCGCAGTAATTGTAGGTGCAAATGGAGCTAGTTTAACTTATGTAGGTAGCAAAGTGCGTTCTTGTGAGCAAATAGGTTTTGAATCGACTTTGGTAAGTTTACCAGAAGGCATTACCGAAGAAGCATTATTAGCTAAGATAAAAGAATTGAACGAAGATGATAATCTTGATGGATTTATCGTTCAATTGCCATTGCCAAAACACATTGACGAAGAAAAAATACTTTTAGCTATTAACCCAGAGAAAGATGTAGATGGTTTTCATCCAACCAACTTTGGAAGAATGGCGCTAGATATGGAAACATTTCTACCTGCTACTCCTTATGGAATTATGGAATTACTAGAACGTTACAAAGTAGAAACATCGGGTAAACATACTGTTGTAATTGGTCGTAGCCACATTGTTGGACGTCCTATGAGTATTTTGTTGAGTCGCAAAGGATATCCTGGAGATTCTACGGTTACTTTGGTACACAGTAGAACCAAAAACATCGAAGAATTCACCAAAAATGCGGATATTATTGTTACTGCGTTGGGTGTCCCAGAATTTTTAAAAGGGGATATGGTTAAGGATGGTGTTGTTATTATTGATGTGGGTATTACTCGTGTTGATGATGCATCAAATCCAAAAGGATATGTAATTAAAGGAGATGTTGATTTTGCTTCTGTAAGTCCAAAATCATCTTTCATTACGCCAGTTCCTGGTGGAGTAGGGCCAATGACCATTGCGATGTTACTTAAAAACACACTTCTGGCTCGAAAGATAAGAGCTCGAAATAATCAATAAATTTTAAAGAAAACCTACTTTTTAAGTAGGTTTTTTTATGAATTGGCTATTTTGATTTCTTTTTTCAGTAAAGTAAATACTATTTTAGAATATAAATAATTCTATATTTGGGAATGACAAAGATGCTGATTAAGCACTTTTAAAAAATAGTAACTTTTAAAAATAGTAAATAAAAATGCAAACAGCAGCTGTTTACACCTTGAGTCCACCAGGGATTGAGCTTAGTAATGTAGAAGTGAAATTAAGTGGTCAAATTTCATTTTCACAAGCTCGTTCTAAAACGCCTTTACCAGCTTTAGTAGAAGCTTGTAATAACCCGGACCATTCTGAAATATGCGTTAGTGCAGTCGTTTTTATTGATGCCGCACAACCAGCGCCATCCATTTCAGTAAATCAATTGTATGTGATTAGTAGTGTTGGAACACCACAATTACAGTTTTTTATCAGTTATGATTTGCCGGAAACTGAAGCGAGTAATTTTCAAGCCTATGAGGTGAATTTTGAAGCGAGTACTGAGGGACTTCCTGTAGGAGTGTCAATAGATATGATTCACACTATAGAAACTTTTTTATGGGATACAGATCCCGTAGCTTCGAGAGGTACAGTTGCAAATGTAAATCAACCATAATAAATTATTTTTTTTAATGATTAAAAAAATCTTTTTTTGTTTTTATTTAGTACCAATCATTTTATTTTCTCAGGAAAAATCTACGGATTATTTGGTGGGAAAGGAAATGCAGAAAATAATGAAAACCTATCCAAAAGAAAAAGACTTTATAAAATCCCATTCTTTTTTTACGAAAAAAGAGTGGGATTCTACTTTGTATTACACAGCCCGGCATTTGGCACAGTCTAAAAATATTGAGTTGAATACGTATTCTCATTTTATGAGAGGAACTGCTTTCTATCAAAAAAAAATTTTTAAACAAGCGCAATCAGAGTTCCTTGCGATTTCTTCTCATTTTCTTTTTGCTTCTGTTGTACAATACAAAATAGGAACCTCTTTAATTCAGCAAGAAAAATACAAAGAAGCAATCCCTGTTTTTTTAGCTATTCAAAAAGACAGTACTAATCTTTATTACCCTTATTTAGGCAAAGAATTATTGAATAATTTGAGTGTTTGTTATTTGCTTTTGAAACAATTGGATAAAGCAGAAGGTTATTTACTTAAATACAAAGAACTAGTAGAAAAAAGTAAAGATACGCTCAAATTGATTCTGTTATATAATAATTTGGGAACAATGTATTATGAACAATACAAGGATAAACAAGCCATCCCATATTTTATAAAATCCTATCATTTAGCACAAAAAACCAAAGATTTAAGTTTTAAAAAAGATGCGGCCTTGAATATGGCAGTTGTGGAAGAAAATCGCAATAATTTGTCAAAAGCTATTGCCTATAGAAAAGAATATGATCAATGGAAAGATTCCGTAAATGATCAAAATAAAGTGTGGGCGGTTGCACAACTCGAAAAGAAATTTGCTGTCAAACAAAAACAAAAAGAAGTAAACTTACTCACTGCCGAAAATAATACCCGTTTGGCAGAGCGTAGGGGTTTGCTGTCATCAATGACTTTGATGTTACTATTATTAGCAGGTGCGGCTTATTTTTACCGTCAAAAAACAAAACAAAATAAAATTATATCAGAACAAAAAGCCATTTTGGATGATTTGAATGCAACCAAAGATAAATTGTTTTCGATTGTTAGTCACGATTTGCGGTCATCGGTTAATGCTTTGAAAAGTAGTAATTCGAAACTTCAAAAAAATCTTTCTACTCAGGATTATTCGGCTTTAAATAATCAATTAGAAACCAATAGTGCTATTGCTAATGGTGCTTATAATTTATTGGATAATTTGTTAAACTGGGCACTGCTCCAAACCCAGCAGTCGTTTTTTTATCAAGAATCGGCACATTTATTATCGTTGGTGAATCAAGTAGCTTATAATTACGAGCCCATTATGAAAAATAAAGGGATTGTTTTTGAAAATAAAGTAAGTAGTTCCCTTTTTGTTTTTGTGGATACGGATTCGTTTAAAATTATTCTTCGCAATTTAGTTGATAATGCAATTAAATTTACTCCTGAAAACGGAACAGTAAAAGTATATTCACAAGCTTTTACAGAAGGTTTTGTTACGCTTGTAATTGAAGATTCTGGAACAGGAATGCCGGAAGAAAAACGCCAAGAGTTATTGAGACCTACTGTTTTACTTTCTAAAAAAGGAAAAGAAGAAGGTGTAGGAACAGGATTGGGAATGCAGTTGTGCAAAAGTTTGATCGAAAGGAATGGTGGCGAATTTGATATTGAGTCAGAGGTGAATAAGGGTACTAAAATGATTGTGCATTTTAGATTGCCTGTTGTTGTAGATTAATACTGCCGTTTTTTATCGAAATGAGTGCTGATAATTCCATTTTTTCCTGTTATAACTAATGTTTACTGATCGCTTGCCCCAGGTAGTAGCGGCAGCCCCGATTGAAAAAGACTATTTTTTACGGGAAGTACAGAGCGACCAACGGAAGCTCCTGTACTGACCTAGTAAAAAAAGGATTTTGAATGAGGGCTAAAGCGAATGACTGGAATAAGGCACTAAAAATCATTGTTGCGGAAAACGTCATTCTGATTAGTGGGAAGTCCAAAGTTTCTTTATATTTGTGACTCTAGAATTACAAATAAATTCCCTATAATAGACTGATGGATACTATTAATGTGTTGATTATTGAAGATACGCCTGCGGAGAGTGATGCTCTTGTAGAAGTGCTAATGGAAAATAATTATGCCGTGGTTGGTGTGGCGCGTACGAATGCCGAAGCCTTACAACTATTTTATAATAATCCTGTTGATATTGTGGTGATTGATGTTTTCTTGAACGGAAACCCCGATGGAATTAATTTTGCCGAGACTATTAATCTTGTTCCTAATGCTTCCAAACCTTTTGTTTTTTTAACTAGTTCGAAAGACAGACAGATTTTTGAAAGGGCAAAGTTAACCCAACCTTTTAGTTTTTTAATGAAGCCTTTTAATGAATTGGAAATTCTCTATGCTCTGGAAATGGCTGTAGAAAAATTTTATGGGCAGCCCAATGTTTTTTTGAGCGAAGATCAGGATACGGTGGTGACGAGCGAATTCCTTTTTATAAAAAAGAACAAAGCCTTGAAAAAAGTCCAACTCACCGATATTTTATACGTTGAGGTAGAGGATAGGTATTGTAACATTGTGACCGAGGCTGAAAAGTTTGTGGTGATGATGTCATTGACCAAAATCATGGAACTCTTAGATCCGAAGATTTTTAATCGTACGCACCGAAATTTCTTGGTGAATGTGGAAAGAATTGTTGAGATTGTACCTCAAGATAATTTGATTCTATTACAAAATAATCATAAGGTGCTGTTGAGTGATAAGTACAAAGACTTTGCAAATCAATTTCGAATTTTAAAATAAAACTTGTTTATAAGGAGTTGTAATTCTGGATCAGTTAGTAAATGTTTTATGTATGATTAATGTCAAGCGTTAATTTAAAATCAAAAAGTGATTTCGCTTTCAAATAAAGCGATACTTTTGTAACGGTTTAAAAACTAAGAATACAATGAACGATTATTATAAGCAATGGTTAAACTGATGTAGCTCTGGAAAATATTTCAAGAAGCATATCTTAATATATAATTTTGAAATGAGAGTTTTTTACAAAAATAACATTGGTTTGATGGAGACTCCTACTTGGGAGCCAAATTGCTGGATTAATATAGTGTCTCCAACTGGAGAGGAAAAAAGATATTTACTTGATGAACTTCAATTTCCAGAAGCTTTTTACAATGATATAGAAGATATTGACGAGAGACCTCGTATTGAAATTGAAAACGGTTGGTGTTTAATTTTGATGCGAATTCCTGTAAAAAGTAATGATGTAAAATTACCTTTTAATACTATACCAGTTGGAATTGTGTTTAAAGATGATGTTTTTGTAACGCTGAGTTTTCATCAAACGGAAATGCTGACAGATTTTGTACTTTATACCCAAAAGAAGAAAATCATTATTAAAGATCACTTTGATTTGGTTTTACGATTGTTATTATCTTCAAGTATTTGGTATTTAAAATATTTAAAGCAAGTCAATCAAAAAATTAAGTTGGCTGAAGATAATCTCGAAAAATCAATTAAAAATGAAGAATTACAAGCGCTGTTACAGATAGAAAAATGCTTGGTGTTTTTTATGACTTCCCTAAAAGGGAATGATATTCTGCTACACCGTATTCGAAATATTAAGTCTATAAAAGTTGTTCTTGATGCTGAGTTATTGGAAGATGTGGAGATAGAGTTGCGTCAAGCACAGGAAACCACAAATATTTATAGTGATATCTTGACAGGGACGATGGATGCTTATGCCTCGGTGATTTCTAATAATATGAATACCATCATGAAGCAAATGACTTCCATCTCTATTATATTAATGATTCCCACGGTTATTGCTAGTTTTTACGGAATGAATGTCCCCAATACATTACAGGGAAATCCTTTTGGGTTGTGGATTATTGTGTCCATATCAATAGTGTTTTCTGTTTTTGGAGTCTTGTTATTTAAAAGAAAACGTTGGTTTTAATCTAAAACTAGCCGAGGTATCTATCTCCTGACATAGTTTTACCATCTTATGTCATCTTTTTTATAGAAGCGCTTTTTCTGAAGTAGTTTTAAAGTATTAAATCACTTTGAAATGAAAAATATCAATCTTAAATTTAATAGTATTCACCAGTTATTTGAAGATGTTAGTCTGTTAAATAGGTTTTCTATTTTGGGGATTTTTTTTTTATTAATAGCCTTTTTTGGTCTTTCTATCGAGTTTTTGTTGATGGACTAATATTTCGTATTATTAAATAATTCTTAGTTCCATTTGCTTCGCAATTGTCTCTTCTAAGTTCTTTAAAACAATTGGTTTGGTGATAAAGTCGTCCATTCCATTGGCAATAGCTTTGATTTTATCTTCGTCAAAAGCACTTGCCGTTACCGCGATGATTGGGATACTCTTCCTTTTGTATTTGGGAGAAGAATGAATTTTTTTCGTAGCTTCAAATCCGTCCATTTCAGGCATGTGCAAGTCCATGAAAATAATGTCATAATCATTTTGTTCAAAAAGAGGAACGGCTTCTTTTCCGTTATTGGCAATATCTACAGGTATGCCAAGTTTGTCTAGTAATTTTCGTAGTACTTTTTGGTTGATTAAATTGTCTTCAACAATCAAGGCCTTGTGTACTATTAAATCATTAGTAGTGAAGGTGGAGTTGTTTTTATTTTCAGTAAGTATAGAATTAGTGTCCAGTTTAAATGGAATGTCAAAACTAAAACTAGAACCGCCTTCTTTCAAGGCTATAATGTTTAATTTACTACCTCCCATTAAATGAATAAGTTGGTTTGAAATGGTTAAGCCTAGTCCTGTTCCTCCATATTTTCTAGTGGTTGTTAAATCTGCTTGTTCAAAGGCTAAGAGGAGTTGCTCCGTTTTTTGTACATCAATACCAATGCCTGAATCCATTACTTTAAAATTCAAATATTGAATATTGTCTTTTTTTTCAATAAGTTGGATTTCTAATTTGACATCACCTTCTGAAGTGAATTTAATAGCATTGTCTAATAGATTGATCAAAACTTGTTGTAATCTTAAGTTATCACACAGAATGTTATTGTTAATTTGGTCATCAAAATTAAAATGTAGTGCGATATTTTTATCCTTGATACGGTATTCAAATAATCGGATTAATTTCGATAATTCTTTTTTCAAATGAATAGAGTGTTCACCCAGTTTCATTTTTCCTGCTTCCATTTTAGAATGATCCAAAATCATGTTGACAATTCCTAAAAGATGATCCGCACTATGTTCAGCAATTTCTACATATTCAGATTGTTCACTGTTTAAAGGGCTTGTTTTAAGGATGTTTAACATGCCAATTACACCATTAAGTGGCGAGCGAATTTCATGGCTCATATTGGCTAGAAACTGCGTTTTGAATTTGGCAGTATTGTTTGCAACTTCTGTATTCTTTTCCAAAGAAAGTAAATTTTCAGTTATTTTTTCTTTTAGGATATTATAACTATTTAATAAATAATCGACTTCCTTGATGGAAGATTGATGGTGTATTGTTGTAGTGGTATTCTTAAAATTGGAAAGAATAAAATTAGAGATGTCTAACGAAAGTAATTTTATGTCTTTTGTGAAGTATTTAGAAATATAAAGGCATAAGAACAATGCAATTGCAATCATTAATAGTGTTTGCCCTAATTGAAAATAAAACAACATCATTTTTAAATGATTAATTCGGTTTTCATTATGACTAATGATGAGTTGAAAAAGTTTTTCAATTTCATCATTTAGCTGGTTTATTTTACCATTTAGACCTTGGTTTTGATTGTCGCCAAGCTGGCTTCCTAGTGATACTAAGGTGTCAAAGTAATTTTTATAAGATTGTACAGTTACTTTAGTAGTTCTGTCAATTTCGTTTGAAGTGATAGTGTTATAGTATAGATCTTCAAACTTTTGAATATAGCTGTTTTCGGAGCGCAATAAGTAATCTTTCTCATGGCGGCGGAATTGCAGTACAATGGAGCGTTTTAATTTTTTTTGATTTTCTAATAAATGCGCTTGGTCTCGCATTTTTCCTTCTATGCCATAATCTTTAAAGCCTCGAATTAATGCAATCCTTTTGTATTCAGTAATAGTAGAAGAGAGGCTGTCAATTTTGTTAAATAGACTAACCATAAGTTTTTGGTTAATATCAATATTGAGCTCTTTCGATTTATTTAAAATTATATTGACTTCTTCTCTTTGGTTCTTTAAGTTTGAAGTATATTGTTTTAAATCCTTTTGATTATGGTTGATATAAAAATCTTTCTCTTTATATCCATAGAGTAAAAAAGTTTGGAATCGTTTGATATTGGTGCTAAAGTCTTGTGAAACACGATAGGATTTATAACTAAAATCGTTTAGATGATCAATTTTTCGGTCAATAGCTAAGTAAAATAGAAACCAAATAACGATTAAAAAAATCATTATTGTGAACGATAAGAATATTTGAACTCTAAAATCACGAACGTTAGGTAGTGAAAATTTCAATTGCGGTATATTAAATTATAGACGCAAAATTATGAGGATACTAAAGAAAAGAGATTAAAATAACTCGAACAAAAGGTTAACTAATTGTTTTCAGTTTTTTCGAATTCAATTACTGAGGCACTTGGATTTGGGAATAAAAAAAGGAAAATCTAATTTTCCTTTTTTTGTAGTTTTACATTTATGTTTTAAATATTTGACCTCTTAATAATCCCCACGTTTTCTAAACCTTGGGTCGTTTTTATTGATAAATTCGGTTCTTCTATTGGTAGATTCTGCTTTAGGCAAGCTAGCTTCTTCAGTTTTACTCGAAGGCTCGATAAGTTCGTTTAACTCCTTTATTTCAGCTTCGGTCAAATCACGGTAGCGTCCAACAGGTGTATCGAGTGAAATATTGATAATTCGAATACGTTTCAACGCCGTTACATCATACCCTAAATACTCAGTCATTCTACGAATCTGGCGATTCAGTCCTTGCGTTAAGACAATTTTAAAAATGTATTTTGAAATTTGTTCTACTTTACATTTTCGAGTAACAGTGTCTAAAATAGGGACACCATTTCCCATACGTTCTATGAAGCGGTCTGTAATTGGTTTGTTAACGGTAACGGTATATTCCTTCTCGTGATTGTTTCTAGCGCGTAGAATTTTGTTAACAATATCGCCATCATTGGTCATGAAGATCAAACCTTCACTGGCTTTATCCAATCTTCCAATCGGGAAAATACGTTTAGGGTAATTAATATAATCTACAATATTGTCGTGTACATCGAGATTAGTAGTGCATTCGATGCCTACGGGTTTGTTGAAAGCTAGGTAAACTGGTTTTTCGCGACTTTCACGAATCAATTTACCGTCAATACGTACTTCGTCAGATGGGCTTACTTTAGTTCCTAGTTCTGGAACTATTCCGTTAATAGTAACCCTTCCTTGTTCGATGTATTTGTCGGCTTCTCTTCGAGAACAGAATCCTGTTTCTCCGATGAATTTATTGAGGCGTTTTAGATTGTCTTCCATCTTGCAAAAATAGCAAAATTAGTTCGTCTGTTTACTATGGTTTTGTGAAAATCAATGAATCGTAAAAGTGCGGTAGAAACTAATTTTTCTAGATTTTATTTGTTGTCAAACAAAAAAGAAACCACTTGATTGTAAAGATTTTCATCATGTAAACCATGTCCCAAACCTTCAGTTTCAATAAAAACAGCATCTTCCCATGCATTTGCTATTTTTTTTCCTTGGTCAAAAAGAACAACCGTGTCATGAATATCATGTGCAATAAACCCTTTTGTTTTGAATTTGGAAACAAAGTGTTTTCCAGTGAATTCGTCTAATTGTCGTTGGAATACTTTAGAATACTTTACTTCTAGTCCTTTTACGATAGAGGAATTTAGGCACAACAGGTTGGTGTAATTATGAAGAATGGTCTTGAAGTCATTTGGCGCTCCTAGAATCACTATTTTTTCGATAGAAGTATTTTGATAATGAGATTGGTAATACAAACAAGTTTGTCCACCAAAGGAATGTCCAATAAGATATTTAGGCTGGTATTCTTTGACTAAAACATTTATCCATTCCGCATATTTTGGGACTGTAAATTCTTTTCCGCCAGAAAGTCCGTGACCAGGTGCGTCCAAAGCAATAATAGTGCTGCCGGTTGCTTGTAAGTAAGGGAGTGTTTTTTTCCAACGTGAGGAGTTGCTTTCCCAACCGTGGACTAATAAAATGACGGTGTCATTACCTTTCCAAGTATAGGTAGCTATTTCTTCATCCTTATAATAGAATTTTTTGAAATCTGCTTTAGCTAGCGTTTTGGATGATTTTTTTGTAGATAATTTTCCTTTTCTTGGTTGGCTAAAAAGATTAAAAGCCAATAGGTTTGCTTTTTCTGGAAAGGCAAAGCTTATCAAGTTAAGATAAAAACCAATTGATTTGGTAAAAATAAAATAAAAGGCTCTTTTCATATAAAAAAAAGCCACGCTTGTGTGCGTGGCTCATATTGTTTTTAGAAAGTAGAAAATAAATTTTCCATTTTTTCTTTTTCTTCTTCAGCTAGTGAGCTATCAACTAAGATTCTTCCAGAATGTTCATCAGTGATGATTTTCTTTCTAGAAGCAATTTCAACCTGTGTTTGAGGTGGAATTGTAAAGAATGAACCTGCAGAAGCTCCTCTTTCAATAGATACTACTGCTAATCCATTACGAACACTAGAACGAATTCTATCATAAGCAGCTAATAATCTGTCTTCGATAGTTCCTCTGAATTCTACAGATTTTTCAGTTAAGAAAGTTTCTTCTTTGGCAGTTTCAGACAAAATTGATTCTAATTCTGCTTTTTTATGTTTCAAGTGGTTTGATTTTACTTCTAATCTTTCTTTAGATTGTGAAATAACTTCTTTTTTATGCTCGATAGTAGCTTTCATTTCTTTGATTTGCTTGTCAGCCAATTGAATTTCAAGTTCTTGAAATTCTACTTCTTTAGTCAAAGAGTTGAATTCTCTGTTGTTACGAACAGTTTCTTGTTGTTTGGTGTATTTTTTTATAGACTCTTTGTGTTCATCTATGGCATTTTTTTTCGATTTGATTTGATCTTCAATACTCTCAAGATCAGTTTTTAATTTTTCAGAACGTGTAGTTAAGCCTGCTACTTCATCTTCTAAATCCTCTACTTCTAAAGGAAGTTCTCCTCTCACGTTTCTAATTTCGTCAATTCTAGTGTCGATTAATTGTAAATCGTAAATCGCTCTTAACTTTTCCTCAACGCTTAATTCTTTCGTATTCGTCATATTCTATAGGTACTTAACTGGATTTGTATTTTCTTCTGATAAAATGATTGCAAAATTAAGTATTTTTTTCCTAAGATACTCAACAATATAGTTTTTTGTATAGCGTTCTGATTCAAAATGTCCAATATCTGCCAAAATAAGTTGATTTTCGGCCTCATAAAACTGATGATACTTCAAATCAGCGGTCAAAAAAGCATCTGCTCCAGACATAATTGCATTTTTGATAGCATAACTTCCAGAACCTCCGAGTACCGCAACTTTCTTGATTTCTTTTCCCAAAAATGCCGAATGTCGAATTCCGTCCGCCTGCATTTTATCTTTAACCAATAGTAAAAAATCCTTTTCGTTCATGGGTTTTACCAATTCGCCTACCATTCCTAAGCCTATATTTTGATGTGTGTTTAGAATATCATAGATTTCATACGCCACTTCTTCATATACATGATTGGCAAACAAGGCTTTCAGGATTTTACTTTCCAAATGTTTTTCAAAAGTTATTTCGATCTTGACTTCGTGACTTTCTACAAATTCAAATCGAGCGCCAATCTCAGGATTACTATGTTCGTTGCCCATATAAGTTCCAATCCCCTTGGAGTTGAAACTGCAATTTTCATAATTTCCAATCATTCCCGCACCAGCATCAAACAGGGCATTACGAACCTTTTCTGCATTTTCTGCAATGGTATAAGTGATCAATTTTCGAATAAAATTCGTTTTCGGAATCAATATTTTAGTGTTTTTTAGCCCCAAGGCATCACAAAATATTTTATTCACACCATTTTGATGATTGTCCAAGGCCGTATGAACCGCATAAATCGCTATATCATTTTTAATCGCTTTGACCACTGCGCGCTCTACATAGTTCTTGCCCGTTATTTTCTTAAGCCCCGCAAAAAGTATCGGATGAAAACAAACCACCAAATTACAATCTTTGGCAATCGCCTCATCAATCACGTTTTCGAGTGCATCATGACAAACCAAAACACCAGTAGCTTCGGTATTGGTATCACCAACCAATAAACCTACATTGTCAAAATCTTCGGCATATCCCAAGGGCGCCATCTCTTCAAGTACAGAAAGGATTTCTTTTATTTTCATTTTGATTTTTTTTCGAATAAACAAATTAACGAATAAACCAATTAACTATAAAATGAAACCTACACGAATTTTGTATCTTTGTTATTCAAAACTACAGTTATGACCACTATTACCTTAAAAATCGATAAACGTACCAAAGCGGGGAAAGCTTTTATGGCGATGGTGGAGTCTGTCTTTAAAAATGTAGAAGGAATTGAAATTGTAGAAAACCAACTTGATGAAGTTCGTGAAGAAGGAAGTGTTTACAATCCTGAGTTTGTCAAAACGGTGTTGGAATCTGCAAAAAGTAAAAAAAGAACTGTTATAGATCCGGATGATATA
The DNA here is from genome assembly GCF_040703125.1 of Flavobacterium ovatum. Classification (NCBI taxonomy): domain Bacteria; kingdom Pseudomonadati; phylum Bacteroidota; class Flavobacteriia; order Flavobacteriales; family Flavobacteriaceae; genus Flavobacterium; species Flavobacterium ovatum. The sequence goes on from NZ_CP160035.1 coordinate 1,799,752, forward strand.
TGGGGAAGTATATCGTAGATTTTGAAGATGTTGCATGTAAAGATTTGAAAGATCATTATAAATCAGAAAATCAATCTACGATAAAAAAAATCGAAAAAATATTATTAGAACTTACTGAAAACCCTTTTTTAGGAGAGAGACAACCAGAGGGATTAAAATATAATTTTAAAGGATATTGGTCAAGACGAATTAATAAAAAAAAACAGAATGGTTTATCGAGTAGAAACGAATATAGTTACCTTATATGTGGTTTCTGCAATGGGGCATTTATTCGGATAAATAATTATGAAGATACTTAGAAAATTACTCTTTCCATTTGCGTTATTATATGGTTTGATAACTGCTATTCGAAATTTTCTTTTCGATCAAGGATTAAAAAAACATACCACTTTTAATGTTCCAGTAATTGCGGTGGGAAACCTGAGCGTAGGAGGAACTGGTAAAACACCACAAATCGAATATTTAGTTCGTATGTTAAGTGATTCTTATAAAGTAGCGACTCTAAGCCGTGGTTATAAAAGGCAATCCGAAGGTTTTATTTTGGCCGATGAAAATGCCAACGCGTTAATTCTAGGAGACGAACCTTTTCAATATTATCAAAAATTCCCGAAAATTCAAGTCGCAGTAGATGCCAATAGAACCAACGGAATCTTCCTATTGCTTTCACAAAAAGTAAAACCCGAGATCATTTTATTAGATGATGCTTACCAACACCGAAAAGTAAAAGCAGGATTGTATATTTTACTCACAGCTTACGGAGATTTGTACGCGGATGATTTTATTTTACCGATGGGAAATTTAAGAGAAAGCAGGAGCGGAGCCAAAAGAGCCAAAGTTGTTGTCGTGACCAAATGCCCTGCAACACTTTCTGTCGAAGAACAACAAGAAATCACAAACAAACTTAATTTAAATTCCAATCAAGAATTGTATTTTTCGACCATTCAATATGATACAGTAGTATATGGAAAAAATGAGCAATTAACCGTAGAGGCTCTCAAAAGCAAGCAGAAAGTTTTATTAGCCGGAATTGCAAAGCCCAAGCCATTCTTTGAGTATTTAAAAAACGATCATGATCTTTGTTTAACCTATCCCGATCACCATCATTTTTCCGATAAAGATTTGATAACTATTCAAGAACAGTCTAAGGGGAAAATCATCATTACAACCGAAAAAGATTATGTCCGATTAAAAGATAGTATTCTTAAAGAACAATTATATTATCTGCCTATTCAAAGTAAATTATTAACGAAAGTAAATCAATTTGAAAACTCAGTTTTATCGTTTGTAAAACAAACTTTTAAAAGTTAGTTACCATACATTTTAAAAAAAAATCAACCTTGTCTATCTTTGATAAGGTTGGTTTTTTATAAATAACCGTATAAATTAGCATTGTCTTAATGCTGTTTTATACGGTTAAAATTTGTTTTATTGTTACAATTTAAACCCATAAGCCAAACGCAATGCGATTTGATTAGTATCGTATTCTGTATATCCTTCGTATCGTACACTTACGTCAATATATTTGGTTGCGTAACCAATTCCAGGTGCAAATAAATAAGTATGTTGGTTTACATTATTGGTAACAGCAAAAGCCCCACCTACTTCTCCCAAAACATAAAACTGATCTTCCCAAACAAAGGCTTTAAATCCGGCTTTAACTGGAATAATACCTAGATCAGGTCGGTTATTGCTAATGAATAAATTAGTGAAACCTGTTGTTAAAATCAATGAAGTCTTTTTTGATAGATCGTATTGTAATCTTGCATCGGCTCCTAAAGCATAGTTGTAAAAATCTTCATTAGTAGGTGCTCCAACATTTAGGCCAAATCCTAAACGGAAGCCTTGATCGTAATTAGCTTTTTCCTTTTGTTGCGCAGATACTACATTACATAATAAAGAAGCAAATCCTACTATAGCTAAACTTTTAATTTTCACAGTCGTTTTCATAATTTTTTAATTTTGATTTATAATTTTATTAAGTTAATAATAACCTTGATGTCACTTCAAGATTGTTTAAACAAATGTATTGGTTTAACAAAACGCAATGTTATAGCATTTATTTTGATTGTTATATAATTTTTAGATTCTAATAAATATGCCTGTTATAATAATGATAAAATTCTATAATGGGAATGAAATTAAAAGCTTCTGCTTACCTTTGCCCACTCAAAAAAAAAACAATTTGACTTTATCTATTTATACAAAAGAATTCTCTTATAATTTTAAATTAGCTTATCCTATTATTATTGGAATGCTAGGGCATATTATCGTAGGTATCGTTGATAACGTCATGGTGGGACATATTGGACCTACAGAGTTAGCAGCGGCTTCTTTAGCTAATAGTTTGGTTTTTGTTGCTATGTCATTGGGAATTGGTTTTTCAACAGCGATTACGCCAATGGCTGCTGCAGCCGATGGTAAAAAAGATATTAAAGAAGGGAGATCCACCTTTCATCATGGATTGTATTTATGTACCATTTTAGGATTGGTACTTTTTGGTGTGATTCTAATTGGGAAACCTTTTGTCGACATGATGGGGCAGCCGGAGAATGTAGTGGTTTTGGCTAAGCCTTTTCTGGATATAATTGCTTTTTCGTTAGTGCCTTTAATTATTTTTCAAGGCTACAAACAATTTGCCGACGGAATGAGTGAGACCAAATACTCCATGTGGGCAACATTACTAGGGAATGTGGTCAACGTGATTTTGAATTACGTTTTGATATACGGTTTTTGGATTTTCCCTGAATTAGGGTTTATAGGTGCTGCAATAGGAACCTTAGTGTCTCGTTTTGTGATGTTAGGGTATATGCATTATAAAATGAAAAATAATGAAAAATTTCATCCCTTTTTTGAAGGATTTTCGATAAGAAAAATTAAGAAATCAGTCAATATAGAAATCATTAAACTAGGAGCTCCTTCAGCTATGCAAATGTTTTTTGAAGTTGCCTTGTTTACTGGAGCTGTTTGGCTTTCGGGTCTTTTAGGAATTACTAACCAAGCGGCAAACCAAATTGCTTTGAGTTTGGCATCTTTTACCTTTATGTTTGCCATGGGGTTGAGTGTTGCGGCCACGATTAGAGTAGGAAATCAAAAAGGATTGGGTGATTTTAAAAAATTGAGAATTGTAGCATTGTCCATATTTTTATTAGCGATTTTACTCGAAATATTTTTTGCGATCATCTTTGTATTGTTTCATGATTATTTACCGCTTTGGTTTGTAGATAAAAATAATCTTGCTGATCTAGTTCAAAATACAGAAGTTTTAACCATAGCATCGCAATTATTATTAGTAGCCGCTGTGTTCCAAATTTCTGATGGGATTCAGGTGGTTATGCTCGGGGCATTACGAGGGTTACAAGATGTGAAAATCCCCATGTATATCACCTTTATTGCTTATTGGGTGGTTGGGTTTCCAGTTTGTATTTGGTTAGGTTTGTTTACAGAATTGAAAGCAACTGGAATCTGGATTGGACTTTTGGCAGGATTAACAACAGCCGCTTTATTTTTGTACCTTCGCTTTAATTATTTGACCAAAAAATTAATTGGTTAACAAACTCCAAAACAAATTAAAATGATTGTATTAGTTTTTATCGGTATAGTTTTAATAATTATTAGTTATTCTGTCAATGCCAATCCAAGTCCGTTGACGAAATTCTCAAATATTTTTAGGATTATCGGTTTCTTGTTGGCTTTAATTGGTGTTTTTGCTACAGCTTTTAAACAAGTTGACGCAGGAAAAGTTGGGGTTAAGTCGTTATACGGAAATGTACGCCCAGATATATTAGAAAGTGGTTTGCATGTGATTAACCCATTGCTAGATGTGACTATTTTTGATGTTCAGACTCAAAATTATACGATGTCTGCGGATCATGCTGAGGGAGCACAAGAAGGGGATGATGCCATTCGAGTTTTATCTAATGACGGACTGGAAGTAGTGATTGATTTGACTGTTTTGTATAAAGTGATGCCTACTGATGCACCAAAGATTTTTAAGGGAATTGGAGTGAATTATATTGATAAGATTGTGCGTCCAGTGACGAGAACACGTATTCGTGACAATGCAGTTTATTATGATGCCATAGCTTTATATTCGACTAAAAGGAACGAGTTTCAAGACCGTATTTTCAAAAGTATCGAAGCCGATTTTAAAACAAGAGGTTTGATTTTAGAGCAGTTGTTAATTAGGAATATCAATTTACCAGCTTCGGTAAAAACGACTATCGAAAGTAAAATAAATGCAGAGCAAGATGCGCAAAAAATGCAATTTGTACTCCAAAAAGAGAAACAAGAAGCGGAGCGTAAACGTGTAGAAGCGCAAGGTATTGCCGATTACCAAAGAATTATTTCCCTTGGTTTGACCGATAAGCAATTGCAATATGAAACCATAAAAGCTCAAAAAGAATTGGCCGCATCACCCAATACTAAAATCATTTTTATGGGTAGTAAAGGAAGCGCACCAATTATTTTATCAGATAAATAATTTAAAGATTTTTGATCAACGATTAACGATTTTTGATTTTTATCCCATTGCTCATAACTTATAATTTATAACTCATAATTCATAACTCATAAAATGGAATTACCGAAATTTTTACTTGGAGACAATACAGATTGTCCAGACGACATTTTTATCGTTCACTTAGATTACCCAAGATTCATTATTAACCTAAAAGATGATGAGGTAGAATTTATGGAAGAAGCTGAAGATCTAGACGAATCGGAACTGAACGTAGAAATGGAGGGTTTAATCGAAGCAGCCAATTCTTTTTATGATCGTGAAATGGAACGCTACGAGAAGGAATAAGTATTAAGTATAAAGTAGTATTAAAGTATCCTCAACAAGCAATGTTGGGGATTTTTTTTGGATTAAGTGAGGTAAAAAAAATCCGATTCACTTTCGTAAATCGGATTTTTATATATTTAAAAATGTTATTCTTACAAGTGAATTACTTCTCCGTAAGCATCTGCAACCGCTTCCATAACCGCTTCACTCATGGTTGGGTGAGGGTGAATCGATTTTAGGATTTCGTGTCCAGTCGTTTCTAGTTTACGCGCTACAACTGCTTCAGCAATCATATCAGTAACACCAGCACCAATCATGTGGCATCCTAACCATTCGCCGTATTTAGCATCAAAGATTACTTTTACAAATCCGTCTGAGTTTCCAGAAGCTTGTGCTTTTCCAGACGCTGAGAATGGGAATTTTCCAATTTTTAAGTCGTATCCTTTTTCCTTAGCTTGTTTTTCGGTCATACCAACCGAAGCAATTTCTGGAGTAGCATAAGTACACCCTGGTACGTTTCCGTAATCAATTGGGTCTACGTGCATTCCTGCAATTTTCTCTACACAGTTGATTCCTTCTGCAGAAGCTACGTGAGCCAATGCTTGTCCTGGAGTTACGTCACCAATAGCGTAGTAACCTGGGATGTTTGTTTGGTTGTAAGCGTTTACTAAAATTTTATCTCTATCAGTAGCAATTCCTACTTCTTCAAGTCCTATGTTTTCGATGTTCGTTTTGATTCCAACAGCAGATAATAAGATGTCAGCTTCAAGAACTACTTCACCTTTTGCTGTTTTAACAAATGCTTTAACTCCGTTTCCTGTAGTGTCAATTTTCTCAACAGAAGAGTTAACCATTACATCAATTCCTGATTTTTTCAATGATTTTTCCATTTGTTTAGAAATATCTTCGTCTTCTACTGGAACAACGTTTGGCATAAACTCAACAATAGTTACTTTTGTTCCCATTGAATTGTAAAAGTGAGCAAACTCAACTCCAATAGCTCCAGATCCTACAACGATCATTGATTTTGGTTGTGTAGGTAAAGACATTGCTTGGCGGTAACCAATTACTTTAACGCCATCTTGTGGCAAGTTTGGCAACTCACGAGAGCGAGCTCCTGTAGCGATAATGATATGGTCTGCACTGTATTCCGTTACTTTGTTATCTTTATCAGTAACATCAACTTTTTTACCCGCTTTTATTTTTCCAAAACCATTGATAACGTCAATTTTGTTTTTCTTCATCAAGAAGGTAACACCCTTACTCATTCCAGAGGCAACACCACGGCTACGTTGTATAACTGCAGGGAAATCTTTATCGAATGATGAAACAGTCAAACCGTAGTCAGAAGCATGTTTTAGATAATCAAAAACTTGAGCTGATTTTAATAATGCTTTCGTAGGGATACAACCCCAGTTCAAACAAATTCCACCAAGGTTTTCTTTTTCAATTACAGCAACTTTAAATCCTAATTGTGATGCTCTAATGGCTGTAACATATCCGCCTGGGCCACTTCCTAAAACTATGATGTCGTATTTCATTTTATTTCTGTTTTATGTTTTTTAAGTTGTAAAATTGGAATTAGCAAAAGTTCCTTTCAATTTTGTTTTTTCGCTGTTAATTGATTGGGCGAATTTAAGAATTTATTCTGTTTTGAGAAAGTTTCAATGTAATAAAGTATTAAACTAACAAAATTTCAAAAAATCACGATTATTTTAAAATGCTTTGCATTATTGATAATTAACGGATCCTTTGCTGTCACTTGGGTGGGGACTTATTGAATAATTAGTTAGCTACTGAAAACTGCGAATCATATAAGTTTTTATAGTAGCCGGATTCTTTGTTGATTAATTCTTGATGTGTTCCTTGTTCTACGATCAATCCTTGGTCCATAACTACAATTTTATCAGCATTGACAATAGTTGCCAAACGGTGTGCAATCACAATCGAAGTTCTACCTTGGGTAATGGTCTCGGTAGCGCGCTGAATTAATTCTTCAGAATAAGTATCAATTGACGAAGTAGCTTCATCTAAAATCAAAATACTAGGATTGCTCACATACGCACGCAAAAACGCAATCAGTTGTCTTTGTCCTGAAGATAACATGACGCCACGTTCTTTTACATCAAAATCATAATTGTCAGGTAAAGTCATGATAAAGTGATGTACACCAATTTCTTTGGCCGCTTCATATACCTGTTCTCTAGTGATTTCAGGGTTGTTCAGTGTAATGTTGTTGTAGATGGTATCAGCGAATAAAAAAACATCTTGCAATACCACGGCAATTTGCTTTCGCAAAGAACTCAATGTATATTCTTCGATGTTATGATCATCAATACAAATCGTACCACTGTTGATTTCGTAAAAACGATTCAGTAAGTTGATGATAGTAGATTTTCCAGCACCTGTAGAGCCTACAATCGCCACGGTATCTCCCGCTTTAACTTCTAAATTAACACCTTTAATCACCTCTTCATTAGGAATGTATCCAAAATGTACTTTCTTAAACGAAATATTTCCATCAAAAACTGGAGCTTCTTTTTTACCAGTATCTTGAATTTGGTCTTGAGTATCCAAAATTTCAAAAACACGATTGGCAGCGATCATTCCCAGTTGCATCTCGTTGAATTTATCTGCAATTTGTCGCAGTGGATTAAACAGCATTCCAATAAACATGGTGTATGAAAATAGATCTCCAAAAGTGGTGAAGTTATCGCCGTTTAAAATTTTGATACCACCGTAAAGCACTACGAATCCTAATGTTAAGGATGAAATAATATCAGCAATTGGAAAGAAAATTGAGTTGTACAAAATTGTTTTGATCCAAGCCGTCTTGTGTTTGTGGTTAATATCTTTGAATTTATCAGACTCAATAGTTTCACGGTTAAAGAGTTGAACGATTTTCATTCCCGTTACACGTTCTTGAACAAAGGTATTCATATTGGAGATTTCCGTACGTACTTCCTCAAAAGCCACTTGCATTTTGCGTTGAAAAATACGAGTAAAAAACACCAAAATAGGCATAGCGATAATGACAATCCAAGTTAGTTTCCAGTTCATGTATAGCATAAAACCCAGAACTACCACCATTTTCATCAAGTCACTGATAATCATAAAAAGTCCTTGACTAAAAATACGAGCAATCGCTTCAATGTCAGAAACTGAACGGGTTACCAATTGTCCAACTGGAACCATGTCAAAATATTTCATCCTAAAACTTAAGATATGTTTGAATAGTTTGACACGAATATCTTTGACAATATCTTGCCCGAGCCAGTTGGCCCAGTACACAAAAAAAAATTGTGAAAAAACCTCCAATAGCAAGACAATCCCCATCAAGCAGATATAGAGTAAAAGGCCATGTTGATCCTCTGTTTGGATGTAGCCATCTACCGTTTGTTTCAATAAATACGGACGTAAGGCCGCAAAAATAGATAAGGAAATGGCGAAAATAACCACACCATTAAAACGCCATTTATAAGGCTTGGTATATTCTAAAATTCGTTTGAATAATCGTATGTCGAATGCTTTTGCTTTCATTTTCAATGCTGTTTAGTTCCTTTTTTTAGGAGCTATTTATTTTTATATTTCATTTACGCCTTGACCTGCTGTTCGTTTCAATCTTTTTATCCCTGAAAAATCGGGATAAAAAGGATTTCCACTACCATCAGGGCTAGGGAGGAAATTTTTATTTTCAAAATTACGCCTTACTCTAAATAAGGATATACAATTTTGGTCAAGTACAAGCCGTGAGCAGGTACGGAAATACCGGCTTTGTCTCTGTTTTTACTTTCAATAATTTTTTCAAAATCATCCACGCTGATTTTATGCATGCCCACGTTGACCAAGGTGCCCACAATGGCGCGCACCATATTTCGCAAAAAGCGGTTGGCTGAAATCGTGAAAACTAAATCGCTTCCGTTTTCTTGCCAATGCGCTTCAAAAATCGTGCAATCAAAAGTATTTACATCTGTATTTACTTTGGAAAAACACTGAAAATTGGTGTGATTGAATAATATTTTAGCAGCTTGGTTCATCAGTGCGACATCTAACTTTTGATTGAGAAACCAACTTTGTTCGTTCAAAAAAACGTTTTTTATCGTGTTGATGTGGTATTGATAGGTTCTTTTGGTCGCATCAAAACGGCAATGGGCTTCGTCTGTAACCAATATAATGTCGAAAATCGCGATGTCTTTGGGTAAAAACGAGTTGAGTTTGTATATCAGTTTTGTAGCATCGATGATTTTATCACAGTCAAAATGCGCAAACATTTCACGTGCGTGAACACCAGTATCGGTACGACCAGCACCCATGGCGTTGATTTCGCTATTTAGCAAAACAGACAGCGCTTTATTCAGTGTTTCTTGCACAGAGGCTGCGTTGGGCTGGTATTGCCATCCGTGATAAGGTGTTCCGTTATAGGCTAATTTTATAAAATATCTCAAGGCTGTGGTATCGCAAATTTCTAAAGCTTCAAAGGTACAAAGTTTTTGTGTTGTGAAAAGGTTAAAAATTCAGGAATAAGGATTTGTGATTTAGGATTTTTGAATACAGAATGTATATCGGATAAATAACAACTTGTAGGTTTTATTGAATGGTTTTATTTTGAAACGTTTCGTTAATTAGAATTTTCAGCCGTACCGAAATCCTTATTCAAAAATCCTAAATATTTAACAGATCAAATAGTATCTTTGGTTTTTTAAATTTGAAAATGAAGAAGATTTTACTGCTTTCGGACACGCACAGCCATATTGATGATACCATTTTGAAATACGTAGCACAAGCCGATGAGGTTTGGCATGCGGGTGATATTGGGGATTTGGTAGTTACAGATACATTAAAAAAACACAAACCCTTGCGCGCAGTTTATGGGAATATTGACGATGCGCAGGCGCGAATGGAATTCCCGTTACACAATCGTTTTATGTGCGAAGGGGTTGATGTTTGGATTACGCACATAGGTGGGTACCCGGGGAAATACAGTTCAAATATTCGAGCGGAATTGACGGCTAATTCTCCCAAATTATTTATTTGTGGGCATTCTCATATTTTAAAAGTGCAGTTTGATAAAAAACTCAATTTATTGCATATGAATCCCGGTGCTTGTGGTAAAAGTGGTTTTCATCAAGTGCGTACGATGTTGCGTTTTGTGATTGAGGGTGATAAAATAAAAGATTTGGAAATTATAGAAATCGAGCAAAGAGTCTAGTTACGTTCTATATTCAATATGTGCTAAAATTGAGATTGTAGTTCCGGAATTAATAGTTGATTTTATTTTGAGTTTTCCCTCCATATTTTTGATTCGAGCTCGAATTTGGTTGAGCCCAAAACCTTCAATGATATTGAATTTTTTAGTGTCAAAACCTTGGCCATTGTCAGTTATTTGAATTATTAAGTTGCCATTCTTTTCGGTAAGTTTGAGTTTAGCCTGATTGGCTTGACTGTGTTTGATAATGTTATTGAGGAGTTCTGTGATTATAAAATACATTTTCATTTCAAATTCTTCGTTATATCGAGTATGAGTGTCTTCAGGGCCTTCGTATTCAAAATGTAAGCTCGAATTAGAGTTTTTTTCGCATAAGTCGTGAAGTGCATAATAAAGTCCAAAACGCGCTAGCAGAGAAGGAAGCAATTGGTGTGATAGATCTCTTACCTTGTCATGAGCATCGCGAAGTATTGATTTAGTTTTGATTAACTCTTCTGAAGACTCGGGTTTTTTAGCATTCAATACACTAAGATGCATGTCTGCGGAAGAGAGTAAAGCGCTGATGTTGTCGTGAAGAAATGAAGCTATTTTTTTTCGTTCCATTTCTTGGCCGTTCATAGAGGCGTTGATAATGTTTCTTTGAATTTTACTTTGAATGTTTTTCAGGTCGTTTTTTTGTTTCAACTTGGTGTTTTGAAAGAAAAAGTAAAAAAGAATGATGATGACAATCAAAGCCGAAATTATAATTACGCTTATGCGCTTATTTTTGGTTTGGTTTTCAATCATCAATTGTTCTTTGGTTTTAAATTTAGTTTCGATGTTGTCAATCTCTCTTTTGTATTCATCTAATTCCAAATTGATGCCTGCAACATTGGCCTTTTTTAGCTTTTCTTCATCATTTATTTCAGATGTGAGGGTGTTGTATAAGTTTAGATTCTGATATGCTTTTTGAAATAGTTTGTTTTTGAATAAAAATTTCGAATATTCTAAATGGGAAAATGATAAATCCGATTTTTCGTTTTCTTTTCGACCGCATTCTATCGCTTTTTCGAAATATTTTACGGCTAATGCATTATGTTTGATATGTGAATGATACATTCCGTTTAGCATGTTTAAAGCTATAATAGAGGACTCTTTTCCGTATTTTAGATGGTGTTTATTGATGAATTCTAGATAAGGCAATCCTTCGTCAAAGCGACCGATGTCAAAATAAGCCCATGTGATATTGAGTTTGGTAAAAACAATTTGTGTGGTGTCTTTGATTTTATTGCTGTATTGAAGTGATTTTTTATAGTAATAAATTCCTTTCGCATATTCTTTTTTATCAAAACAGTAGATGTTGGCAAGGTTGTTATTAAGCCAATTTTTGAGTTTATTGTTATTTGTTTTTTGGGCATACAATAGTCCTTTCTTGTAATAAAAAAAGGCTTTTTCAAACTCAGTTAATTCATCAAAATTGGCCGCAATAGTATTGTAGCAATTGGCAATTAAATTGTTGTTTTTGATTGCAATAGCATATTTTAAAGCTTTGCGGGATTTTTTTAATGATTCTTCATGTTTTTCTTCCAGCATTAAGCGAGTCGCATCCTGAACTAGTTTGGTAGTTTCTTTTTCAGTTGGGATGTTTTCTTGAGAAAAGATAGCTTGGTTAGCAAAAAATAGTGTTATGTGAAGAAATAAAACAAGCCGTATTGTTCTCATAAAAGGAGTTTGTGATTGGTCTACGATTTGATTAAATTGTTCTTAATAGCAAATTTAACGATGCTTATCGTATTTTTGGCTTTCAGTTTTTTGATGATATTTTTTCGATGCGTTTCAACGGTATTGGTACTGATGAATAATTTTTCGCTAATTTCCTTCCCGCTGAATTCTAATGCTATTAGGGTGGTGATTTCAATTTCTCTGTCTGTTAAAAGCGAGGTGGTGGAGATTTTTTTGGGAATTAATTGCGGGTTATTTTGGGTAGCGGTATTGAATATCTTTTCTCTTACAACTTTGCAAAAATACTCTTCGCCATTCGCAACGGTTTGTATGGCTTCGACGATGTTTTCACCCGCACACTGTTTCGTTAAATAGCCAGAAGCACCTAAATTCATTACTTCTTTGATGATTTTTAAATCATCATAACTAGAAAGAATGATTACTTTACAAGGGAAACCTTTTTTATTAAATTCCTTTATAACTTCAATTCCGTCCTTTTTAGGCATACTGATGTCTAAAATTAAAATGTCGCTATTGTTGGCTGTGACTTCTTCAAAAATCGAACTACCATCAAGAGAAAACCCTACCACTTCAAAGTTTGAAACAGTGTTTAATAAAGTCTTCATGCCATCAATAAGAACATGATGGTCATCAGCAAGATGGATTCGTATTTTTTCTTTCATTGGACTGTAGGTGAATTTTCAAATTTAATAAAAAAAAACGTTAGAATAATTTATTGATGGATTGACTTCTGTATGAAGTGATGATGTAATTCAATCGCAGTCTATTAGTTATTCAGTTCAGTTAATTTTGGGTAATCTGCCTGATGAATGGTCGATTATTTAAAAGTAAGGTATTTTTGCTTAGGGATACAAAAAAACCCGAATATAAAATTCGGGTTTCCTTCGCACTAATAAACTAAGTTTATAGGTTTATCTCAATCTATCCACAGATTTTACAAGATCTTCGTCCTGTTTGATGGCCTTATTAGCAAGTACTAATAATACGATAGTAACAATAGGAAGAAACATCCCAATACCTTTCTCCGAAACTATTTCAGTTCCTCCAGATAAGTTTAGTGAATGATATACAAATAATCCTAATAAAATTAAATTTAATATGATATTCAATCTGCCAAGGACAAATTGACTTTTTCTCTTTTTAAAGGAAATAATACTAAATATACTGAGAGTTGTACTCAGTCCAAACAATATAACGAACAATTGATTTTGCATAAAAAAATAATCATCACCATTGTTTATTGTCCATAAAGGGAAAATAAAGGGTAGAATACCTGTAGTTGCAAAAGCAAGAAATAAATAAATAGTTTGAATTCTCTGTATCATTACGGGTTATTTGTAGCACAAAAATATATTTTCTTTTTTTAAAATACTATTGTATCATAAAATTTTATTCGTATTATTGCATAACAATACCGTAAGCACTTCATACTGCGGTCTATTCAAATTAAAAATATACTACCTATTTTTTTAGTGTTTCCAAATTAATTAAATTCAAAGAACTTTCATGTTTGATATTTCTGCATTAAAAGAAATGAAGCTAGCTGAGCTTCAAGAAATAGCTAAAGCTGCTAAAACTATAAAATTTAATGGTGTTAAAAAAGAGACTTTAATTGGTCTAATTTTAGGCCATGAAACAAGTGTGAAGGTTGACTCAGGATCTGACGTCAATACTGAAGCAAGTGATGATTCAGATAAGCCTAAGAGAGCACGAATACTTCCTGTGAAAAAGGCAGTTATATCTAAAACTACATCAAAAAAAGCTATAGAAAAGGAATCGTCAAATGGTGACAATGATTCTGTAGTGGAAACTGAAGCAGTTCAAGAAAAAGCAATTGTCGAGGTCAATGCTGAAGCCGGAGATCCAGAAAAAAAAGGTCCTAAAATTGTAAAGTTTAGTAAGTCAGCTTACGAACAGAAAATTGCACTAAAAAAGGAAAAAGAGGAATCTAAGGAATTAGTCAAAGAAACTGTAGAAGTCGTTGAAAATACGGAAGCAACAGAATCAAATAGTCCAGCTAAAAAGATAAATCCAAATCAATTAAATAAGCAAAATCCAAATTTTAAAAGTAAGAAAAGTAACTTTAGAGATGCTGATTTTGAGTTTGATGGAATTATAGAAAGTGAAGGTGTGTTAGAAATGATGCCTGATGGGTATGGTTTCTTACGTTCTTCTGATTACAATTATTTAGCTTCGCCAGATGATATTTATTTGTCAACTTCACAAATTAGATTGTTTGGACTAAAAACGGGTGATACTGTAAAAGGAGTCGTAAGACCCCCTAAGGAAGGAGAGAAATTTTTTCCTTTAGTTCGAGTTCTCAAAATTAATGGTCACGACCCACAAGTGGTGAGAGATAGGGTTTCGTTTGAACATCTTACTCCTGTTTTTCCTTCAGAGAAATTTAAATTAGCCGAAAGACAAAGTACGATTTCAACTCGTATTATTGATTTGTTTTCTCCAATTGGTAAAGGACAACGTGGTATGATTGTCGCTCAACCTAAAACGGGTAAAACTATGTTGTTGAAAGAAATAGCAAATGCTATTGCGGCCAATCATCCTGAAGTTTATTTAATCGTTTTGTTAATTGACGAACGTCCTGAAGAGGTTACTGATATGCAACGTAGTGTAAGAGGTGAGGTTATTGCTTCTACTTTTGATAGAGAGCCTCAAGAGCATGTAAAGATTGCTAATATTGTTCTTGAAAAAGCTAAAAGATTAGTGGAGTGTGGACATGATGTAGTAATTCTTTTGGATTCGATTACTCGTTTGGCAAGAGCTTATAATACAGTGCAGCCAGCTTCTGGAAAAGTATTGAGTGGTGGTGTGGATGCGAATGCGTTACAAAAACCAAAACGTTTTTTTGGTGCTGCCCGTAATGTAGAGAATGGCGGTTCGTTAAGTATTATTGCAACAGCTTTAACTGAAACAGGTTCTAAAATGGATGAAGTTATCTTTGAGGAATTCAAAGGTACAGGTAATATGGAGCTGCAGTTGGATCGTAAGATTGCAAACAAACGTATCTTCCCGGCTATTGATTTGACTTCTTCTAGTACAAGACGTGATGATATGCTTTTGGATGAAAATACATTACAAAGAATGTGGATCATGCGTAAATATCTTGCTGATATGAATCCTGTTGAAGCAATGAGCTTTATAAACGACCGTTTTAGAAAAACTAGAAATAACGAAGAGTTCTTGATTTCGATGAATGATTAATTCAAAATTCAATTTCAAAAGGCAATGAAAAATAAATAAATTCAATTTCCGATGAAATTTCTAAAATAAAATAAAAGTAAAAGCTCCGATTTCATATTGAAATCGGAGCTTTTTTATTATAGATAATTCAATTGCTTTTTGACTTTTGAAATTGACCTTTGATTTTTATTTACTGTTTTCTTTCTAATAAAGCCATGTAAAAACCATCAAATCCAGATTCTGAAGCTAAAATTTTATCGTCTTTAATGAAGGTAAATTGCTTTCCGATTTCAGTAGTTAAAAAACGTTCTACTTGTTCTTGATTTTCGGATGGTAAAATAGAACAGGTAGCATAAACTAGTTTTCCACCTGGTTTTACAATTTTAGAATAACTTTCTAAAACCTCTGCTTGTATTTTACGAATATTGTCGATGAACTCTGGTTGCAATTTCCATTTTGCATCTGGGTTTCTTTTTAAAACACCTAAACCACTACAAGGAGCGTCAATCAAAACACGGTCTGCTTTTTCGTGTAAACGTTTGATTATTTTTGTGCTATCAATAATACGGTATTCAATATTAAAGGCGCCATCACGTTTAGCTCTTATTTTTAATTGCTTTAATTTACTTTCGTATAAATCCATAGCAATTAACTGCCCTTTGTTTTCCATCAAGGCAGCAATATGCAATGTTTTTCCTCCAGCACCAGCGCAAGTGTCTACTACTCTCATTCCTGGTTTTACATCAAGGAATGCGGCAACCAATTGCGAATTGGCATCTTGTACTTCAAAAAAACCTTGTTTGAAAGCATCAGTCATAAAGACGTTTGCTCTTTCTTTTAAAACCAAAGCATCGGGTTGTTTCTCTAAGGGATCTGTGTGGATATCTAAATCCATCAAGATAGCTCTTAGGTTTTCCTTAGTCGTCTTAAGTGTATTTGTTCTCAAAATCACTTTCGCAGGTTGGTTTTGAGCTGTAATTTCTTTCGACCAAACTTCTTCCCCTAGTTCTTTGACACATGCCTCATCCATCCAATCTGGAATAGATTCTTTGATAGCGCGTGTTTTTGATAATTCAGCAAAACGCCCTTTAATTTTTCTCTCCGGTGTACCTTCCAATTGACGCCAGTCAGGAATTGGATACCCTCTTAAAACTGCCCATACTGAAAACATTCGCCATAAGTTATCACGGTCAAAAGGTTCTTTTACTTCTGCAACTTCTGCGTATAGTCTTTTCCAACGAACAACTTCGTATATAGTTTCGGCAACAAATTTTCTATCTGAACTTCCCCAACGTTTGTCTTTTTTTAAAGCTCTTGCAACCACTTTGTCAGCGTATTCTCCTTCGTTGAAGATGGCATTTAGAGAATCGATTGTGGTGTAAACTAAATTTCTGTGTAATCTCATTTTAATTAATTGAGCTGCAAAGGTACTATTAATTGATTTGAAAGTTTAATTTAAAATTCATGAAATTAATTTATTCTTTTTGGGATAAAAAAACACCGTTTTTAAAAGGACGGTGTTTTGGAATTTTTATGTTTTGGTGTTATTCTACACGTGTTAATCCTACAAGTTCAGGGGCGTGAAGCACCATTGGAAATTTCTCTATTTTAACGGAACTACTGTCTAGTCCAAAGGCTCTTTCTTCTGATAAGCTTAGTTTTTTGATGAAAAAATATGAGTTCATCACAATTTTTTCATACCATCTTAAGTCACTGTCGTTAGAAAGAAATTTTTCTGATAATACAAATTTGAAATCACCAAGGATATTGTTTTTGTTCAAAGATTCATATCTGCTGGTAATATCTACTTCGCCTTTCTGGACCATATCCTTAATCACCTCTTTGAACATAAGGTTGATTTTAGTAGGTTCTCTAAACCCTAAGTTGAAATCGATACGATATAAATCGTCTTTTAATATTTCGGTTACTCGGTATTCTGTTTTATAAGGTTCAGTCAGAATATTCACATGGACAAACCAATAAATATCTGCCCTTTTAGGTCTTTTTTGTAAAATGGAATACATTACCTTTTCTTCAATTTCATCAGAGCGATTGGCGTTAGTCATATAGACTAAATGGGTAGCATATTTAGGAATGCTAAGATCAACACTCAATTCTTTTAGAACTTTTTTATAGTCTTCTATTTTTACAATTTTAGTATAGCTTTTATTTATTTTTTTGGCAAGATACCAAGTTGTCATTATTGAAATTAGTACAATTGCAATCATTAATGTTACATAGCCACCATCTGCAAATTTGGTTACGTTGGCAGCAAGGAAGCTTAGTTCGATCATTAAATAAATTGTGATCAAAGGAACCATGAAGTATAGTTTTACTCTTTTCATTATCAAATAAAAGTTGAGTAAAATAGTGGTCATAATCATGCAAAGGATAATCGCTAATCCATAAGCATGTTCCATGTTACTTGATTCCTCAAAATGGATCACAATACCTACACAACCAAAAAATAATAGCCAGTTGATAGAGGGTATGTACAATTGTCCTTTGAGTTCAGTAGGGTATTTAATTTTTACCTTTGGCCAAAAATTTAAACGCATCGCTTCGTTAATTAAAGTAAACGAGCCTGTAATTAAAGCTTGGGATGCAATTACTGCTGCTAATGTGGCAATCATGATTCCAAAAGGTTGAAACCAATCAGCCATTATCAGGTAAAACGGATTTCCATATTTTCCGCCTAAAGTTTCTAAAGTCTGTCCTTCGTGGTGAATCAAATAAGCTCCTTGTCCAAAATAGTTTAGTAGTAAAGTTGCTTTGACAAAAATCCAGCTGATGCGAATGTTTTTTCGTCCACAATGTCCCATATCTGAGTAAAGAGCTTCAGCTCCCGTAGTACATAAAAAAACTAATCCTAAAACGAAAAACCCTTCCGGATGTATGGTTAGTAGGTGATAGGCATAGTAAGGGTTGAATGCTTTGACAACTTCAGGGTGTTTTACTATTTGTATGATTCCAAGAATTCCTAGCATGCTAAACCAAATTAACATCATGGGAGCAAAAAACTTACCTACCAATTTAGTTCCAAATTGTTGAATTGCAAATAAAACAAACAAAATTCCGATTACAATAGGTATAGTGTTTATTTCTGGGTAAAAAGTTCTAATTCCTTCTACCGCTGAGGAAACTGAAATGGGGGGTGTGATAATTCCGTCAGCAAGTAATGCACTTCCTCCAATAATGGCGGGGACTATTAGCCAAGTAATTTTTGTTTTTTTTACTAAAGCATAAAGGGCAAATATTCCACCTTCTCCATGATTGTCTGCACTCAAAGTGATGAGGACATATTTGATAGTTGTTTGTAGTGTTAATGTCCAAAAAACAGCGGAAATACCGCCTAAAACGACATCAGCGTTAATGGTATGGTCGCCAAGAATAGCTTTCATTACATACAAAGGTGAGGTTCCAATATCTCCGTATATAATCCCTAATGTTATTAATAGGCCTCCTAAAGATAATTTAGTATGTAAATCTTTATGTGATATGCTCATGTAGTATTTTTAAAAACAGTTCAAATTTACTCTTTTTTAATAAATTAGATTAGTATTCTTAAAAAAAGCACAAAAAAAACACGGTCTGTTAAACCGTGTTTTATTTCTGTATTTAATTTTGGTGTTAGGTTCTTCTGTTGCTCATGCTATTAGAAGAAGAATTTCTACCGTTATTTTCTGAATTTTGTGGTCTACTTTCTCTTACTGAGTTAGATTTACTTTCGGAAGAACGACTTTGTTGAGGAGCTGATTCTCTAGCCGAACTGGATCTACCTTGAGAATTGTCTCTAGAACTTCCACTTGATTGAGGAGCGGACTCTCTAGCCGAACTGGATCTACCTTGAGAATTGTCTCTTGAGCTTTCACTTGATTGAGGAGCGGACTCTCTAGCGGAACTAGATCTACCTTGAGTGTTGTCTCTTGAGCTTCCACTTGATTGAGGAGCGGACTCTCTAGCTGAACTAGATCTACCTTGAGAATTGTCTCTTGAGCTTTCATTTCTTTGAGAAGATGATTCTCTTGATGTACCAGACTTGTTTGGAGTATATCCTCTTTGTGATGATGATCTGTCTGAATTGCTCACTCTTGGAGAGCCATTTCTATAAGAATCACTTTCATTTCTTGAAGTCGAAGTTCTACTGCTTCTTCTCTGGTCAAGCTCATAACGATTTGTTACAGATGAGTTTCGTCTTGAAAAATTATGATCAGGATGCATACGCTCATAGCCATTAGAACGTCTTGTGCTGTATAGTGTTGCCGCATAACTACTACGTCTGTAGTTTACGTAGTTGTAAGAGTTGTGAAAATTAATAGACACTTGGATATTAGATCGGTATCTATAAAGTGGGTAAGGATTCCATGCATAATAATAAGAAGGATAGAAGTTCCAATACCAATTAGATACATAAGGACGATAATTGCCTACATAAAAAGAAGCGTAGATTAATGGTTGGCTATAGTATACAGGCTCATAAATATAATTAGGACCATAAATGTATTCGTTCCCTACAAATTGTATCTGAATATTATTGTATCTATCTCGTTCAACATCGATTGTAGCAACATCTTGATAGACATCACGATCAATTACAGACTGTATAACAATCAAATGAATATTACGATCTACAGTTTCTATTACTCGTAAGTAATCAACACGATTATCATAATTTAAATCCAAATTAGATATTTGAATTTCAGGGTCGTTAAGTCTTCTTTCAAAGTCTTGTAAATTTCTTGAATCACCAAAAAGCGAAGCTACAGCTCTTATATCTAAATTGTCGCTTATTTCATCATTCATAGTATTTACTCTTCCATATTGTGCTTGTGTTTGAAAAGCAAAAAGGAGGGTTATTAAGCTTGCTATTAGAGTTTTAGTTTTCATGACGGGTAGTTTTATATTGAATAATTACTGATATCCAATTACTGTGCCAATAACTTTTTGTAGCAATGTTGTTTTTTTGATTTAGGTTGTTTTAACTTTTAAATATAAGTTTAACTTTTATTCATAATGGGTGAAAATCCAGTATTTGTAATTTATAAAACAATAGAAATTATTTGGAAATTAGTAGAGTTTTGCGTAAAAAAAAATCCCAATCTCGAAGCGATAGCTACTTGATTGGGAATAATAAAATTAATTTTTTGAGTTTTTTTCTTTATACTGTTGAAGTAGTTTTCGGTTAAAGTCTTCTTCAGCTTTTTTTAATTTAATGATTTTGATTTTGGGTAATACCCTCTTTAAATTGTTAATCAAATTTTTTCTAAGTTGATAAAGCTCCTCATCAGTGCTTTCAATTTGTGAAAGTAAATCGCTGGCTTCCTTTTCTTTCATTTTATTTAAGATCTGATCTTTCATTAAATTCCGATAAGTTTTGATTTTTTGATGCCTGATTTCGAATTGTTTGTCATCAAAAGTGTTGTAAATAGGCCAAAATTTATCTGATTCAGTAGAGGACAAATTTAACTCTGAATTGAAAAAAGCAACTTTTAAATCTTTAATTTGGTCTCTTTTTTCGGACATCCCTTGCTGAGCATATGAATAAAATGACAAGGTTAGTAAAAGAAAAAGTATTTTTTTGAAATTCATTTCGTTATGTCTTTAATTAGATTCTGTTGATAAATCAATATCCATTTCATTAATATCAATCGCAACTGTGGACTTCAAGTTGTCGATATCTTCATTGTCCAGTAAATTAATGATATCGTATTGGGTAACATTTGATTGATAACTCAAATAATTTTCAATAGCGCTATCGTCAATTTCTGTTGTTTTTGTTGCTGTAGTATATATGATTGGTATCAATAATGCAATTACAAAAACAGCTGCCACCATTAATATAATATGCTTTCTATTTCTGAAAATAGAAATTAAGTTTGACTCTTTTTCAGGTTCAGGTAAATGTTGCATTACTCTTTCTGATAAAGTATCAAAATAATTATCTGGTGTTTTAAAACCAGTACTTATTTTAGGGGTTGTATCTAATTTAAATTCTTTCATGATATAGTTTAGACTAAATAAGCTGCTAAAGGTTTAATTGTTGGTAATAAATGCTTCAATTTTTTTTACAGCATGATGATAAGACGCCTTTAAAGCTCCTACTGAGGTTCCTACTATTTCAGAAATCTCTTCATATTTTAACTCTTCGAAATATTTCATCTTGAATACTAATTGTTGTTTTTCAGGAAGTAGGGTAATTGCTCTTTGTAATTTTATTTGTAATTCGTCCCCATCAAAGTAAGTGTCTGATTTTAAGTTATCAATGACTTTGTTTTGCAATGTTTCTGAAGTTATTCCACTTTTTTTAACTTTTTGGTTCAAAAAAGTAAGTGCCTCATTGGTAGCAATCCGATACATCCATGAAAACAACTTACTTTCACCTTTAAAATTTTTTAAATGTTGAAATACTTTTATAAAGGTATTTTGCAATACATCATCAGCATCGTCATGATTTAGCACAATGTTTCGAATGTGGTTGTATAATGGTTTCTGATAATCAAACAAGAGTTTTTGAAACGATTCGTTTTGCGTTCTAGGATCTAACAATCGTTCAATAAAATCTTTTTCTTCGAGCAAAACAGTAATGGATTCAGATGTGAGTTGAAAATTAATTTAAATTTTTTGCATTGAGTTTATTCGGAACTAAAATTCAGATGGTTCTTCTCTTTTCTCAATCACAGGCATTTTTTTAGGTTCAATTTTTTTGATTACAGGTTTAATGCTTTTCAAAGGGTGAACTTTAATGGAAATAGGCGTTGCAATAGGTGTTTCTTCTTCTTTTACTTCAACAGTTTCGGGTGTGGGTGTTACTGTTGGTGTAATTGTGACCTTAGGAGCAATTATTTTAGGCGTAAGTGGAATATAAATTTCGGTAACCCATTTGGATGGATTTTTCACTTCATTTCGATCAAGAGTAAACCATTCAATATGTGAAATAGTTGGGTCTGCTTTAATTTGGTTTTTATTTAAAAAGGCAATGCCTTTATCTATGGCTTTTTGCATATGGGAATAATCACCAGTCAATACTGTTTTAACAGCTTCAGTAGCTTCCAGTTTTCCGGAGTTAAGATCACTACCTGGACTTATGAAAATTTCCGTTTTTATAGGGATGCAAATAGTGATTTTGGTTATTTGCTTAATTAAATCATAGGTGTGGTAAATGATAAAAGGTTTTCCTGTAATACTAATATTGTTTTCTTGGCAAAAACCATTAATATTAGGTGTTGCAATCTTTGCGTTTTTATAAACCTTCTCAATCTCGGATGTAAATGTTTGTCCAATATAGTAGATATTAGGTCTTTTAACTAAACCATATTCTTTGACTGTATAAGTATTGATTTCATAATCTAATGCTTTGTCTAAGTTGTTTAGACTTTTTTCATACATCTGACCAATGATTTTGTCAGGACCACCATTTAGTGCAGCATATATCTTGAAAAAAAAGCTCATTTCTCCAGTAGTTTTCCATGTCACTTTAGTTCCTCCAACAGTGTCTTTAAAGCTCCATGATACACTGGATGAAGTGTCATTAAAACTCATTTTTTGAGCAATGCTGTCATTTTCTTTTACAAAAAGAGTTTTCATCTTTCCACTTCCTTCGTTTCCTTCCCATGAATATGAAGCGCCAGGGCCTATAGTTGTTGGCGCATATACTATTTTTATTAGGGTATCTTCTTCCATCCAAGAACCAAAATCTTCCCAATTTTTCAAGTCATTTACATAGTTGTAAACGGATGATTTTGAGCTATTAATGACTTTGCTTCTTTCAATGTTAAATTCGCCTTTTTGTGTAGCAACAAAAATTGACAAGGTTACAAAGCTTAGTAGTACTAAAAGGATTAGATATTTTAGAATTCGCATAATAATAGGATTGTTTTCTGATGTAAAGTTATATATTTATTTATATACTTTGGCGCCCAATGTAAAAAATGTAAAGGATTGGTTTTCTAAGGGATATTTGAAAAGTAAATAGTATAAATTGCTTAGCTAGTTCTAACGGATTTTTGATAATTATATTGTTTAAAAAATCCTGTTTGATTTGAATAATAGAGGTGCTTTATGATTCTAAGTTCTTGTATCCCTCTATCTTATTGCTTTTTTTATAATGACTATATTTGTTAATTAGTAATAGAAAATAAATTAATAATGAAATTTCAATACAGTTTAAATTTGTTTGTAATGCTACTAGTGTCGGTGGTTATTCATTCTCAAAAAGAAAATAAACGGGCATTCAAAGTTAAAGACAATACTTCTTTTGAATATGTTGTAGAGCAATTTGCGGACATTAAAGTGTTGCGTTATCAAATCCCAGATTGGGAGAATTTAACGTTGAAAGAACAACAACTGGTTTATTATCTAACTCAAGCTGGTACTTCGGGGCGAGATATTATGTGGGATCAAAATTACAAACATAATTTAAAAATAAGAGAAGCCTTGGAGCAAATTTATACTAAGTATAAAGGTGATAAGTCAGTTGCAGATTGGGTAAATTTTGAAATATATTTAAAAAGAGTTTGGTTTTCAAACGGGATTCACCACCATTATTCCAATGATAAAATCAAACCTGAATTTTCTGAAAAATATTTTATTACGCTTTTGAAGGGTACTAAAACTTTTTTAGAACCCAATATTATTGCTGTACTTTTTAATGAAAAAGACAGTAAAAAAGTAAATTTGGATGAGTCCAAAGGATTGGTGGAAGGCTCCGCAATAAATTTTTATGGAAACGGAATTTCACATAAAGAGATTGAGGTTTTTTATGCTCAAAAGAAGAGTCCAGATCCAAAGAAACCCTATTCTTTTGGGTTGAATTCTAAGTTGGTTCGAAATAAACAAGGTCAGCTGGAAGAGAAAGTTTGGAAAAGTAACGGTATGTATGGTGCTGCGATTGATAGAATCATTTATTGGTTGGAAATGGCCAAAACGGTTGCTGAGAATAGTATGCAAGCTGATGCTTTAGGGTTGTTAATTGAATACTATACAACAGGAAATTTAAAAACATGGGACGATTATAATATTGCATGGTTGCGAGCTACTGATGGGAATATTGATTATATCAATGGATTTGTTGAGGTGTATAATGATCCCTTGGGTTATCGTGGTTCCTACGAAAATATTGTACAAATTAAGGATTTTGATATGTCGCAGAAAATGGAAGTAATATCCAAAAATGCACAATGGTTTGAAGATAATTCTCCATTAATGGAATTACATAAAAAGAAAAATGTAGTTGGGGTATCTTATAAAACAGTGATTGTAGCAGGGGAAGCAGGTGATTCCTCGCCTAGTACACCTATTGGAGTAAATCTGCCCAATGCGGATTGGATTAGAGCTCAATATGGGTCTAAATCGGTATCATTAGGAAATATTGTTGAAGCTTACTCAAAATCGGCTGGAAAAGACAGGGTCGCCGAATTTGTTAATGATGATGAAGAACTTGAATTAGCAAAAAAATACGGTGCGACTGGGGATAAATTGCATACAGCTTTACATGAAGTGGTAGGGCATGCCTCAGGACAAATTAATGCAGGTGTTGGGACTCCTAAAGAAACATTAAAAAGTTACGCTTCAACAATGGAAGAAGGTAGAGCTGATTTGGTGGCTTTATATTACTTGTACAATCCTAAAATTGAAGAACTAGGATTGGTGGTTAATTGGCAAGAAGTAGGAATGGAATCTTATGACGCCTATATTCGAAATGGGTTATTTACACAATTAATCCGAATTAAATTAGGTGAAAGTATTGAGGAAGCTCATATGCGAAACCGCCAGTGGGTGAGTGCATGGGTATATGAAAAAGGCCTTCAGGATGAGGTTATTGTAAAAAACACTCGTAACGGTAAAACTTATTTCAATATTACGGATTATGGAAAACTTCACGAACTGTTTGGACAATTATTGAGAGAAGTACAACGCATCAAATCCGAAGGTGATTATGAAGCAGCCAAAGCTTTAGTTGAAAATTATGGAGTAAAAATTGATGCCAAACTACATGCTGAGGTTTTAGATAGAAACAAACAGTTTCCTTCTGCTCCTTATAGTGGTTTTGTTAATCCAGTTTTGGAGCCAAAATTAAATTCGAAAGGTATAATTATTGCTGTTGAAGTGAAGCAACCCAAAACGTTTGCGGAGCAAATGTTGTCATATTCTAATAATTTTAGTTTTTTGCCTTTAGAAAATTAGGTTTTAGTAGAATGTGAAAATTAAGATTTTTTTTTAAAGAAGTTTTTTATTTTGAAGTAAATAAAATTAAATCAATAATTCTAGAGGAATAGCCGATTTCATTGTCGTACCAGCCTACAACTTTCACCATTTTATCAATAACGGAGGTCAATTGAGCATCAAACAAACACGAATGCGGATTTCCTAAAATATCTACAGAGACGATTGGGTCTTCTGTGTAGTCTAAGATTCCTTTTAAATTGGTTTGGGCTGCTTTTTGGAAAGCTTGGTTGATCTCTTCAATACTTACTGTTCGTTTTACGTTAAAAGTAATATCAGTCAAAGAACCATCGGGTACAGGAACACGAATTCCACAACCTCCTAATTTATTATCTAATTCAGGAAATATTTTGGTCAATGCCTTTGCTGCTCCTGTAGTTGTAGGGACTATAGATTGACTTGCACCACGAGCCCGACGTAAATCTCTGTGTGGTTGATCGTGTAAACTTTGGTCAGTGGTGTAGGAGTGTATTGTAGTGATGTATGCTTGTTCTATTCCACATAGTTCATCAATCACCTTAATCATTGGTGCCGCATTGTTAGTCGTACAGCTGGCATTAGAAATAATAGTTTCAGTTCCGTCAAGGATTTGTTCGTTGACTCCTAAAACAACTGTTTTGATATTTTCTACTTCAGCAGGAGCAGAAAGAATTACTTTTTTGGCTCCAGCCAAAATATGCGCGTTTATATCGTCAAAGGTTTTGTATTTCCCGGTGGACTCAATCACATAATCGAGGTTTAGGCTTTTCCAGTCAAGATTGGAGATGGTTTTTTCGTGGTAAAATAAAAAATGTTGCTCATCAACAGAAAATCCAGTTTCATCAGCAGTTACT